>QKCT01000010.1 GCA_003245625.1 Bacillota bacterium | reverse complement strand
GCTACGCCAATATCGATTAAGCTAGGAATGAATTCGATTGCTTCCAAATCTCTAGATGACATTTGGAAATCATGGTCATGTGATAGTTTATCGTTCCCGTCGTACAAATCATACAGCCAACGACAGCTATGTGCACATCCGCCTCGATTTGCATCTCTACCCACCATATAATTGGATAGCGTACAACGACCGGAATAGGAAACACACATCCCTCCGTGAATAAACACTTCAAGATCGGCTTTTGTGTTTGTTTGAACTTCGCGGATTTCCTCTAAAGTCAATTCTCTTCCCAAGACGACTCTTTGGATTCCTTGATCATAGAAATAATCTGCTAAAACAGAGTTTGTTAATGAAAATTGAGTGGATAAGTGGATCTCTAAGTCGGTGATTTGCTTTGCCCGTTCGATGATTGCAAAACTCGTACAGATGATAGCATCCACTTTGATTCGATCCAGTGCCAGCAAATAATCATCCAATCCAACCAAATCTTCATCGTGTACCACGATATTCATCGTTACATACACTTTTTTGTTTCTTGCATGTGCGAACTCGACCAATTCTTCCAACATCTCTAATGAGAAATTGGATGCTCTAGCGCGTAATGAGAAGCGCACTCCGCCGACATAGACGGCGTCAGCACCGTAAAGAAGTGCAACTTTTGCTTTTTCCAGATTTCCGGCTGGAGCCAATAATTCAACTCTCATCATTATCACCCTTAATCAATTCAGTTGGTTGATAATAAAAACCGGATTCATAGTTTTGGTATCTTTGAAGGAATTCTGCTTCTGTCATTTTTCCTTTGTATAACCGAATCGAATCATAATACTCTTCATCCTCCAAAAACAAGCGTTCCAAAAAGAAATCAGAAAGAAGTGGTTCTAATACGTTTAATTCTTGTATTGAAATCAATTTGTGAGAGCGGAAAATATGTGTACCAAATTCATCTTCTACAATTGGATAGAAATCCTCTTTACGCATTTCTTCGCTCAAACGAAACTGATGTTTATTTAATTTGACTTTCCCAATCAATCCTGCATGCTTGAAATAATTAGTCAACAGCTTTCGTTTGGAATAGAACATATCCAAATATCCATGACCAATCAAGGAAAGTTCCAGATGATTGAGATTCATCGAAACCGTCTGGATTTCCTGTAAGGTTATCTCTCTCGATAAGGTAATCCCTTTGATGGGATGAATTTGAAAATATTCGATGGAAAAAGAATCGGTATTCATTGTGCCAGGTTGATAAATGATTTTGTTTTCGATCCCTAGTTCTTTGGCAATCACAAATACAGTTAAGTCGTTAATCACAATCCCATCGATTTCCATTGCTTTGACTTCTCTCAAAAACAAACGCAAAGAAGAAAGATCTTTTTCATGCATCATTTGATTGACATTTAAATATAATTTCAGTCCTTTTGGTTTGGCAAGAGCAATCACTGCTTCAATATCGCAAGGGTGATAATAGGTGAGTTTATGGATGGAAAAGATTGTGTCCAGACTTAAAACATCAACACCAAGTTGATGGAAGGTCTCAATCTCACATTTCGTTTTGAGTCTTGCGACAAGTTGCATGGGTTACTCCTTTTTGATAGAAATGGATAGTCCGTCCCCGATTGCATAGAGATAGGTATCAAAGCCATCTTTTGAAGTCAGATAATCATTGAAGTCATCGATTTTGCGAACCAATGATTTTGTCCCTTTGGTGTGAGCATCTTCGGGATGCTCCACCAATCCGTGGAATAACAGATTATCCGCAACAATGATTCCTCCGGGTTTGACAAACGGCGAAAAACGCTCAAAAAAACGTTCGTAAGACGCCTTTGCCGCATCAATGAAGAGAAGATCAAACGGTTCCTCTTCTGTCGGTGTATATTCGTTCGCATCGGTTTCAATTACTTGGATGCGAGAATCTAAGTTTGCTTTCTTAATGTGTTCTTTCGCAAGTGCCACACTTTGGGAATCTCGTTCCAAAGTTAGAACAGTTGCAGGAGTAAAACTGGCGATCATAATCGCCGAATATCCGATTGCAGTACCAATCTCTAAAACCCTTTTTGCTTTGGCAATCTTGATCAACTGAATCATGAAGTGAATTGCATCTTCTTGAATGATTGGTGTACCAAGTTCTTTTGCCAAAGCAAGGATTTCATCGATTACTTGAGTTGTTTTTGGTTTGTTTTTTTGAGCGAAATAGTCATTCATTAATGATCATGGTCGTGGTCGTGATCATGGTCGTGATCGTGTTCTTCTTCCTCTTCTTGGTCTTCCAAGAAACTTTCAAGAACTTCTTCCACAAAATCCCATTCTTCATCGGTCTCAATCGGATTTAATTGCCCTTCATCTCCGTCATCCGGATTGAAGCTAGCTGCGAAGTATTCTCCGCTTTCATCATCTTTCATACGATAAACAACGTATGATTTTTCAAATTCTTCTGAGTCAAATGTCATTACGATAACGGCTTCTAGCTCATTTCCTTCTTCGTCTATGACGTATAAAATTTCTTCTTCCATGGTTTATGGTCTCCTATCTAAATATGTTTGTAAGATCAAAGTGGCAGCGAGTGTGTCCACTTTGGTTTTTCGTTTTTTTCTGGAAAGATCCGCTTGCAGCATGATGCTTTCTGCCATTTTAGAGGTAAGTCGTTCATCAATCAAGACAACCTCTAAGCCGATTTCGGACTCAATTTTGGCTTTAAAATCCAACGCTTTTTGGGCTTGAAAGCCAATACTGCCATCCATGTTCTTTGGTAGTCCCAAAATAATCTTTTCCGGTTCTAATTCGGATACGACTTTTTTTAATTGAGACATGGCTGAGTCAAAATCATTTTGTTCAAAACGGATTGTTGAATAGACATTCGCAATCATTTGACTGAGATCGCTGGATGCAATCCCGAGAGTTTTATCGCCTAAGTCTAATCCAATTACGCGTTTCATAAAACCAATCCTTTGATATAGTCAAGTGCTTCATCGACTTTCTCAGGATTCTTTCCACCTGCTTGTGCAAAGTCAGGCCGTCCGCCTCCATTACCATCGGTGATAATAGCAGCTTCTTTGACCATCTTACCAGCGTGAATGGAAGCATCGTTCGATTTCGCAACAAAGATTACTTTGTCATCGGATACGCTAGCCAATAAGACAAATGATATGCCCTGGCGACCTGCCAAATCATCGGCTAATTGTTTCAACGCATTACCAACGATGCCTTCGACTTTAGCAATGATTTTATCTTGGTAGGTGAATTCACTGAAGTCACTTACTGAATTCAATGCTTTTTCATCTTGAGCCTTATGGAATGCTTTCTCCAATTCCTTGACTTTTGCTTGTGCTTGATGCAATAAGGAACGTTTATTCAATACATCTTGGTAACTTCCTAATTTTGGAATATTGCGGTCAAACTCAAATGATAAATCCATTTCTTCGGATTTTGCTTGTACGAGAATTTTCTTCGCTTTTTCCATCAAATTGTCGATATCGGAATTGATTCCTTCTAAGGAATCGGATAATACCATAACTGCTTTATTTGTGACTCCTTCGATACGATAAATCCCAGAGCCAATCGAGGATACGCTTTTGATTGCAAAATTTTGAATGTCTTTGATATCTTTTACATGTGTTCCTCCACAAAGGTCCAATGTATATTTCAAGTCGATCATTCGCACTTTATCTTCGTATTTTTCACCAAATTCTGCGATAGCACCAGCAGCCTTCGCTTCATCAACAGAGACGATTCTCGTATGTGCTTGATAGGAATCATGAATCATTTCTTTGACCATCTTTTCAACGGTTAAGATTTGTTCATCTGAAATTGGTTCATAATGATTAAAGTCGAAACGAAGTCCTTCAGCATTAACAAAAGATCCTTGTTGGGACACATGATCTCCTAAGACTTGTCGCAACGCAAAGAACATTAAATGGGTTGCGGAGTGATTGTATTCGGTTAGGTGACGTTTTGTTTCATCGACTGCAGCGGTTACTTTTTCTCCTTCAAAATCCAGACTGATTTCTTCTTCAATATGATGCAAGAATTGTCCGTTTGGTAGTTTCTCAACGTCTGTGACATGCAAGACAAAATCATCGTTAAAGATTCGTCCAGTATCTGCGACTTGTCCACCAGAAGTTGCATAGAATGGAGTCTTGCGCAATACCAATCCATCTTTAAAAACTTTGATGATTTTGGTTGTTTCAATCAAGGTTTCATAGCCGACAAATTCGCTCTTTTTGTCAAAATCCAAATATTCCTGATTTTGAGAAGCCATGGATTGAATGTCTCCACGAGCGGCACGAGCGCGTTCTTTTTGTTGTTCCATTTCGGATGCGAACCCTTCAGAATCCACTGTTTTTCCAATTTCTTCTGCATATTCCATAGTGAGTTCCAATGGGAAACCATAGGTATCATATAACAAAAATGCATCTGCACCATTGATTTGGTTTCCATCGGTGTTGTGGGCGATTTCAAAAAACTTCTTCTCCCCAGCCAGTAAGGTTTCCAAGAATTTGTTTTCTTCCGCAACGATAATCTTTTTAATGATTTTCTTTTTATCGATAACATATGGATAAAAAGCTTTCATCATATCACAAACGACATCGACCAATTCTGCTAAGAATGGACGGTCAATTTTCAGTTGTTTTCCATGTTTGACTGCGCGACGCAATAATCGACGCAATACATAACCGCGTCCTTCATTCGACATCATCGCACCATCTGCGACAGCCATGGTTACAGTACGAATATGATCGGCGATGACTTTGAATTCGATTTGTCCTTCATAGGTCATACCACTAATCTCTTCAATTTTATGAATAATTGGCATGAAAAGGTCGGTTTCGTAATTGGTTTTCGCTCCTTGAATCACAGAAGCAAACCGTTCTAGCCCAGCTCCGGTATCAATATTTTTATTTGGTAATTCAGGATAATCTTCTCGTTTTAATCCTTTGGTTGCGTTATATTGGGAAAATACGATGTTCCATATTTCTACATAGCGATCATTTTCGATATCTTTGCGAATCGAGTCCACACCAAAATCACCGAAGTCCGGTCCTCTATCATAAAAGACTTCCGTACAAGGACCACAAGGACCCTCCCCAATTTCCCAGAAATTTTGGTCATCGGTTTTAAGGATACGCTCTTCTGGAACTCCAAGACTTTTCCATTTTTCAAACGAATCATTATCGAGTGGATAAACGGTAAAATATAGTTTATCCATAGGAAAACCAAAGTATTTTTCACTGGTCAAAATCTCATAAGCAAATTCCAAAGCTTCTTCACGGAAATAGTCGCCAATCGAGAAATTCCCAAGCATTTCAAAAAATGTATGATGTCTAGCCGTATGCCCTACGTTTTCAATATCGTTTGTACGAATACATTTTTGAACATTGACAATCCGCGGATTCTTTGGAACAATTCGTCCGTCAAAGTATTTTTTTAATGCCGCGACACCGGAGTTCATCCATAACAAAGTCGGGTCATCGTTTGGAATCAAAGAAGCTCCTTCTTCGACCAAATGACCTTTGTCTTTAAAGAAATTTAACCATGTGTTGCGGATTTCATTACCTGTTTTGTATTTCATGTTTGCCTCCCAATAAAAGAAAAATCGCCCTAATCAAAGGACGAAAAGACCGTGGTACCACCTTACTTCTAGCACTGCTAGCACTCATTCTCTTAACGCGAGAACACGGGTGTTTTTGACACCTCTCGGAAGTAGCTTCATAATCCATTGTTTATCCGTTTCCACCTAGTTCGGACTCTCTTCGAAACAACCGAATCATTACTCGTCTTCGTCCACGATTTTATACCCTGTCATTATACAATATTTTATAGTACTTTGCAAATGGAATTAACCGTTTTACAAAAAATCCTCGATGCGCAGTTCAGAATCGGGTTTTCGATTGATCTCTTCTTGTAAAAAAACGTTCAATAAGGTGTTTCTCGGCTGGTCTTGTCCAAGAACTCCACGCTTATAGACATCAAAATCTCCAATCAATAATAACTTCTCTTTTGCTCTTGTAACAGCAGTGTATAAGAGTTTTCTTTTTAACATAATCGTATAAGCACGAATCATCGGTAAAATCACACATTTGTATTCCGAGCCCTGAGATTTATGAATTGAAATCGCATAAGCTAAGGTGAGATTATCGAGGTCTTTGAGATTATATTTCACAAAATTCCCGGAGAAATCGACGATTAATTCATCGTTCTCTGTAATTCCCGAAACCACTCCTTGATCGCCATTCATCACGTTGTCTTCCGGTTGATTCACTAGCTGCATGACTTTATCGTTATAAAAGAAGGTTTTGTCTTTATAGGTGACTTTGAATTCTTTGTTGTTTGCGTTAAAGTTCGCTTGAATCAAATCATTGACTCGGTCTATTCCAACTTGCCCTTTATAGATGGGAATCAAGACTTGAATATCTTCCCATAAATCGTATCCCATATGAATTAAACGTTTCACTTCAGATAATATTTTATCGGCAATAAGACCATCACTAACGCGAATAAAATCGCGATCTATATAGTGATCAAAAATGCTGCGATCAATTTCTTGATTCAGAATATCGTATGCCAGCGAGATAATATTGGAGTTTTCGGCTTGACGATGGATGATGTCGAGTTTCACAACAGAAAATAAGTCGGAACGAATTAGGTCGTGGAGGACATCTCCAGGACCAACGGATGGTAGTTGGTTCGCATCTCCTACTAAAACGATTTGAGCACTTCCTTGAACGGATTCAAACAATCGTTTCGCCAACAAACAATCCATCATAGAAACTTCATCAATAATAATGAGTTTTTGGGACAATGGATTGTCTTCATTGATATTAAAATGTCCTTCATAATCGTATTCCAATAATTTATGAATGGTTTTCGCTTCGAGATCAGTCGCAAAAGACAATCGTTTCGCTGCTTTTCCGGTTGGAGCGGCTAAAGCGATTAAGTCACTGTCTTTTCGTTGATTGTTCAACATTGCAAAAATATCAACGATTCCTTTAATGACCGTTGTTTTCCCCGTACCTGGACCACCCGTTATGATCACCATTTGATTGGTCAAAGCGGTAATGATTGCTTGTTTTTGGGCTTTTGTATATTGAATGTCATTGAGGCGTTCAAAATCATCGATATAGGCATAGAGATCTTGTTGATTCCAGCGAATTGAATCATCGAAATCAAGTACTTTTTTGGCGATAAACTGTTCACTTCGATATAAATAGGCAAGACTTAAAACATCATCCTTTTGAATGATTCTTCCGGATTCGATCAAGGCACTCAAACGATTCACAATCAATTCCGGGTCGATTTCAAATTGATCGTTATTTAAGTATTTTAGTGTGTATTCTACAAGGCGGTCTTTTTCGATATACGTGTCACCGTATTTATTCATAAACTCATTCATTAAATAGTAGATAACAGCTTGTATTCTTAAATAGGAATCGTACGCAAATCCCACTTTCAAACCGATTTCATCCGCTCTTCTAAATCCAATACCTTCGACTTCATCCATTAATACATAAGGATTTTCCTTTATTGTTTGAATAGTAGAATTTCCATATACCGAGTATATTTTAAGTGCCATTTTTGGTGAGATATCAAAGCTATACAACCAAACTAAGGTTTGTTCCATATCGCGATGTTCGACGATTTGTAGGTAGATGCTGTCACGAAGATCCTGATTAATCCTTGGAATGTCATCTAATACATGTTTGTCATCGGCAATTAAATCCAATGCAGATAACCCTAATTTATCAACAATTCGTTCTGCCGTCTTCTTTCCAATTCCCTTAAACAGATCACTGGATAAATAGTCGACTAAACCCATATAGGTATTATCCACAATCCGTTCGAAAGATGTGGCATTGTATTGCATCCCATATTTATTATGATGAGTGATACTTCCATGAAAGCGATAATTGGTAAAATTATCCAACTTAGGAAAAAACCCACAAACGATGATTGTGGGTTCATAATGGGTCAATTCTATTTCGTCCGTATCGACGATTTTGATCTTAATAACGGAATAAGAATTCTCTTCGTTATAGAACAAATATCGACTGATACTTCCATCGACATAACTCATTGTATCACTTCTTCATGAAAGCTTCGATTTCGTCAATTTCCTTAATGATGGCTTTGGAGAGATTCTCACTGCCGGTTTCTGTAACCAATACGTCATCTTCAATGCGGATTCCGATTCCTTCATCCGCAATGTATAATCCCGGTTCTACAGTAATGATAACACCAGCTTCCAAAGGTTTGGAATAGGTTCCTACATCGTGAACATCGAGTCCAAGATAATGACCAATACCGTGATAATAATACTGTGTGACTTCAGATTTTTCTTTGATTTTACCCAAATCAATCAATCCTTGAGCTAACAGATCGGTAGCTAATGCATTCAGTTCGTTTCCTGTCACTCCTGGTTTGATAGCTTCGATGATTGCTTTATTTACACTTAAAACGATATTGTAATATTGTTTTTGACGTTCTGTGAATACACCATTTGCAGGATAGGTTCTTGTGATGTCTGCGCAATAAGTATTGGATAGAGCACCTAGATCGGTTAAGACCAATGCACCATCCTCAATATCACAATCATTATTTTCATAATGCAATACGGTTGCGTTCTTTCCAGAGGCTACAATCGTATTAAAAGAGATCCCCTTAGATCCTGCGATTTTGATTGAAAATTCAAATAACGCTTCCAAATTACGCTCATTGAGTCCAGGTTTTACCGAAGACATCATGGCTTGAATTCCTTTATCGGTATAAGCGATTGCTTTTCTTAGTTCATCTACTTCAGACTGGGATTTCGTTCTTCTTTGTTCATCTAAAATGACAGTCGCGTCTTTTATACGAAGTTCTGGATAGGCAGAGATGATTTTATCAAATTGCGCCAATGAATCTGGTTTTTGCATGGAATACTGACGAAACAGATCCAAATACAAATGTCTTGGGACCGTGATTAATGCACTTCTAGAATCTTGTAAAACAGCACCGGATACGAAAGCATCAAAATCTTTCAAATACAAAATACGATTTGTAGGAATTCCGGAAATTTGATTTGCCTCTTCTTTTGTCATGCGACTACCAATCCATTTGGTTGCGTAATCGCTAGGTTCTTCAATAAAAAGATAATCGAATGCCTTTTGACCTGATTTTAACAAAAGCAACACAAAATTCTCTCGTTCAATACCGGTTAGGTAAAAGAAGTTTTTGTTAACTGTAAAGGAATAGGATTGATCCTTTGACTTGAACGGAGCTTTTCCTGATGCAAGCAATGCAAGTGAACTATCTTTGATGGTCTTTAGGAAAGTACTTCTACGTTCGATGAATTCTTTTTGTTTCATAATCATCACCTCTAATGTAGATATTATAGCATAATGACGGTAAAAAACAAATGCAAGAGAATGATTTTTTATGCCGATACTTAAGGAAGAAAAAAACCGCAATTCTGACAATTGCGGTTTCCTAATTTCATTTCATTATTGGGTTATGAAATCAATTGTGATATCACCAAATGAGGTATACAACTCAATTTCATATGGAGCTCCGACGTTAAGATGCTCTTCGGTCACTCCAATTCCATCATAATCCATATCGCCATACGATGTAGACATCGATACTTCGTAATCATCTTTGTCACCGATTACTTCAATCGTGATGCTGCCATTTGAAGTATCCAAATAAACAGATTGACTAATCAATTGCCCGACAGAAATTCCACCATTTGAGGTTCTTAGGTCGACAGATTCACAAGTCAAATACTCGACATCAAACCAACCATTGGAGGTGGTTAGTTCCAAGGAATTACAATCTGTGGTTTGAACTGTGATATTTCCATTGGATGTTTCTCCTTCGATTTGACTAGCTATGACATTATCCAATGTGATAGTTCCATTCGATGTGTTCATGTCAAGATTTCCTGTTAAAGTCACATGATCCAATTGAATCGCCCCGTTGGATGTATCCAAATTAGCGAATGTTGCCTCAATAGTATCCAATGAGACTCGACCATTGGAAGTATCGAGCGATAATGCATCAAGATTACTGATTCCCATAATATCAATCTTACCATTTGAAGTCAGTAAATCTAGGTCATATACAACACTCACAGGTAAATATAGATACAAATCATAATAGTCATCATTTACAAAGAAATTCAATCCAGAAAATATTTGGTTATACCATTTTACTTCATTAAATAATTTCAATGTAGCAGTGTTGTCTGTCACAATAACTGGATCTTTCTCAGTACTGTAATAGACCACTTTGATCTTATCATCTGTACTAACTCGAACAATAAAATCACGATTGTCGAATTCAAAATCGAATCCTGTGAATGTATCTGCATCATAAATCAATTCTTCATAAACAAAATCTTCTTCATTTACCGAAGCAAAGACATTGTTCTCGCTCAGGACACTAAATGCGACCAGTAACCCTATCCCGATCATAAATAGCCCTAATGCTACTTTAAATAATTTTCCCATTTTTTTATTTCCCCTTCCGATTCATAAAATCTTTTGTGTTTCTAAATATCGATAACAATGACGGTTTCGCTTGTTCTACAAACCATTTGAATAAAGCCACTGAGAATAGTGTGATTGCTAAACCAACCAATCCCAAACCAAGCATCGCCAAGTATCCATACGTGTCAAACGGTCCTGTAAAAACAGTTCTAATAATCGCTGCCACCACAATGGAAATTCCGCTGACAAATAATGAGAAACTGGTCACAATAAAAACAAAAGCCCCAATTCCGAAAATAAAGTAACCAATCACTTTTACTGTTAGACTTAAAACATCCGAGACGACATCCTTGTTTTTCTCTTTAACAGTAGCGATGAACTCATTATCATCTTCTAATCTTCTTACGATATCCCTTGTACTTCCTAAATTCGCAATGAATATTTCTTCGCTTTCGCCGCCTTCTACAGCGTCTTGAATCAATTCATCATAATAGAATAACACTTCTTCCGCTTCAATATCTCTACGTTTTCTGAGTTCTTCTTTTAAACCCTTTAAAAATTCTTTTCTTTTCATGATTTCCCCCTACCGCAAGATATAATCATAGATTTTCTTCATCTCGCGAAAATCGCTTTCTGATTGTTTCAGTTTTCTTAATCCCTGATCGGTAATCCGATAATACTTGCGTACACGCGAATTATAGATGGTTTGATAAGTTTCAAGTAAACCTTGTTGTTCCAATCGTCTTAGGATTGGATATAAGGTGGACTCGGTAATTTCCATTACGTCATTAATATCTTGATTGATTTGATAGCCATAGGAATCATTAAACTTTAAAGCCGCTAATACCAACAATTCCAAAAGACCTCTTTTTTGTTGACTGTCCATGCTATACCCCCTTACACATAATACTATACAACGCATAGTATCATTTGTCAATACTATTTTTCACTTTTTTTCTCTTTTTTT
Source organism: Bacillota bacterium (assembly GCA_003245625.1). Lineage (GTDB taxonomy): Bacteria > Bacillota_I > Bacilli_A > Izemoplasmatales > Hujiaoplasmataceae > 4572-104. Next base: position 34,917 of record QKCT01000010.1, on the reverse strand, counting down.
ATAAAAAAAAGACGATTTTACAATTCTTTCAAAACTCTCATTTTTTACTCCGAATTGGACAATAAAATCTCACTTATTTCTGGCGATAATTATGATGTTTTATTTTCACCATGAACATCATCTCAAAATGTTCAATTTCAGTCGTATTTGGCTCTATTGGTACGATATATATTGATTTTTTCCTCCTTTTCGTTTATAATATAGGTGATTGCTCTTCCAAATATCGATTGAAATAGGGAGCAATCGAGAACTGTTCTTAGAAAATAGAATTTGAAAAGTCTAGGCTTCAAAAAGTAGGTAAAGAGAGGTACATATTATGGTTTTCTTCTATATTGCTATTGGAGTTATAGGTTTAGCCGTCCTACTGTATTTAGTAGGATTCAGAGTGATACCGAATGATAAACTTGGTATCGTAGAAAAGCGTTGGTCATTCAACGGATCATTAAAAAGCGAAATCATTGCTTTAAATAAAGAAGCTGGTTTTCAACCTTATGTATTACGTGGTGGTATTCATTTCTTAACACCAATTATGTTTAAGGTTCATATTGTTCCGCTGGTAACCATCCCACAAGGTGAAATTGCGTATGTCTTCGCTCGAGATGGAGAACCTCTCCCGGGTACTCAAACATTAGGTAGAGTCATTGAGCAAGCTGATCATTTTCAAAATGTTGTTGGCTTCTTAAAAAACGGAGGACAAAAAGGTATTCAAAGAACCATTATCCGTGAAGGTACATATGCATTCAATCTTGCACAATTCGTGATTATCACGAAAACAAAGATCTTTGCACTTTCGCTCGAACGTGGCGAAAGACTGACAATTGAACAGATGAGTGATAAAATCCATGATCGTAATGGATTTGATCCGATTATCATCAAGGGTGTTGATGACTTAGTCGGTATCGTTACTGTCCATGATGGACCATCATTACCACAAGAACACATCGTTGCGATGACCGTCGGTGATGATCGAAACGATTCTGACAATTATCATAATAACTTCCAAGACATCGAGAAATTCTTGCATGCCGGAGGTTTTAGGGGACGTCAATACCAAGTGCTAAGTGAAGGTACTTATTTCATTAACCGAATGTTCGCTACTGTCGAATTAATTCCAAAGACCATTATTCCGGTCGGTTTCGCTGGTGTAGTTATTTCCTATACAGGTGAAAAGGGGATTGATAGCAGTGGTGACGATTACAAACACGGTGAATTGGTCGACAAAGGATATCGAGGAGTTTGGAGAGAAACCTTGTCACCAGGTAAATATGCATTCAACACCTATGCTGGTACCATTGTTCAGGTACCGACTACAAATATTATATTGAAGTGGATTTCGAACGAGGAAGGGGATCATCTCTATGATTCCAACTTGAAAGAAGTTAGCTTGATCACCAAAGATGCGTTTGAACCATCCTTGCCTCTGAGTGTCGTTCTACATATCGACTATCGGAAAGCACCGTATGTGATTCAACGATTCGGAGATATCAAAATGTTGGTAGATCAAACTTTGGATCCTATGGTCAGCGCCTACTTCAAAAACATCGGACAGTCGAAAACGTTGATTGAATTACTTCAAGAACGTAGTGAAATCCAAGATTTGGCTGCGGATCAAATGAAAGAGAAATTCTTACGCTACAATATCGATTTGGAAGAAGTCCTAATCGGTACTCCTTCTTCCAGCAAACATGACAACAAGATAGAAATCATCTTATCACAATTACGTGACCGTCAAGTCGCCTTGGAACAAATCGAGACATATAGCCAACAAGAAAAAGCCGCAATCAAAGAGAGAGAACTCAACGAAGCAATCTCAAAAGCGGAACAACAACGCAATTTGACTCAATCTGAAATTAACATCAAAATTCAAGACAACGCCGGTCGTGCGGAATACCAAAAATCCTTGCATCAAGCAGAAAAGATCAAAGCGCTAGGTATTGCCGAAGCGGATCGCGAAGCAAAACTGGGTATTGGTAAAGCAGTTGCCATTAGCGAACAAGTGAAGGCATACGGAGGACCGAAATATCAAGTATTGCAAGATATCGTTGCAAATTATACAAAAGCCATTGAATCTGGTAAGATCCAAATCGTTCCGAATACCCTTGTAACCATGGGTTCGGGAGAGAATGGTGCCAAAATCAACCCGCTCGAAGCTTTCATAACACTACTACTGTCGAAAGAACTTGATAGCGACAAATCTATCTTTAACAAAGACGAAAGTCTCAATAAAACGTTAGAACAATTCAAAAAAGATTTGTTTGAGATCAAAGAGAACCAAACGGTTGAAAAAGACAGCGATAATACAAAGAAGAGCACTCCGAAGAGTGCCGAAGAATCGAAAGACATTGAGCCAGTGATGGAACGCACCGAAGAAAAGGCTGAAGTTTTAGAACAAACTGAATAAAACAATAAAAAAGGGATTGCATCGTGCAATCCCTTTGCTTTTTATTTAGCTCGTCTTATGCTTGTTTCGATAGCGAATCACAAAACCATACAATAAAATGATCGCAGAATACACTAGCATTACCCAAAGAATATTGAGTGGGTTGGATTGGATATCAAAAATGGATCCTAAAAATACCAAGAATAAAATAATGATAATTCTCGATGTGAGAGTCAAGAACACATACTTTTTAACTGGAATATTTGTTAAAGAAATCGCATAGTTCAATATCGAACTTGGTAACAATGGATTCGACATAATTGTTAACATCAATCCAGTATTGCCAGTTTCGACAATTTTGATAAACCATTTCCCATGCTCACTTTCTTCCACTTTTTGAATAAAGCGTTTCGATAAAGTTAAGCGAATCAGATGGAAAATCAGAAACATTCCCAAGAATGATCCCAAAGTCGAAAGGACAATGGCGAGAATCGTACCAGGAACAGCTCCATAAGCGATTGCTAAGACAGAGATGTTTAAACTGATAATTGCTGTTAAAGGTAAACTAGGAATAATCGCTTCAAGGAAAGGTAAGAGCAGGGAGAAAAATGGGGCAATCCATAAATGCTCCGTAATAAAGGTTTCGATTTGTTCTAGCAAATTATAAATCCAAGCCATTTGGTCTCCTTATATGAAAAAAGCATCTTCCGATGCTTTTTTGAATTCTTATAGCAATTCTCCGAAGTGTTTCAAAGTACGGATCATTTGATATGTGAAGGATGCTTCATTGTCATACCAAGTCAAGACTTTAACAAGTTGTTTTCCGTCGACTGTCATAACTTTTGTGGATTGAGCATCGAACAATGTACCGAATGCCATACCGATTGTGTCGCTTGAAACGATTGGATCTTCTGTGTAACCAAGAGTTTCAGATTGAGCGGCTGCTACAGCTGCGTTAACTTCTTCAGCAGTAACTTCTTTTTTCAATTCTACTACAAGGTCGACTACGGAACCAGTGATAACTGGAACGCGAAGAGCCATACCATCCATTTTGCCTTTTAATTGTGGTAATACCAAACCAACTGCTTTTGCAGCACCAGTTGATGTAGGGACGATATTCGCCGCCGCTGCTCTACCTCTTCTTGCATTGATACCTTTTTTATGAGGGATATCAAGTGTTGCTTGATCGTTTGTGTAGGCATGAACTGTTGTCATGAACCCTTTCACGATACCAAAGTTTTCATCTAAAACTTTAGCGATTGGAGCCAAGCAGTTTGTTGTACAAGAAGCTGCACTAAGTACTGTTTCTTTTCCTGTTAATGTGTTTTCGTTTACGCCGAATACAACCGTAGGCATATCTCCCTTAGCTGGTGCAGAGATTACTACTTTCTTCGCTCCTGCGTTTAAATGTTTAGAAGCTCCGTCTAATGATACGAATACACCTGTACATTCTAAAACTACATCTACACCTAGTTTTCCCCAAGGAAGTGCTTCCGGATCGCGTTCAGCGAAGACAGGAATCTTTGTTCCTTCAACAACCAAGTCGCTTCCTTCAAATGATACGGCTTTGCCATATCTTCCTTGAGAACTATCATATTTCAACAAGTATGCCAATTGCTCAGCATCTGTTAAATCGTTGATAGCGACGATTTCGAAATCGTCTTGTCCGAACATAATTCTGAATGCCAGACGACCGATTCTACCGAATCCATTGATAGCTACTTTTAATGCCATTTATATATATCCTCCTAAATTAAATTTCATCGTCTATATTTTACACGATATTACTGTTTTTTTCAATTATCTTTGATGGAAAAAACCGTTTTCAGAAATCGAACCAAAAAATAGATAAAGAAAAAAGCGGTTCCCCGCTTTTACTTGATTGCTTTTAGCGCTTGTTTCAAGCTTCTCTTGTATTCACAATCGCGTTCAGGTGTATTTTGATCGCACCCTTCGCAATTGATGAATTTACGAAATTCTCTTGGAATGAAAGCACGGATTTCGTCTTCGTTGTATCCTGTTTGCATGATTTGATCATTGATGATGATCGGACGCTTTAGGATCGTAGGATTTTGAATGATAAAATCTGCCAACTCGGAGAATTTCATTTCCTCCGGTTCCAAATTGCTTTCTTTGAACACTTTGGATCTCGTTGAGATAATATCTTCAAATCCATTTTCCGAATATTTCAACATGTTGATTATGTCGTTTCTTGTTAATTTGATACCAATGATATTTTTTTCACGGTATTCAATTTTATGGCTGTCAAACCAACGTTTCGCTTTGCGGCAAGAGGAACAACTTGAACTTGTATAAAGTGTAACCATATGTTCGCCTCACTTTCTAATTTCATTATACCATAACCTTACATATTATATCATAATGTGAACAAAATACTACACTATTTTTTGTGAATAATGTATAATAGAGAAAGACAAATTCAGGAGGTATAACCATGAAATGGGATCTTACTTATCTCTTCCCTTCCGTAGAAGCATGGGAAGAAGGTTATCAAAAAACCATCGAGATTATTGAAAAGTTGCCTGCATTCAAAGGAAAACTTGGTGATTTCGAACAATTCAAAGCATACTTTAGTTTACAACAAGAATTTCAATCAATCGGATTGAAGACTTACCAATATGCATCTTTATTATCAGACTTGGATAAAAAGAATTCTGAAAATTCTGCTCGCTTACAAAAAGTTCAGATTGTTTTCAGTAAATTGCAACAAGCAACTTCCTTTGAAGAACCGGAATTAATTGCTCTTGGAAAAGAGAAAGTATTGGGTTACATCGACCAAGACTCAAGTTTGGAAGAATTTCGTTTTGGTTTAGTTAAACTATTCCGCCGACAAGAACATATTCTAGATGATAAATCGGAAAGTTTATTAGCAAACTTCTCGCAATTATTAAACTCTGGAAGAGCATTATACTCTTCTTTGACTGTAGCAGACATGGAACCAAGCGATATCATGTTGGACAATGGTGAAATTACATCCATTACGAATTCCAACTATCGTGCTTACATCCAAAAGTCCGAATCTGAAAAAGAACGCAAAGAGATCTTTGAATCTGTATTCTCTTACTACGAAGCTCACAAGAATACTTATGCAAGCATTTATAAAACCGTTTTGGATTCCAACTATGCAAACATGAAAGCAAGAAACTACTCTTCTTCATTGGAGTCTTATTTATTCAATAACGCAATTCCAGTTGAAGTCTATTATTCTTTGGCTAAAGTGGCTAGAAGCAATACCGCTATCATCCAACGTTATTTAGATATTAGAAAAGAGTATTTGGGATTATCAGAAACGCATACATATGACCGTTTCCTTCAACTCGCTAAAGATGATAGAGAATATGAATTTGAAGATGCAAAGACGTTATTCTTTAACTCGATAAAGCATTTTCCTCAAGACTTCCAAGACAAAGCAAAAGAGGTTTTGAAAGATGGATTTGTCGATGTATATGAACAATCCGGAAAACGCACTGGTGCATACTCCAGTTCCATGCCAAACCTACACCCATTTATTTTATTGAATTATTCTAAAACACTAACGGACGTTTTCACTGTTGCACATGAAGCCGGACATTCTATGCATTCTATGTATGCCGCTGAAACACAACCGACATCCTTGCAAAACTATACGATCTTCGTCGCTGAAGTCGCTTCTACTTTTAACGAACATAATCTGCTGGATTATATTATCAAAGAAAGTGATGCCAGCAAAGAAGAAAAAATCGCCTTATTACAAAGTGCAATTGATGATATTATGAGCACATTCTATCGTCAAACATTGTTCGCAATCTATGAATTAGAAGCTCATAAATTAGTAGAATCAAATCAACCGATCACTGCCGATGCATTATCAAAGATTATGATTGATCTTTATCAAGAATTCTATGCATTAGATATAAAGAAAGAGGAAGTCAAAGAATTTGTTTGGGCATATATCCCTCATCTATTCTATACTCCATTCTATGTATATCAATACGCTACCAGTTTCGCCGCTTCTTTGAAACTATATGAAGACGTTAAGAATAACAAACCTCAAGCGTTTGATCATTACCTCGGATTGTTGAAATCCGGTGGCTCAGATTTCCCTGTGGAACAATTAAAAGCCGCAGGAGTTGATCTCACCAAAGAAGATGCATTCTTGGCTGTGGTCAATCGTATGAATGAATTGGTAGATGAACTTGAAGAAGTTTTGAAATCATGATATAATGTTGTAAAACAAAACGATGAAGTGGAATAGTACGTTTCCTACCCCATTATAGAGAGAGAACATTTGGTGAAAGTTCTTATGGATGGAATTCGGAATGGACCACGGAGTAGTGCCAATCACACTCGTCACCCCGCGTTAAGGGATCAGAGCGCCAGTGTTATACTGGAACTAAGGTGGTACCGCGATTCAAATCGTCCTTTTCATAAGGGCGATTTTTTATTTATTAGGAGGATCAATGATGAAACGAATCGTATCAGGAATTAAACCGACCGGAACTCTCACTCTTGGGAATTACCTCGGAGCGATCAAACAATTTGTAAAACTCCAGCAAAAAATGACAGACTGTGAGTTTTATTTGTTCGTTGCAGATATGCATGCCATCACTACAAGGCAAGTTCCTGCTGAACTCAGAAAACGGACATTGGATATCGCCGCAATGTATTTGGCTTGCGGTTTGGATCAAGATAGAACTGTTCTATTCTTACAATCTGAAATCGTTCAACAAGTAGAGCTTGGATACATCTTACAATCCAATGTTTACATGGGTGAATTAGAGAGAATGACACAGTACAAGGACAAAGTTGCAAAGCAAGAGACTTCGATTACTTCTGCTTTGTTTACCTATCCAGCATTGATGGCTGCGGACATCATCTTGTATGATGCAGACTATGTCCCCGTCGGCGAAGACCAAAAACAACATTTGGAATTAACGAGAACTATCGCTCAGCGTTTTAACAACTACTATGGAGACTTTTTTACCGTTCCTGAACCTCTCATTCCTGAAGTAGGCGCAAGAATCATGGATTTACAAAACCCAGAGAAGAAAATGTCTAAATCAGATGAAAACGATAAAGGATACATTTCGATGTTTGATGATGAAGCATCGATGCGTAGAAAAATTCGCTCCGCCGTCACCGATTCTCTTGGCATCATTCAATATGATCCAGAGAATCAGAAAGGGTTGGCAAATTTATTAACCATTTATGCTAGCTGTACCGATCGCTCAATCGAGGACATCGTAGATGACTACAAGAGTAAAACATATAAAGAGTTGAAAGACGATCTTGCGGAAGTAGTTGTCGGTGTGCTAAAACCAATTCATGATCGTTATCTAGAAATTGTGAAGTCACAAGAATTACAAGATTTATTAGACAAAGGGCGAGATATCGCATCCGATTATGCGTTTAAGAAAATGCGTAAATGCAAAAAGAAAATCGGACTAGGTCGCAAATAAAAAAGAAGTCGAATTCCCTTGAATTCGACTTTTTATTTGTTTAGGTATTGCTTTGATTATGATCTGCTTTTGAAACAAATGTGTTAAACAGAAAGAATCCCAACATCATCGCACTAATCAAAAGAAACATCAATTGCATATTCTTATCTGCGATGTATCCAAGAATTGGTGCGAATACGACAACGAGCAGTGAAGTCAACTGTGACTCTACACTAAGGACACTTGCTCGTTTTCCAGGATCACTTGCATTACCTACGAGTTCGACCATCAATGGTCGACGAATATTTAAAAGAATATAGAAGAGAATGAAGACTCCGAATACGACAAAGATATTATGCAAGAAGAATGATAGTACTAGCATGATACAAGCGGAGAACAACCAAGTGAGGTTGATGATCGTACGATTCTTTGTTTTTGCAACAACCTTATGAGCATTCTTCGAAGAGAAACTGCTGATTAAGTACAATACAGCATAAATCAAACCAAGATAAATTGCAGTATTTTGATCATCCGTATATCCTGATAATAGAACAAACCCTACAGAAATGGATAAAATAATCGGTTGAATGTAATCTTTAATCGTTTTGAATCCAGCCTGATAACTAGATGCTTCCACTAATAATCGACGAACGGAATGGTTTTGAAACGAATATTTGATCGATTCAACACTCGCTTGAAAAAACTCTTTTAAGTGAAATTCCGTGGATTCCCCTTTGTTTAAATAACTTGGATAGGTCAGTATCATTACCATATCAATTAGATAAGGAATGATAGAAATCAAGAATAAATATTTTAGATACTCCAAAGACAAATCTTTGAAAATGATAATCATCACAATAGTCAGCAAACTCATAACCATCGATCCTAACATCGACATCGCACGTGTGCTTCCATACACTTTGGTTTTGGAGGAACCGATATCGTTGTGATCCAAATACTGCATGATCATTGCTTTATGTGTTCCCGAACGGAATGCTTCTCCCAGTCCAAATAACACCATACCGATAATGAAAACAAAGAAGGCACCACCGATAAAGAAGATAATAAAGGATGCAATATAGAATAAGAAACAGATTACCAGTTCCAATTTTTTTCCATAGCGGTCAGCAATGACTCCTGACGGAATCTCGAAGATATAGATGATCGCTTCACGTATGGAAACCAAAATTCCCACATGAAGTAAGGACATATTATATACAGATAAAAAATAGATATAAAGATACGGTTCAAAGAATCGAAGATTTTTTAAAAAACCATACATACCGAACTTAAAAATTTGCATTTTCTGCTTTGGATCAGCCATCTCGTTCCACCCTTTCATTCCATAAAAAAATCATATCGCACCAGCAAAAAAGTCAGTGAAATATGATTCTTTGTTTCGACTTAATTATTTCATTTCATTGATATCATTGATCACTCTGGTGATTGCTTTGTAAGCTTCTTCTTCGTCTTTTCCGTTGAACGTTATCTTGATGTTTTTGTTTGCAGGCACACCGAGGGACATTACACCCATGATGGATTTCAAATTCACTTTGCGTTCATTGAACTCCAAAATCATCTCGGATTGAAAACTATTCGCTTTAGAAACGAGTTTGGTCGCAGGTCTTGCATGTAAACCATTTTCATAAGTTATCTTGTACTTACCAACTATCATAATAACCCCTCCGTATTATTTAATTGTTTCAATCAATCTATCTGCGTTGAACGGAAATATTAATTTTACATTGGACCCGGAGATAAACACTCCTGTTGCGCCAAGTTTCTTAATTCCCTCCAAATTACAGGCTTCCACTTTTTTTAAAACAAATGTGAAACGAGAGCCTTCTTTTGAAATATCTGTAATATTCTCTTTCCCACCAAAAAGCAGAATTATTGTTTCGATTTCCTCATCGGATACCAATAACTCCTTGACCTTTGGTTTATAGAAATAAATGAAATAAAATGCAACGCCAATGATAAGAACGCAAAGAATAACAGGCCACCAAAAATTTTTATTTAGCCAGTCTAAGTAAGTCGGTTCTTCCCAAAATAATAACCTCATCATTCTAACACCTCTAAATTATTTTACCACAAAAATTCAACAGTGAAACATTTTCTATGAAAAAAACAGAAAAAAGCCACGAAAAAGTTGCAAATTGGCGGTTCCTAGTATATAATTTACAGGAAGGAACGTGATAGAATGAAACAAATTGTAGAGGCAATCATCGAAATTCCAATGGGGACGATGAACAAGTATGAAGTAGACAAAGCAAAAAACCGAATTAAATTAAACCGAGTTTTGTATTCCAAGATGACTTATCCCGCAGAGTATGGATTCATCGACAAAACTTTAGCCGAAGACAACGATCCACTGGATATTCTGGTTCTTGCGACAACCAAGACATTTCCTGGGTGTATTGTCGATGCCAGAGTCATTGGATATCTGGACATGATTGATTCAGGCGAGCACGATCAAAAGATCATTGCCGTGGTCGATGCAGATCCTCGTTTTGATGATTTAAATGATATTGGTGATATCAAAGAATTACAACTGAAAGAAATCAAATTATTCTTCAGCAATTACAAGATATTGGAACCAGGTCATCATGTGGAAGTATTAGATTATTATTCAAAGGCAAAAGCAATCGAATTGATTGAAGCATGCCGCAGAAGTTACACAGAGCAATTAAAGAGTAAAATGTAGAAGCCGAAATTGGCTTCTTTTTTTTAAAAAAAAGACGCAATCTCTGCGTCTTATTGTTTTTGATATGCAATTTCTCCGTTTACAAAAACCACATTGGTCTTTGTCATGTAGTGAAGTGGATGTCCATCCCAAATTACGATATCCGCATCTTTCCCTACTTCAATGGAGCCTACACGGTTTTCCACATGGTTGATTTTTGCCGCTTCAATCGTTACCGCTTTGAATGCTGATAATTCATCGAGCCCTTCTCGGACGAAGATTCCTACTTGAGTCAATGCGTTGGCAAGATGAATGACAGGGTGATCCGTCATAATCGCAAATGGAACTCCAGCTTCTTTCAATACTTTCCCTGCAATGAAAGATTTATTGCGAAGTTCATATTTGGATTTCGATCCTAATGTCGGACCAATAATCACGGCTTGGTTATGTTCTTTTAAATAATCCGCTATCAAATATCCTTCTGTTGCATGTTCGATAGTTGCGTTCAATCCAAATTCTTCGATGATACGAATTGCAGTAACGATGTCATCTTGTTGATGCGCATGGATTTTCACTGGGAATCCATCAAAGACTCTTGCTAAAGAATCCATCTTCGCATTGAAATCCGGTTTCTTTACATCTTTGTTTGCGGCTACTCCCGCTTCATATTCATCGATTCTAAGTTTATACTCTTTCGCCTTTGTCAACGCTTCACGAATCAAAGCAGCTGATGCCATGCGAGTAGATGGAGATTGTGTTCGATGTCCATAAACGCGCTTTGGATTTTCGCCTAACGCCATTTTCATACTAGATTCCTTCACAACAATCATGTCATCCATTGTTTTTCCGTAGGTTTTCATAACACAGAACGTACCCCCGATTAGGTTAGCACTTCCTGGTCCTGTACAAACAGTGGTCACCCCATGCATTAGACTTTCAGCGAATGCGACATCTTGGGGTTTGATCGCGTCAATAGCACGTAATTCCGGAGTAATTGGTGAAGTCGCTTCATTTCCGTCTGCGCCTTCGAATCCAATTGCTTCTTCATAGATACCGATGTGACAATGAGGATCGACTACACCGGGTGTAACGAAGTTCTTCTCTGCATCAATAACTGTTGCTTTTGGAAAATCTTTTGCGTTGATTTCACCAATTTTGGCGATTTTCCCATTTTCAACCAAAATGTCTTTTACTTCATAATTGATTTCTGCCATACTAATGAGGTTTGCGTTTTTAATTAAATACATTATTCTTCTCCAATCTTCTTTACGATATTGATCAATGCCATTGATCCTTTGATCAGTGCATCTTCGTTGATTTCAAATTTAGGGTGATGAATTGGGTAATTATATCGATCTTTATATCCTACGCCAAGCCAAGCCATGGCTCCTTTTCGATGGTTTACATAGCGAGAAAAGTCTTCTGCACCCATGGAAGGAACATCCAAAATTATGATATTCTCTTCTCCAAAAATTTCTTTGGAGGATTCTTGGAATTTGATTGCTTCACTTTTTGTGTTAATTAACGCGTCATATTCTCTGATATATTCAAATTCGACCTTACCACCATGTGCTTTTGCGATGTTTGTCGCTGCTTGCTTGAGTTCGTCTTCAAAGAGTTGTCGGATCTCTTCTTTATAGGTTCTCACAGTTCCTTGAAGAAATGCTTCTTCGGGGATAATATTATGGGTTGTCCCAGCAAGTACTTGGGCAATTGTGATAACACCTTTTTCCATCGGATCTTTTTTTCTTGCGACAATGGCTTGTACCGCATGAATGAATTCCGCTTGCATGACAATCGGATCAATTCCTAAATGTGGATAGGCAGCATGTGCACCTTTCCCAATAAACTTGATGATGATTGTATCCGCGGAAGCTAAGGCTTCTCCTTCACTAATCAAGAATTGTCCTGCTAAGTCGGAGGAAGTGACATGAAGTGCGAAGAATGTGTCGACATCATCGACCAATCCACTCGCAACAATACCCAGTGCTCCACCAGGGTTTGGACCTTCTTCCGCTTCTTGGAAGATCAACTTTACTGTTCCTTTCCATTCATCTTTATGCTCTGACAAGTATTTTGCTGCTCCAAGTAACATTCCGGTATGAGCATCATGCCCACAAGCATGCATCTTACCAGGGTTTTCTGATTGAAACTCCAAGTTGGTTTCTTCTTGGATTGGTAAAGCATCAAAATCAGCGCGCAGCCCAATGGTAGGACCACTACCGTTTTTAATCACTCCAATAACGGAGTTTTTCCCAACATGCGGATGATACGGTATCTTTAATAGTTTCAACTGCTTAATAATATAATCATGGGTATTGGTACAATAAAACCCAAGTTCTGGATGTTGATGCAAATATCTTCTGTTTTCTAGAATATAAGATTCTATATTTTTCCAATCGCTCATTCTGTTTCTTCCTCTCTGGATTCAATCTTTGATAGTTGTTTGCTGGCAAAGAAGCCAAGGATTAGCGCTAGGATACCAACAAAGAACACCCATAAATTCGCACCAATATATCCAAATACATCCTGATAAATAGGCGTCTGAGCTGTAAAATCTACGCCTGTTGCAGGATCGCGTATTTCATAGAACATCGCAATCATACTCGCAATGATGAAACCAAGAATTGCGTAGTAGGTCTGTACCTTGAAGTGTTTCAAGACATATTCGATAAGGCGACTAACTATGATAATTCCTGCGGCTGCACCGAGTAAAAACGGGATTAATATTTCTAGATTATAAGCAAGATTACTGAAATCTAGTAAATTACCAACAACATTAGAAACAATTGCGGTATAAAAGCCTAAAACGATAAGGAGTGCAGAACCCGATATTCCAGGAACAATCATTGTCGCTGATGCGATTAAACCTAAGAAGAAAACAAGGATGATATTACCGAATGAAATATCAATTGTTTCGACACCAGCAGTTGCGCGAACCTTTCCAAAAATGATGAGAACAATAATTAAGGCAAAAGAAAAAACGAAAGAGAGTATACTTGCAACATTGAGTTTTTCTCCCTTTGTTTCGACGTAAATCTGTTTCACACCACCTAAGATCAAACCAATAAAGAAGCCAATCACTATGAAGGAATTCCATTCGAGTAATATACCAAACAGTTTCGCTAACGCAACGATGGAAATCGCTACTCCAAAGAAAAGAGGTGCTAAGAACAAGATACTTTCTTTGAATTCTTTAAAGATGTTTCCAATCGAATGCAACAACTTCTTGTACACTCCAAGATAAATGGCTAGAGTACCACCACTGACTCCTGGAATCACAAAAGCGATACCGATAATAAAACCTTTGGCAATTAATATCATCATCTCTTTCAATGTTTTCATTTCGTTACCGCCTTTCGATTGCGTCGCCAATCAAGTCATACTGGAACGCAGTGTTAATTTTAACATCGACGAAGTCGCCAATGGATAATGGATTTTGAGATTGGAAAACGATCATGCCATCAATATCATCTGGTGCGAAAGCATAACTTCTCCCATAATAGAAATTGCTTTCTGGGTCATATGCTTCCACGATAGTTTGATGGATTGTTCCTTTTTGCATGCGATTTCGTTTTCTCGATATGGACTGCTGCAGTTTCATAATTCGATCCAAACGATCCTGCTTCACTTCTTCTTTAATTTGATTTGGAAAACCATAGGAAGCTGTATCTTCTTCCGGTGAATAAGCGAAAACTCCTAAACGGTCGAATTCAAATTCTTTTGTGAATTGATAAAGTTCTTCGAAATCTTCTTCTGTTTCGCCTGGAAAACCAACGATATAAGTCGATCGTATGATAGCTTCTGGTATCTCGCTGCGAATCTTACTCAGGAGATTCATCAAGAACTGTTGATCTCCTCTTCGATTCATTCGACGCAACACGTTAGAAGAAATGTGTTGGATTGGGATATCAAAATAGGGAGCTATTTTCCTATTGGATTTGATTTCTTGAATCAATTCATCGGTGATTTCATCTGGATATAAGTATAGAATACGTAACATTTTCAAATTCGAAATCGTTGTAATCTCTCGTAATAATTTTGGCAAGAGTGATCGGTTGTCATCGGTAAGATCCGAACCATATCTGGTAGTATCTTGGGAAATCAAATTCAATTCTACCGCTCCATTCTCTACCAGTGATTTACACTCCTCGATAATCGAATCAAATGAACGTGAACGAAACTTTCCGCGAATCAGAGGAATAGCGCAATAGGTGCAGTTGTTGTTACACCCTTCGCTGATTTTCACATAAGGGCTAAAGATAGATCCTGTCAATAATCGATTTTCATATTTTAAAGGGCCAAACTTTAAGGAATTATTTTGGAATAAATCTGCTAAAATCAAGTGGATTTTAGGATATTCAGCAAGGGTAATGATGCGATCAATAAATGGCATTTCTTGAAGCATCAATTCTTTGTAACGTTGTGCATAACACCCAGTTACAATTAACTTTTTCCCATAAGTGTGCATTTCTTCGATTGTTTCAATTGCTTCTTGTTTTGCGGATTCAATAAAACCGCATGTATTAATAAATATAGCATCCGCATCTTCGGGATCATTCACAATGATGCATCCTGCGTCTGTCAATAATTTTAAGATCATTTCTGAATCGACTAGGTTTTTTGCGCAACCTAGACTGATAAAGCCTATTTTCATATGTACCTCGACTTTCAAGTAATATTATACCTGTTTTAAAAGAGCATGAAAAGAAAAAAGAGGAAAAATCCTCTTTTTATGTTGGTTGATTTAAGAACTGAGAGTTATAGAGGTCAGCATAGACTCCCTTTTTCTCTAACAATTCCTTGTGATTTCCTTGTTCGACGATTGCTCCGTCATTCATAACCAAGATCAAATTTGCATTCTTGATCGTCGATAAACGATGAGCGATGACAAAACTTGTTTTGCCTTCCATCATGTAATCCATCGCATTTTGAATATAACTTTCTGTACGCGTATCAACGGAACTAGTCGCCTCATCCAAAATCAATATTTTTGGATCACAGAGAATTGCTCTTGCGATCGTAAGTAACTGTTTTTGCCCTTGAGAGATATTCGCTGCGTCTTCTTTTAGCACCGTATCATATCCATCCGGTAATGTTTCGATAAAATGATGAACATGGGCTTGTTTACATGCTGTAATGACTTCTTCATCGGTTGCGTTCTGATTTCCATATTTAACATTTTCCTTGATTGTTCCTGCAAATAACCAAGTATCTTGCAATACCATACCAAATAATTTTCTTAGGTTTGTCCGCTTGACATCGGTAGAACTGATACCATCAATCAAAATATTACCGGCATTGACTTCATAAAAACGCATCAATAGATTTACAAGAGTAGTCTTACCGGCTCCTGTTGGTCCGACAATAGCGATTTGTTTTCCTGGATATACTTCAAGATTCAGGTTTTCAATTAAGTGTTGATCCTCTGTATAAGAGAAATTAATATCTTTAAACTCGACATGTCCACTGAATGTTTCTTCCGGAAAATCGATTAGGTCTTGTTCTGGAATTTCTTCGACTTGATCTAACAATTCGAATATGCGCTCGGCTCCAGCTACTGTGGATTGAAGTTGATTTATGATACCCGCAATATTCAAAATCGGGTTCACAAAAGAACGTTGATATTGAATAAATACTGTAATATCTCCAATCAACAATGGAACAGCTGCACCAGCTAAAATCCCGCCAACAAATACAACTGCGACATATCCGATATTGGATATAAATTCCATCAAAGGACGAATCAAACCAGATAAGAATTGTGCATCTTGTGCAACATCGGTAAGGTCTTGATTGATTTTTTCGAACTCTTCATAGGAAGCTTCTTCTTTGCCAAATAATTTGACGACAGTGCTACCGCTAAATACTTCCTCGATGTTTCCGTTTAAGTCTCCTAAGAACCGTTGTTGCTTAATAAATTTAGATTGGGATTTCTTCGCGATATATTTTGTGAATAGGATGTATAACGGTAAAATCAATATCGCTATTAACGTTAACTTCCAAGAAATGATAAACATCATGACCAATACTCCAACAATTAAAAACATGGAGGAAATTAAGTTGATTAAACTCTGTTGAATCGAGTTTGTGACAACATCCACATCATTTTGGAACATGGATAAGATATTTCCAGTTTGTTCAGAGTCAAAATACTTGATTGGTAATTTCTCTAATTTATCACGCATTGTTCTACGGAATTTCCGTCCAAGAGTAACGGAAACTTTATTTCCCATTACAGAAGCAATAATCTCAGTAACATATCGAACACCATATAAACATAATATGATTAGGAAGAATTTCAGTATCTCTGCTTTTGCATCATCAAATGCCATGGTTCCTGTGATGACGTCTTGCATATCATTCATGATATATCTGGTGTAGTTTGGCGCGATAACCGCGACAGCCACAACCATAGTAATAAAAATTGAAATAATAATCATTTGTAGTTTGAAATCGGATATATATCCTAGTAATCTGGATACAGTACCTTTAAAGTCTTTTGCTTTTTCTTGTGGTGTACTTAAAGACCAGCCAGGACCTCCACCACCAGGACCACGTCCTCTTCTTCTTTGAGGAGATTGGGATTGAGAGGAATGATTCTGTTGTTCTTGATTTACTTTTTTGTCTTCACTCATGCTAATTCCTCCTCATCCATCTGTGATAATGCAATTTCGCGATAGACGTCGCAATTTTGCAACAGATCTTTATGTTTTCCAGAACCAACGATTTTACCTTCTTGAAGAACGATGATTCTATCCGCATCCATAATCGTTCCGATTCGTTGTGCGACGATAAAGACAGTGGCGTCTTTGACGCTTTCTTTCAAGGCTTTTCGAAGGTTGGAATCCGTTTTGAAATCCAATGCGCTAAAGCTATCATCAAAGATATAGATTTTCGGTTTTCTTACGATACTTCTTGCAATCGAGATTCGTTGTTTTTGACCTCCGGAGAAGTTTACTCCGCCTTGTTCAACAACGGCATCATATTGCCCCTCTGTTGATTCGATAAAATCACTTGCTTGGGCAATTCTTGCTGCCTCAGCGATTTCTTCGTCAGATGCATCTTCTTTCCCAAAAGCGATATTATCGCGAATCGTCCCAGAAAACAACAATGCTTTTTGAGGAACAAAACCGATGAGCGAGCGAAGTTTGCTAAGTTTGATATCTTTAACAGGAACACCATCAATCGTTAGGGAACCTGCGGAGATATCGAACAGTCTTGGAATCAAATTTATGATCGTCGATTTACCAGATCCAGTGGATCCAATAATGGCAACTGTTTCACCCGGTCTCGCCTCTAAAGAAATGTTACATAAAATATTGGTGTCTGCTTCTGGAAAGCGGAAAGACACATCATCAAAGACAACTTCACCTTTGAAATCGAAATCATTGTATTCTACACTTCCATCATCATGAATCGATGATTCGGTAGATAGAACTTCTTTGATACGATTTGCAGTAACTTGTGCTCTTGGATACATAATGAACGTCATCGTTAACATCAAGACACTAAACATGATTTGCATTGCATATTGGAAAATTGCGGAAACATTGGCAATTCCTTGATAATCAATGATTGAAGTTTCAAATACCAAACTATACGCTGAATACAAGATTCCTACCATAACAACATTGAAAATCAAGTTGACGGAAGGATTTAAGATAGCCATGATTCGTCCTGTGCGAAGTTGTAGATTGTTCAAGTCAACATTGGCTTCTTCGAAACGTTCTACTTCTCTTTCTCCTTGACCAAAGGCGCGGATGACTCGAACACCATTAATACTTTCTCTCGTAACCATAGTCAGGCGGTCAATCTTCTTTTGTAATTGTTTAAATAACGGTCCCACAAATACAAAGACAATGGCAATCATAATAAATAGGATTAATACACCGATCCCTAGTGAGCCTGTCAAACTTGCACTCTTGCGAAGAGCAAAGAAGACACCACCAATCATCATAATTGGAATTCGGAGGACCATTCGTAATAACATCATCATAAAGTTTTGAACTTGTGTGACATCGTTGGTAGCTCTTGTGATTAAAGTGGAAGTTCCGAATTTGGAAGTTTCAGCCACTGATAAATCAGTGACTTTTTTGTACAAGGAACTTCTTAAATCACGACTAACTTTAGTTCCGATTTGGCTGGATAATTTCATCAAAGCGATGGAAGCCAAAGAGGATAAGAAAGTTACACCAAGCATAATGCCGGAATACTTCATAATGATACTGAAGTCAGATACTTGTTTTACAGTGCAAGTATCCAATAACGGATCACAGGATACTCCACTAGGCAATGTAACCCATACCCCATTAACTAGTGTGGAATACTCCGCACTGATTCCTTCCCCTAGGATCTTACTCATGTAATCCGGTAGTAGCAATCCGCTGATTGAAATTGCGGCTACCAGTAAAAATACGACTATGACGCCTTTCCAATAAGGCTTCATATAACTAAACATTAGTCTCATTTACAATATCCTCCTCGCCATAATACTCTCTTAATAAATGATACATTTTCTTGGTTAGGTTGTATAAGACGACCCGATCTTCATCCGTAATAACGGTGTCGATCAATTCGTCCCAATCAGTAAAAATTTTATGTACTTTGTCTTTCAGTTCCAACCCCTTAGAGGTAACGGACAACAAATAACCACGCTTGTCCTCTGGATTGGTTTCTTTGATGATATACCCATCTTTTTCCAGTTGATTGATTGCGCGCGTCGTATGTGATTTATGGAATGGCAATTCTGAGATCAAATCGTTCATCTTCATCTTTCCGGCTTTGGAAATTTTGTGTAGATATGGTGCTTCCGCACGTGTGATTTCCAATTCTTTGAAGCGCTCGTCTAGAAATCGATGATGATATTTATTGATTAAATAGTCATATTCCGTTTTCGCCATCATGATTCTCCTTTTCTTCTAGTGTACATGTACCAGTATAACGTCATTTAGTTGCGTTGTCAACTATTTTGTGTCATAAAAAATCAGTTTCGGTGTGAAACTGATTTCATTTTGTATTAGCTCGATACTTTTACCGCATCAACCATAGTTGTGATATCATCTACGAAAGTGCTAGGTAGAGATGTCATTGGGTAATAGGTTCCTTCGCGATCCTTATTGTAATAGGTTTGGTTTGCGTATGCCCAACTACTTAAGTAAGAATCTTCGGAATCCAAATAAGAAATGATGACATCATACGCTTCTTCTGTTGGAACAGCATATCCTACGGATTGTGCGTTCAAAGCCATGATTTCTGGGTCTAACAAGAAGTTAATAAATTTGTGAGCAGCATCTAAATTCGTAGCCGTATAAGGAATCACCATATTATCGATGAAAACAATAGTTGGATCTGGAACATAGATATTGAAATCTGCTTGTACTTCTTCTAAGGTACGTCCATCATCCAATTGGATATATAAACGATCCAAATAGTCTCCTGTATAAGCAAAAGCCATGTCTAGGTTACCAGCTTCAACGTCGCGTTTCAAAGCGTCGTCAGCCCATTGTGAGAAGTGTGCGTTTTGTAATATCGTTTGAGCACTATCCAATAAATCTTGGCTGTAATCATTTGGATTTTCTCCTAAGTAAATCAAAGCGGTAGCATAAGCATCTTGAGGAACATCATACATTCCTCTAGAAGCATCTGGAAAATAGGTTTCTGCATCAAAATAAACGGACCAACCATATTCGTTTAATGCTTCTTCCAAACCATCAACGCGGTTGTTATAGATGATACCATAGGTTCCCCAGAAATAAGGAACTGCATAAACAGAGTAATCTACTGTCTCACCAGTTCTGGCTAATGTTGTCGCAGTCATAGATGCATAGATATCATCTACTCCAGCCATATATGTGACGAGATCTTTGTTCGGTATTAAAGAATAATCAAGTTCCAACAACAAATCTTCTTCAACCATTTTCTCTACCATGTAGTCGGATGGAATGACAAGATCGTAAGCAGTGGTGTTGCTGACGATTTTGGAATAAAACAATTCATTGGAACTGGCAACTGTTTGTTTAATCGTGATTCCGTATTCTTCTTCGAATGCGTCGATCACGTCTTCATTTAAATATTCTCCCCAATTGAGAAGTCTAAGGGTTGGTCCTGATGAACAGGAAACAACTGCGGTTGCAATCAACATGATTGCGATTGCTAAAATTAATTTTTTCACTTCTTAACTTTCACTCTCCCTTTATCTTTTTTATTTTTTGACATTTGATATCCAATCAATGCGACCAATGTGAAGATGGTCAACAAGGTTGAAAAAGCGTAGACGGATGGACTAAGGTTACGTTTTCCAAGAACACCATAAATCCAAACCGATAGGTTATCAAAGTTCATGATGAACTGATTTCCATTTGCGAGATTGACGTTTAATTCACCACTATTGAAGAAACTTATGACAAAATCATCAATACTCATTGTGAATGCAAGTAGCATTCCCGCAAAGATTCCGGCTTTGATTGCAGGAATCAATACTTTGGTAATTGCTTTAAATGGTTTTACTCCAAGGTCCATCGCTGCATCCATAAGGTTTGGATCTGTTTCTTTTAATTTCGGCATGACGTTTAAGACAACGTATGGGAAAGTAAAGAATAGATGAGCTAATATTAGAGTAGTAGGACCGAATAAACTCCAGTCTCCACGAAGACCTACAAAAACCATTTTAATAAACTGATTAAAGAAACTGAAAATCAACATTAAACTAAATCCAGTTACGATATCGGCATTTAGAATTGGAACATTGTTTAGCAGCATCCATTGTTGCCGTTTGCGCTTGTTCATGGCATATAAACCGATTGCGAAGAAGGTTCCCAAAATCGTTGCGATTGCAGTTGCAATCAAGGATACAATGAATGTTGCCGCAATGGCAGTCATCAAGTCTTCTTCTTGTAAAATATTTGGATACCACTCCAAAGAGAATCCAGCAAAACGAGACATGCTAGTACTGCTGTTAAATGACTCGATTGCAATCACGATAATGGAGAGATAAAGCCCTAAAATGAGTACATACGCTAAAATCGTTTTTAATACCTTGTTAACTGGTTTCATCTTTGAGTAATCACGATAACCATATTCTTTTAAGGTAGCAACCGGGTAGTCACTGTAACGTTTCATCATAACAGTGTCTCTCCTTCCTTATCGAATCTGGTTAAAATCAGAATCGAACCGAGGATTACGAAGAGAACCAACATCGCTAGCAATGAACCAATATTAAGAATTTTATAGGTAAATTTGGTTTCAATAACATTACCAATTAAGAGAATTGTACCATTGCTGAGGATTTTTGGAACTGCGAACCCTGCAAACGTAGGTAAGAAAACCATAATCGACCCGCTGACAACACCTTTTAAGGATAACGGAAATGTAACTTTCCAGAATGACTTAAATGGAGTTAATCCCAAATCAAGGGAAGCTTCTCCCAAGGCATCATCGATTTTTTCCAAAGCCGTGTAGACTGGTAAAATCATGAATGGCATATAAGTCAATAACAGACCAATGATGACAGCGTAGGAGGTACCAGCAAAGGACGGGAGGATATTGAAACCTAAAATGCTTTCAATAATATTGTTTTCCTGCATGATGTTACGTAATGCTTCACTTCTCAAAATCAAGTTGGACCACATTGGTAAAATAATGATTGTCAATATGATAAACTTGTTTTTAATTCGTGATTGTTTGATTTGATAAGCCAGAAAGTATCCAAAGATAAAACTAACAATCGTTGTAATCGAAGCATACATGAAACTGTTGCGAAATGCAGTCAGATAACTATTGAAATACTCTCCATCAACTTGAGATTGGTTTTCTACCAAATCATTCCAATGTGCCAAGGAAAAACTGATATCACTCAAATTGAAGTTCGCTGTCGTCAGATTACTAACAGCGATTAGTACAACTGCCATAATTGGCAGAAACACCAGGACAACAAGCCAAACTTGATATGGTATGGCAAGTCGTCTGTAAAGGCTATTCATTGACCTCCACCTTCATCATATGAATCTCGTATGGGTCGATAGAGATTCCGATGGATTGACCAATTTCATAGCTTTCATAGGTATGTAATAATAAGGTAGTATCACCAATCTCTACTTCAAGTTCATTGTGAACACCTTTAAATAAACTGAATGTAACTTTCCCGATGAGTTTCGCTTTATCGAGTTCGACAACATCGAAATCCTCTGGACGGATGACAACATCAACTGACTCACCCTTATCAAAAGTATATCCCATACAAGCAAAGTCAACGCCCAAGAAATTAACCAAGTCTTTTTTGATATAGGTCCCTGGAATAATATTGGATTCACCAATGAATTGTGCGACATAGCGATTGATAGGTTCGTTATAAATCGATTTCGGAGTTCCGATTTGTTGAATTAAACCATCTTTCATAACGACGATACGATCGCTCATGGTCATCGCTTCTTCTTGATCATGCGTGACAAACACGAAGGTAATCCCCAATTCTCTTTGCATTTCTTTGAGTTCATATTGCATGTTTTGTCGTAATTTTAGATCGAGAGCTGCCAAAGGCTCGTCGAGTAATAGAATTTGTGGTTTGTTGACCAAAGCACGGGCTAGTGCAACACGTTGTTGTTGACCACCTGAAATTTGATCGATGCGACGATTTTCATAGCCGCTCAATTTGACTAAAGCAAGTGCTTCTTTGACAGAAGATTCGATTTTCTTACTGATGACTTTATGAATCAAACGCTTGCTGACATCTTTTCCGTTCGCAAGTTCTTTTGCTTCTGCTGTCACTTTTTCTTCTCCAAAGAAATTGAGAAGGTAATCCCATGAACGGTTATTCAAACCAAATGCAACATTGTCAAACACATCTAAATGTGGGAACAACGCATAACGCTGGAAAACGGTATGGATTGGTCTTGCATATGGTGGCAAGTTATTAAAGAGTTTTCCATTGATGATGATTTCTCCATCATCAGGTTGAACAAATCCGGCAATCATTCTTAATGTGGTGGTTTTTCCGCATCCAGAGGGACCTAGCAATGTAACAAATTCATTTGGATAAATAGCAAGATTGACATCATTGACTACATGTTCTTCATCATAGGTTTTCGTTACATGAATCAGTTCAATTAGCGGTTTTTTCGTTGCCATGTTTACCTCCCTGTAAATTATTTTTTTTACAAGAAATAATTATATATTATTTTTGGAGAATTACAAGTTAATTTTATCATTTTTTTTCGTTTCCAAAAATCAATTTTTTTTGACCACGAAAAAACGGCTGAATTCAGCCGTCGGTTTTGATTTTTTTTCAAGCGTTTTTTTAACGAAAAAACGACCTATTTCATGATGTATAAAATCCCTATTGTGCCCTTGCCACAATGGCTCGAAATCACACATCCCGCATCCGTTTCATAGAGATTTTGAATACGATTATCATCTTGAAGATTATTCTTGATATAATCACAGGATTCTGGTGCAAGTGAGTGAGTGATCATAACAAACTCATCATCGATCATGTGACGCATTTCTTTAAATTCATCGATCATAAAATCAATCCCTTTACGGATAGATCCTCTTGCTTTTTTTCCAACTTGCATGACGCCTTCTCGGACTTTGATAATCGGATGGATTTTTAACATACCACCCATTAATGCCGACATTGCAGATACTCTACCACCTTTATGAAGGTATTCTAACGTATCGATTACAAATTGACTTCGAACCTTAGGTACTAGTTCTTCCAGTTTCTCAACAATCTCAGATGCTAATAATCCTTCTTCTCTAAATTTCGCAGCTTTTAACAATAATAATCCGGTACCACTTGATAAATTGGAAGAATCTACTAAATAGATATCATCGCTTTCCAACATTTGTTTTGCAGAGTTGGCACTTGTGAAAGTCGCTGAGAACTTTGAACCGATTCCCAAATAGATGATTTGATATCCTAACTCTAAATACTTCTCGAATATTTTTAAGAATTCTCCCGGAGAAGCGGCGGCTGTTTTGGGTAATATCTTATGTTGTTCTACTAATGCGTACATTTGTTCCGTCTTCAAGTCAAAAAGATCACGATAACTATCATCGTTAAAGTTGACAAAGAGCGGTACGATGTCGATTTGATGCTGTTCTAATAAAGCAGCACTCAAATCACATGTACTATCTGAAATCAGTTTAATGGGTTTCATATCTTCACCTTCCTCAAACATTATATCGAAATTTCTTCATATTGTAAATATGAAAACCAAAACGAGATTTCTCATGCAAATAATCAGATACATGTTATAATGGTTTTAAGAGGTGACTTCCATGCACAAAATTGCAAGAGAATTGGTCGTAAATCATGTAAAAGATATGATTATTGAGTCGACCAAAACATTGGATAAATCGATTGTTGATTCGCTGTTTTTGGCAAAAGATCAAGAAGAAAACCCTTTAGCAAAAAGTGTTTTAGAAAAGATTATTAAAAATCAAGAGATTGCCAAGACAGAAGATATACCACTTTGTCAAGATACCGGAATTGTTGTCTGTTTTGTTGAAGTAGGTCGAGATTTACACTTCGATTATGACTTAAGACATGCAATCAATGAAGGTGTTTCAAAAGGATACATCGAGGGATTCCTACGCAAATCGATCGTAAGTCATCCACTCAAAAGAGTGAATACTCAAGACAATACTCCTGCTGTAATTCACTTTGATTTTATTTCTGGAAAACAACTTATTATTCACCTTGCTCCTAAAGGAGGGGGTAGTGAGAATATGTCTACTTTAAAGATGTTATCGCCAGCAGACGGAAGACAAGGCATCATCGATTTCGTCCTAAAATCCATCAAGGATGCTGGAGGAAAACCTTGCCCTCCACTTATCGTTGGGGTTGGAATCGGTGGTAATTTTGAATACGTAGCCGAACTTGCAAAAAAAGCGATATTTCGTCCATTGTCCGATGTCTCACCAATCATGGAAGACCGTTTACTAGAAGAAGAATTATTAGAAAAAATCAATGCCCTTGATGTTGGGCCTATGGGTCTAGGCGGAAAGACAACCGCTTTAGCTGTGAAAGTGAATTCTGCTGCTTGCCACATTGCCAGTTTACCGGTCGCAGTAAATCTTCAATGTCATAGTGCTAGAAAAAGCGAGGTGATCCTCATTGGAACGCAAGCTTAATACACCAATCTCAGATCCAGTCAGAAAAAGTCTTTGTGCTGGCGAAGAGGTTTTGATAAGTGGAACAATCTATACCGCTAGAGACGCCGCTCATCGTTTGATGGTTGAGAGCATCGAAAACAAGCAAGCACTTCCGTTTGATTTTGAAGGTCAAATCATCTATTATGTTGGTCCCACTCCTGCAAAAACTGGTCAGGCAATCGGATCCTGTGGTCCTACTTCTAGTTACCGAATGGACCGTTATAGTCCATCCTTAATGGAAAAAGGGCTCAAAGTCATGATTGGGAAGGGAGAAAGAACCGAACCTCTCCGAGAAGTCATTCAAGCACAGGAAGCCGTGTATCTCATCGCAATTGGAGGAATTGGTGCTTTATTATCAAAAACAGTAGTATCAAGTGAAATCATTGCTTATGATGAACTAGGTCCGGAAGCGATTCGAAAATTATCGGTGAAGGACTTTCCGGCAATCGTCGCTATCGATTCCAAAGGTCAATCTATATTCAAATAAAAAACTCGAATTTTGAAATTCGAGTTTCTTTTTTTTTAGTAAGCTTTTGCCCAGTAAACGAGATGTTTTGCATCCTTACCGCAAATCGGACATTTCGTACCGATTGGGGTTTGATCAAATGGCATGCATCGAGATGTTGCGGCAGTATCTGCTTTTACTGTTTCCTCGCAAGATTGGTCGCCACACCACATCATTTTGACATAACCGCCTTCATTATTAATCATTTTTTTGAATTCTGTATAATCATCTGCTTCTCTTGTGTTCTCTAAAACGTTAATCAATGCACGTTGATACATCTCTTCGTGAATTGTTTGAAGCAATGCAGGAATCGATTCCGCAACAATATCGAGATTCAATGTTAATTTTTCCCCATTGTAACGTTTTGCAACGACACACTGACCTTGTTCCAAATCTCTCGGTCCGATTTCAATTCGAAGTGGAATTCCCTTCATTTCTGATTCAGCAAATTTCCAACCTGGAGTCTTGTCAGAATCATCGATTTTAACACGAATACCCATCGCTTTGATTTCAGCTTCCAAACTAACAGCTGCTTCCATAACGCCTTCTTTTTGGCTTTGAATCGGAATTATCATAACTTGTGTAGGTGCCAAATATGGAGGTAATACCAAACCAGAATCATCGCCATGAACCATGATGACCGCACCAATTAATCTTGTGGAAACACCCCATGAAGTTTGGTGAGGAGCTTTGACTTCACCATCTTTATCTTGGAAGGCAATATTGAAGGCTTTGGCAAACCCTTGGCCTAAGTAGTGAGTCGTTCCGCTTTGCAATGCTTTTCCATCATGCATCAATGCTTCAATGGAATAAGTATCGACAGCTCCGGCAAATTTTTCTTTTTCGGTTTTCTTTCCTACGATAAATGGAATAGCGAGAAGGTCTTTCCCTAATTTTTCATAAACATCTAAGATATCCAAAGCTTCTTTTCTAGCTTCCACTTCATCGATATGAACAGTGTGTCCTTCTTGCCATAAGAATTCACTTCCTCGCAAGAATGGTCTTGTCGTTTTTTCCCAACGTACCACGGAACACCATTGATTATAGAGTTTTGGCAAATCTCGATAAGACGAGATGATTTTTGCATAGTGATTACAGAACAATGTTTCCGATGTTGGACGAATAATCAAACGTTCAGATAAGGTTTCATTTCCACCAACCGTAATAATTGCGGTTTCAGGAGCGAATCCCTCAACGTGTTCTGCTTCTTTCATAAATAAGGACTCCGGAATGACTAAGGGCATGTAGACATTTTCATGACCGGTACGTTTAAATTGGTCATTTAAATATCCTTGTATTCCCTCCCACAATGCATACCCATAGGGACGGTAAATGATGAATCCTTTTGCTTCGGAATAATCCATCAGTTCCGCTTTTCTGCATACATCCGTATACCACTGGGCAAAATCAGTGTCTCTGGCTGTAATTTCTTTTACTAGTTTTTTTGCCATAGTATATCACTCCTTCGTTTGTAGTATTATAACATAAGTTTAAATAACTGATTCCACAAATTTGAATAAATCTTCTTTGGAACCATATTTGAAGACATTGCAGTCTTCTAGAACTTCTTCAAAGACTTTTCCGACTTCTTCTTTTAGCATATCCATGCATGTTTCTTTGGTAAAATCCTTGGTTTTAAGGGTTTCGATCCAAGGAAGATGTTTTTCTAAATCAGGGTATGTGTTTGGATCATTTCCTTCAACCAGACACTCTTCGATTTGATCCAATTCACTCAACAATCTGCCGGGTAAAATTGCCAGTCCCATTACCTCAATCAAACCGATATTTTCCTTTTTGATATGGAATAATTCTTCTCTTGGATGATAGAGTCCATATGGCTGTTCTTCGGTAGCGAAATTATTGCGTAAAACCAAATAAAATTCATACATCGCTCCATTTAATTTCAGAATAGGAGTCAGTGTATTATGGTCGCTTGTAGTATGACGGTGAATGTTGAGTTTTGGATTGTCGTATCGATACCATGATTGATACACTTCTTTGACCGCATCTAACAATGCATTCTCATTATTGGAACTAACTCGTATTACAGACAAAGGCCAATCCAACACTTCATAATGTACTTTTCCCTTTTTATATTTTTGTAACACTCTAGCTTGTTCAATCGGAAAGTCATTTCGTCCACCTTGGAAATGGTGATGATTTAAGATTGATCCTCCAACGATTGGCAATCCAGCGTTAGAACCAATCATGTAATGAGGGAATTTATTGATAAAATCGACAAGTTCATCAAAAGTACTTTCATTTACATACATCGGTGAATGTACTTTCCGTAGTATGATGCAGTGTTCGTTAAAATAAGCATATGGAGAATACTGGAATCCCCATGCATTTTCTTCATGGTTTAATGTCAAAGAAATCACGCGATGATTGGATCTTGGAGCTAAGGATGTAGATTGGTAAACACCAACGTTCTCCATACACAATACACACGTAGGATACTTGTCTTTAATCATCGCTTGTTTTTGAATATCTTTGGGATCCTTTTCTGGTTTTGATAAGTTTATCGTGATTTGTAATGGTGCGTATTTTCCATGAAATGTGTATTGGACATTTTGCTCGATTCGTTTGGTTTTGATATAATTACTAGCCTTGGATAAATCATGGAAAAACGTAGTTGCGGTCAATGGCCCTGTTTTATATTTTTGAAAGAACAAGCGATTGAGTTCGCTTGGCCGAGGTAATAAGCAATCGACGATTTTAGCTTCGAACGCATCACGCTCGTTGATTGAGTCTGTTTCAAGGATCTGATTTTGAACCGCATAATCCAAAATAGATTCAATTACCTCAAAAAAATCGACTTTTGGATCGACGTCTTCCCATTCAAAATGAGTCAATTTCAACAAATAAAGGATTTGATTTACAGCGAAATATTCATCTCCTAATCCTAAGTGGAGATGATTTTTTCCATATTGAATTAACTGATTAATTCTTGTATTGATCATATTGTTTTCTTACTCCTCATAACCGTTTGGATGAGTTTGATGGAACTTCCACGCAGATTCGATAATCTTTTCAATATTTCGTTTTGGTTCCCAACCAAGTTTTTCTTTTGCTTTACTATAAGAAGCGACTAGTTTATCTGGATCTCCAGGCCTTCTATCACCAATTTTCATCGCCAATGGTTTATCAGTCACTTTTCTAGCAGTTTCTACGATTTCTAGATTCGAATATCCATTTTCACTACCTAAATTGAAAATCTCTGAATCGTTTCCTTTGGCAAGATAATCCAATGCTTTTAGATGGGCATCTGCCAAGTCGACAACGTGGATATAATCTCGAATACAAGTTCCGTCAAAGGTTTTATAATCGTTTCCAAATATCGTGATGAATTCGCGTTTTGCAAGAGGCACTTGAAGAACAAGCGGAATCAGGTGTGTTTCTGGACGATGGTCTTCACCGATCGAAGCATCCAAGGATGCTCCAGCAACATTGAAGTAACGAAGACTGACAAACTTCAGGTCATGGGCAACATCAGCCCATTTCATCATTTGCTCCATCATCAATTTCGATTGCCCATAAGGGTTGGTAGGATTGGTTGGATATTCTTCTGTTATCGGCATTTGTTCATGCTCACCATAGGTTGCAGCAGAGGAAGAAAAAACGATTTTCTTGACGTTGTATTTTGCCATCATTTCCAAAACTACAATCGTACCGTATACATTATTGTCAAAGTATTTCATCGGATCTTTCATCGATTCACCAACCAAAGAGGAAGCAGCAAAATGAACTACGGCTTCTACTTGCTCTTTGGCGAAGACTTGATCCAAAAATGCTTTATCGCGGATGTCTCCGTGATAAAAAGATGCATTTGTAGGAATCGATTCTTTATGCCCTGTCAAAAGATTGTCCACAATTACAACATTGTGTCCAACAGAAAGTGCTGCTTGAACAAAGTGACTGCCGATATAACCGGCACCACCAAGAACCATTAATTTCATAACGTCCTCCAATCAATCATTGATAAATCACTAAAACTGGTAAATCTAGAATCCTCTGGCTTGGAGCGAAAAATCATTTTTTCTCGCAATATGGGATGTTCGAATTCTAACTGATAAGCGAATAGTCCAAGGAAAAAATCATCCTTCCCTTGCCCGCCATATTTCTTATCCCCATATAAAGGATGTCCATGATGTGCAAATTGAAAACGGATTTGGTGGAATCTACCTGTTATCAAAGTAATATCAACCAAAGAATATTGTTCTTCATCAAAAAGTTTGGTATCCAAAACTTTATAGCGTAGCAGAGAGTGCTTTCCAGTATCAGGGTTCCCTGATTTTGCGGATCTTGTCATTTCATCTTTGACAAGGTAATCTTCTAATGTTCCTTCGGCATTTTTATAGGTTCCCTTGACAATCGCCAAGTACTTCTTGCCAAAGTCATCGCTGTGAACTTGATCGGATAATCGTCTCGCTGCTTTGGATGTTTTCGCAAATACCATGACTCCTCCAACATTAAGATCTAAACGGTGGATTAAGCCTAAATAGACGTTTCCGAGTTTCTCATATTTAGTTTTTAGATAGTCTTTCAGCAAATCAACCATGTTTTTCACATCGAGTTCACCACCCTGAGAAGCGACTCCTGCAGGTTTGATACAGACGATGATGTGGTTGTCTTCAAAAAGGATTGGAATATCCATTGTTATCATGCTCCATATTCACTAATATAATACCATAAAAGATAGAAAAAAACTAAGCCATTCAGCTTAGTTTTAAAAATTATGGATTGACGCGATTCGGTCCACGGTACAAGAATGTTACATCGCGGATATTATCGATTTCAAACAAACGCATCAAGAAACGTGTTAACCCGAAACCATATCCACCATGAGGAGGTACCCCATACTTAAAGAAATTGAAGTAGAAGTCTAGTGATTCTTTTGGTAATCCCTTTTCTTCTGCTTGTTTCATCAAGATTTCCACGCGATGTTCTCTCTGTGCTCCGGTAGTAATCTCAATTCCCCGGTACAGTAAGTCAAAACTCTTGGTAAGACCTGTTTCATCTAACATATGATAAAATGGTCTCGCTTCAAAAGGATATTCTGTTACAAATACAAAGTCGGAACCCAGTTTCTTTTTTGCATAAAGTCCAATTAGTTCTTCTTCTTTTCGGTCAAAATCATGTTCTTTTTCACCGATGTATTTATAGTTTTCCTGAATGATCTTCTTTGCTTCTGCAAAAGGAATTCTAGGGAAAGCAACTTCAGGGACTAAGATTTCTCTTTTGAATACGGTTTGGAACTCTTCGCCGATGGTTTCTTTCAAACGTTTCATAACATTTACTAACACGGCTTCTTCCAAATCCATGACATCGTGATGAGAATGTATCCAACTCATTTCGCAGTCAACGGAAGTGAATTCCGTTGCGTGGTAAGCAGTATGAGAATTCTCAGCACGGAAAACAGGTCCGATTTCAAAGACATTATTGAATCCGGCTGACATCGCCATTTGTTTGTAGAATTGTGGTGATTGAGCAAGATAAACGGTTCTTCCAAAATATTCCATAGAGAATACTTCAGCACCCGATTCAGATGCAGTCCCTAAAATCTTTGGTGAATGAATTTCAATGAAATTATGGTCGACCCAATACTCTCTCATTGCCATTTCTGCAATCGTTTGCGCTTTAAAAATCAAATAATTGCGTTCCGTTCTTAAATCCAAGAATCGATTATCTAAACGCAATTCTTGATTGGATTTATTGTTATAGTCGTATAAATCAATTGGAAGTTCTTCTTCACTTTTAGAAGTAACTTCAATGGAGGTCGGGATCACTTCCATTCCTCTAAGTTTTACTTTTGGTTGTTCGTACAATGTTCCTTTTACACATAAAGTACTCTCTTTTGTCAAAGCACTTACGATCTCATTTAAACCTTGGTTTTCATCATTCTTTTCGATGGTGATTTGAATCTTATCGGAAGAATCTCTTAAAACCAAGAATTGTACATATTGTAAATCACGGATTTTATCGACGAATCCGCTGATTTCGACTTCTTGATTAAAATAGTTTGCCAAGTCTTTAAAATATAGTTTTTCCATAAATTCCCTCTATTCTTACATGTTCAAATTATTATAGCACAATAAACTGGGGTTTTCAATTGTATGATATCACAAAAAAAGCATATATTACTGTTTTTTTTCCTGAATTTATTATAATAATATTAGGAGGGATAATAATGAATAAAAAAGAGTATGATACATTCCTACAATATTTAAAAAACGAAGATAAGGATCAAGCTTTACTCTACGTTTTGGGGCTATTAGATCAAGGAAAATCTGTTGTCTCTGTCTATGAGGAACTTTTGATTCCTTCTTTGGTTGACTTCGAATGCGAAGATCCAAATCAAGAATTATGTGTTTGGTATGAACATACCAGAACATCGATTATTCGAACAATTCTAGAAGCAAGTTATGCATATATTATTAAAGAAAGAGAACAACGCGTTCAGAAACGCGTGTTAGTGGTTTGCCCACAAGAAGAATACCATGAAATTGGAGCAATCATAGCGAATCACTACTTCTCACTGGTTGGTTTTGATTCCTACTATGTTGGAGCGAACACTCCCAACGAGGATATCTTGTTAGCAATCAAAGCACTTACCCCAGATTATATCGCTATCTCTGTGACGAATTATTATAACGTCATCGTCACAAAGAAATTATCGCAACAGATCCAAGAACAATATCCAAACCTACCAATCATTTTAGGTGGTCAAGCATTCCAAAGAGAGGATTCCCTACAACAAGTACAGCATCATTTCTTATTACAGAATTATCATGATATTGTCACCTTTAAGAAAGAGGTGATTGGATGAAATTAGCATTCCAAATTGCAAAACGTTTCTTGACCTCTGCGAAACGTCAAACTATTGTCATTATCTTAGGAATTGCGATTGGGGTCTCGGTTCAAGTCTTCATCGGTTCCTTGATTTCTGGTTTACAAGCAAGTTTGATTGATTCTACGATTGGTTCAAGATCGCAATTGACAATCACTTCTGAAGACTATATATCAAATTATGATGGATTGATCACTACAATCGATGATTCCACTGATAATCTTACTGCAATCACACCGACCATTACCATTTCGGGATCAGGAGTAAACAGCGAATTGTCAGAAAATGTTGTATTTCGTGGATTTGACTTTGAAACCGCAAATTCAATCTACAAATTCGATGAATTACTAGTAGAGGGAAATCTAGCCTCTTCCAAAGATACCGTAACATTAGGAATCGGCTTAAAAGAGAGTCTAGGACTTGCGATTAATGATACCCTTGTATTTAGTTCACCTGTTTATGGAGATACGACTCTTACGGTCGTTGGATTCTTTGATGCAGGTGTTTTAACCATCAATGATTCCTGGGTCATCACTCCTCTATCGACGATTCAAGATATCGTTGGTGAAGGTGATGTAGTGGGAAGCATCGAAACACAATTGGATGAAATATTCAATGATATTGATACAAAAACTACCATTGCTTCTGCAATTGGAAATACCTATAGCATCACCACTTGGACGGAAGAAAATGAAGAATTGTTGTCAGGGTTGAATGGACAAAGCATTTCTAGTTTGATGATTCAAATCTTTGTCATTGTATCTGTGGTTTTAGGGATTTCATCGGTTCTAGCAATCTCAGTATTACAGAAATCGAGACAACTTGGTATTCTAAAAGCAATGGGAATTCAAGACAAAGATGCCAGCAAAATCTTCTTGTTTGAAGGTTTTATCCTCGGTATTTTTGGAGCTATCTTAGGGATATTGTTTGGACTTGGATTATCTTACATGTTTACCAAGTTTGCTTTAAATCCGGATGGAACACCGGTAATCGCCTTACAAATTGATGCCGGTTTCATCGCTTTATCCGGAGGAATCGCATTGGTAGCTTCTACGATTGCTGCACTTAGCCCAGCAATTAAATCATCCAAATTATCTGTAATCGAGGTGATTCGCAATGGCTGATATCTTAACATTACAAAACATCAATAAGATTTATGGTGAAAATACAAAAAATCCCAATCAGGTTTTATTTGATTTAAGTTTATCGTTTGAAGAATATTCGTTCAATTCCATTATTGGACAATCAGGTTCTGGGAAGTCCACATTATTGAATATCATCGGAACTTTGGATAAACCGAGTTCTGGTAAAATCTACCTCAACGGGAAAGATATCACGACATTCACGAAAAACGAATTAGCGGATATTCGAAATCAACAAATCGGATTCATCTTCCAATTCCATTATCTTCTTCCTGAATTTACTGCTTTGGAAAACGTATTAATGCCTTACAAGATTTCCAAACAACCGTTGACTGAGGAAATCGAAGAAAAAGCAAAAGAATTATTGAACTTGGTAGGACTAGGAAAATACATGAATAATTTAGCCAGCAATCTATCTGGCGGTCAACAGCAGCGTGTAGCGATTGCAAGGGCTTTGATTAATAATCCAAATATCGTTTTGGCAGACGAGCCAACCGGTAATCTGGATTCTGATTCCACCGAGAAGGTCTACGAATTATTGCGTGAAATCAACCGCAAATTCAAAACAACATTCATTATCATTACACATGACCGTCATATCGCAGAAAAAACCGATCGGATTATTGAAATCAAAGATGGTAAGGTTTATCTCGATATCACAAAATAACAAGAAAAAAATCACTACAAATTAGCTGTAGTGATTTTATTTTTACTCTCCTTGATGAACTGTCACTTGAGGGAATGGAATCTCGATACCATTCTT
>QKCT01000016.1 GCA_003245625.1 Bacillota bacterium | reverse complement strand
TTCTTGTTCACTTCAACTGAACGTTTCAACTCTGGAATCTCAGCCAATGCTTTCAAAGACTTAACGACCCCCATAAAGCAAGAATGTTTCCCAAAACAAGCCTTGTGACTTTTGTATTTATCCGGTAACATTCCTACGTATTCGCCATCATCCGCTCTTTGATATTGGACAATCCAATCAATGGCTTTTCGTGCTCTTGGGTCATTCAAATACCCGAGTCGAATCAAAGCGTATACCATGTTCCCTGTCAAACAAGGAATGACTCTACTCGGCATCCCTCCGCTCAATTGCTCGCTATAATATACGGAAAAACCTCCTGATTTGGGATCGTAGGAACGGTTTAAAATAAACTCACATGCTGCCTGAATTCTAGCGTCTTTCGGATCGGCATTTAGTTCCGCTAAATAAATCAGGTTCCAAGTAGTACCCTTATACTTGTCTGTATAAAACCTTAATGGGTCCCCCCAGGAACCGTCTTGGTTTTGTTTCTGTAATATTTTTTCTATGAGGATATCGTTCATTTGGTTATCTCCTTTTATTTTGGAGTAAACAGGATGATATATGTTATTCTATCAAAATAATAATCAGAATGAAACTATTTTTATGAAACCAACCTCATAAACTCTAAATTACAAATGATTTTACGTATCTATTGGCTGTGTTATTGAATAAAAAAGGTCGAAATTATATAATAAATAAGGGTTTAGAGAGGAGGATTTATGTCACAATCTCAAGCAAAAAAATACAGAGAAAAGCAGCAAACGGGTTTCCAAAAATTGAAATCTGTTGTTACGTCATTGATGGTGACTACCACCACAGTTGTGGTCGCTGTCACCGTCATTCCAAGCAGCGCGGATGTTACGATTCAAAATCTCGAGGCATACTCTCATGAAATCGTATATTCCGTAGATATTCAGGATAGTGAGAGTTCCATAGTCGAAGGAAGTTTAGCGGTCATTTTGGAAAACCAAGAAGAGGAATATCAAGAAATCGTGGAACTTGGATTAAATTCCGGTATTTTTCAATCGCTATCTGCCGATACAGAGTATACGTTGCGGATTGTCGGAAATAAAGGATTCGGTACAGAAACACTTACCAGTCAAACCATTACTACAACCGATCAAAGCGGCGGGGCGATTACGGGATTCGTCAATCAATCATTAGAAACGGATCCCTCATTGAGTTATCTCGTATCATACTTTATCAGCGATTTGGATAATGAATTCAAATCCTTAACACTTCAATATGCCACGAAGTCATTTGAAGAGGATGAATTTCTAGATTATCAAACATTGTCTCTTGATATCAATCAAAATCAAATCTTGATTGATTCGATTGCAAATCAAAACCTAGAAGTCAATCTCATCCTTATCGCAACCAATCAAAACGATGAAACCATCGAACTAGACAACAGAACGTACTATACTCCATATCAAGTTTATGGATCGCTTGAAATCCATTCCTTACTAGACGATCAAGTGTTATTTGATATAACTCCTCAATACACATCGCAAACTTCGATTGAATACGAAGTCCAATTAAAACAAGCGGACTTGGTTAAGACAACATTGACGATACCAAAATCAGAGAGTGAATCACGCACTCAATTTGAATCCGTCAGTGCATCCATCGAAAACCTACGTTCTCAAACAGACTATACGGCGATACTAATCGCAACATATACCAATCCATATACGTTAGCATATGAAGAAAAAGAAGTGGATCAAATCAATTTTACGACAACATCCAATTTACATGCAAAAGTCAGTTATACAGAATATGAAACCTATTACGATGTCCTCATCACGATATCGGATAAAAACCCTATCTACAGTGCTTGTGGAAATGCAATTATCAAAGATATCGATTCCAATTCATGGTATTATCATGGATTCTCGCTTTACGATAATTCCGGTAATGCCGCCAAAGGAGAATATCATTTTATTGTACCAAAACCAACAGCTTCAACCTATCAAATCGAATTTGGATTATATTCCATTGAAACAAATAACTATATGGTATTTGAAACAATACCAACCTATACGGAGGAATAG
This sequence comes from Bacillota bacterium, assembly GCA_003245625.1. Taxonomy (GTDB): domain Bacteria; phylum Bacillota_I; class Bacilli_A; order Izemoplasmatales; family Hujiaoplasmataceae; genus 4572-104. The sequence continues at coordinate 12,344 of QKCT01000016.1, read as the reverse complement.
AAAATGAGTTACAGCACAAGAAACAAAACCTTTTGGGAAAAGGTCAAAACCATCTTTATCTCGTTATTAATATTAGTCTGCTTCTTCTTCGGAATTTTCACTTCAAGAATTTTTCCAGGAACAGATTTTGCTATGATTATTGATAATACCGTTGGTAAATTCTTTAATTTTGTTGATTTCTTCACCGAAAACTATATTATATTGATTGAAACCGCGACAATCATCATCTTTGTTTGGCTTGTATATAAGGTATTAAAAATCGTCATGTCCTTACTCACAAGAATTCGTACGAGAAGTGCAACCGTTGTTAATCTTATGATGAACGCACTGAAATACGCCGCATTAATCACCGGATTCTTTAAAATCCTATCTGCTTGGGGTGTGGAAACTCCTACTCTACTTGCAAGTGCCGGTATTATCGCTATCGCAGTTAGTTTCGGTGCCCAAAGTCTAATTGAAGATATTTTTGCCGGGATTTTTATCATCTTTGAGAATCAATTCGCAGTTGGCGATATCATTCAACTGGATGATTTTCGAGGCGTTGTAAAAGCAGTCGGTATCCGAATCACGAAATTTGAAGATATCAACGGAGATATTAAAATCATCAACAATTCCGATATTCGAGGAGCGATAAACTCTTCCAATTTGTTATCGCAAGCGATTAGTTATATCGATATCAGTTACAATCAAGATATCGATAAATTCGAGAAGATGATGCGTGAGAATATAGGTTCAATGAGAGAAGACATTCCAATGATCAAAAAAGGACCGTTCTACGATGGTATTGAAAAGTTCCAAGATTCAGGAATCACGGTACGTGTCGTCTCTTGGGTGAATGAAATCGATCGTCCAAGAGTGATTCGCGAAATGAACAAATACTTGAAAATCCTTTTTGATAAAAAGAAAATTGAGATTCCATTCCCTCAAGTTGTTGTTCACAATCCATCAAAACTGAAATCCCAGGCCGCAAAGAAAACAACTTCTTCTGCAGCGTCTACAAAGTCAACCACCGCTAAGAAAACAACTGCATCGAAAACGACAACCTCAAAACCTACTGCAACCAAAAAGACAACCGCGGAACCAAAGACAACGAAGACAACAAGAACAGCGAAAGCGTCTACATAAAAAAGATGCATGAATATCTATTGACATCCTAATTTGATGTTGGTATAATGTTTCGTAAATAGAAACAGACATAGATGAGAAGAGTAGTTGATGGAATCATTAAAGAGAGCCTCGATTGGTGAGATGAGGTATGAAGAAACTCAATGAACATGATCTCGGAGTCATTGATCTGAACCGTTTAGTAGGGTCAATCGGGTATGCCCGTTATCGCATTAGAGTATTAATTCCTTTCCTGGAAGCGTACTTGAAGAGGTGGTCATCGCAAGGTGTCCACGAACAAAGGTGGTACCACGAGTAAAACTACTTGTCCTTTACATATTCGTATGTAAAGGACTTTTTTTTATCTTCAAAGGAGGAGATAGCGAATGATCCAAGTTCAAAATGTGTCAAAACAATATCGAAATACGGACAATGAAATCGCACTAGATAACATATCGATATCATTCAATGAAGGTTTCATCCATGGAATCATCGGAATCAGCGGTGCTGGAAAAAGCACGTTGATTCGACTGATTAACCGTTTAGAAACCTATGATAGCGGCGATATTCAAGTGTTTGAATACACCAATCTAAGAAGATTGAATAAGGAATCCACTCGAATGTTGCGCAAACGCATCGGGATGATTTTTCAATCAGACCATCTTTTGGCAAGAAAAACCGTAATTGAGAATATCCTTCTGCCAATTACATTTCATCGCAAACCAACGCCAGAAGATTATGACTACGCCGAATCGTTATTAAAAGAAGTTGGCTTGACAGAATATTCGAACCGCTATCCATCTCAATTATCAGGTGGGCAACGCCAACGTGTTGGAATCGCAAGAGCGCTAATCAACAAACCAGAACTGATTCTTTGTGATGAACCGACGAGTGCTTTGGATGTAATTACTACTGGTCAAATTTTACAATTAATCAAGAATCTTGCTAAAAAACATCATTTGAACGTCATCATCGTAACCCACGATATGCATGTCATCAAAGAAATCTGTGATACGGTAACCGTAATGGAAAAAGGACATATCGTAGAATCAGGAACATTAGACGACATTCTGTTCAAGGCAAAACATCCCCAAACAAGAATCTTCATTCGTGAAATTGGTCTTGATTTGTCGAATATCATTCAAAGCCATGATCCCAATCAATTATTGTTACTGAAATTCGATGAATCCGTTGTGGAACAGAGTATTATAGCGAAAATGATTAACGAGCTCCATATCGATACATCGATTGTATATGCAAATGTAACTCCCAACAAAAAAGGAATTATGGTCCTTCAAGTTCCTTCCCAACAAGAATCCGTTATCCATTTCTTAAGGGATCATAAGGTGGTGGTGGAACATGTTATTTGATTTAGAAATCAGCGTTTATCTCAAAGCTCTTTGGGAAACCGCCTATATGACAATCGCGAGCACAGTATTTGTGTTTCTATTAGGACTTATTTGGGGAGCGTTATTATACGCAACCGATCAGGATGGGTTGTGGGAACATCCACAACTTCATAAAATCATTTCGATCCTTACATCAGCTCTCCGCAGTATTCCATTTTTGATTCTAATCGTATTGTTAATTCCCTTTACAAGAATCCTCGTCGGGACAATCCTTGGACCTACCGCAGCACTACCCGCACTGATTGTTGGTGCAACACCATTCTATGCCAGAATCGTAGAAATCGCCCTTCATGAGACCGGATCTGATCTGAAGGAGACCGGGTTATCCTTTGGCGCAACCAAATTACAAGTATTATTACGTATTATTATTCCAGAATCCCTCCCTGCATTGATTCGAGGAATCACCGTTACCGCGATTGCAATTGCGGGATATACATCGATTGCCGGCGCAATCGGTGCTGGAGGATTAGGGAATCTTGCCTACCTATATGGCTATGCAAGAAATCGCATTTTTGTCACAATTGCTTCGACCGTATTGATCGCATTGTTTATTTTATTCTTACAAATCATCGGCGATCTCTTCGTTCGAAAAACTACACCAAAATAAAAAATTTGAGGAGAAATTAAAATGAAAAAATTATTATTACTTGCTTTTACAGCTATCTTTGCTTTCACATTCACTGCTTGTCAGGAAGAAACCGTCTATAAAGTCGGTGCTACCCCTGTACCACATAAAGAAATTCTGGAATATGTTCAACCGATCTTAGAAGAACAAGGTTATACCTTTGAAATCGTTGAATTTACAGATTATGTTTTACCAAATAGCGCATTGGCTTCTGGCGATATCATTGCCAACTTCTTCCAACACGTTCCTTACTTAGAATCACAAATCGCCGAATACGGATATGATTTTGTCAACGTAGGTGGGGTTCATGTGGAACCAATCGGTTTATATACCAAAGAATATGCATCTTTAGATGAACTCCCAACCGAAATCGAAATCATTATTTCAAACTCACCAACCGATCGTCCAAGACTTCTTGGTGTTTTAGAAGAGAATGGGTTGATTACGATTAATGATGGTGTTACCAGCGAAGACATCATTGATGCAACTGTCACCAACTTACCGACTCTATTTACATCAGATCGTACGATTACATTCACTGAAGTTGCTGCAGAATTGTTATATACCAACTATGACAATGAAGAAGGAGACGCCGTTTTAATCAATGGAAACTTCGCATTGGATAATGGGTTAAATCCGTTGGAGGATGCCATTGCTTTGGAAGGTAGTGCATCATTGTATGTCAATATCGTAGTAACAACATCCGAAAATGAAAATAATCCGTTCATTCTAGCATTGGTTGCGGCATTGCAATCCGATGAAGTTCAACAATGGATTGAAGATAATTACGGAGGAGCCGTTGTTCCTGCAGCTTAATGAAAGTCAAAAAAAAAGGCACCCTAGGGTGTCTTTTTTATTCCGCTTGTAAATATGCATCTTCGACTTTCACTTGAGATCGGTAGATATTCGCATAAACTCCATTTTTGTTGAGAAGATCTTTATGCTTGCCTTCTTCGACTTTCAGACCATTCTCTAACACAATGATTTTATCCGCATTCTTAATCGTACTCAATCGATGCGCGATAACGATCATTGTTCTGTTTTTTGCGACAGTCTCTAGTGCATTTTGAATCATTAATTCTGTTTCTGTATCAATATTCGCAGTAGCTTCATCCATAATCAATATCGCTGGATCATGAACAACCGCTCTGGCAAAAGAAATGATTTGTTTCTCGCCGACAGAGAAATTGGAACCTCCTCGGCTGACCTCAGTTAGAATTCCATTTTCTAACTTCTCCAATAATTTCTGACCGCCGATTTGAATCAATACTGCTTCGATATCGGCATCGGTAATTCCTTCTTTTCCAAAACGAATATTGTCCGCAAGTGATCCTTTGAATAAAACCGGATCTTGCAAGATGATTCCAATATGTTGACGATAGGTCCGTTTGGAATAGGTTGTAATATCTTGGTCATCGATTAATATCTGACCCATATCTGTATCTTTGATATCGTAGAATCGTAGCAATAAGTTCATCATTGAAGATTTACCCGATCCGGTATGACCAACCAACCCAACCATTTGTCCGGGTTGAACGGCAAGGGAAACTCCTTTGATGACAGGGAATCCTTCTTTGTAGGAGAACCATACATTTTGAAACTCGATTTTTCCATGATATCTTGGAATTGGCATAAACGAATCATCTTCTTGTTCTCCATCGATGATTTTGAAGATACGTTCGGTACGAACAATCGAATGCTGCAGGTTCCCGATTTCTCGGAACAATACACCAACGGGTTCAATCAATCTTGATAGATAATCATTGTAAGCATAAATTAATCCGGCGGTTACAACAAATCCACTGACAGTTAAGTATCCCCGGCCAAAGTAAAGGATGATTGTCGCTGTGACCAATGCACCAATCAGGCGAATCATATTCCAACCGATAGTGAGATGGAGTCTGGATTCCTTCATCTTCTCTTTCATAAATTCTGATGAGATTTGGTTGAAGTTCTTTTTCGTTTGTTTCTTAAAATTAAAGATTTGCAAAATGGAAATTCCATTGATAATCTCATTTAATTGGGCTGTAATCAACGAATTCTGTTCATTGACCTTCTCCGCAATCTTCGTTAACTTACGAATAAAGAAGCGTAACCATACATAAACGATTGGGAAGATAACAAAGGTAATCAACGCTAATTTCGCATTTAAATAGAACATTCCGATATAGGCGAATATAACAGCCAATGATGCATTGACCAAAAGGTTCATAATTGTGGAGAACAATCCCATCATACCGCCGACATCGCTGATAATTCGGTTCGCAACTTTTCCAGCCGGCTCTAATTCAAAGTAAGACATCGGCAGTCTTTGCAAACTTCGAATCGCATCTTTTCTTGCATCCCTAACGATATTGATATTAATCATCGCAGTGGTGGTTCTTTGGATATAGGTAAATAAGACTTGAGCTAAGAATCGTAAAAACAATAATAAGATCAATATCTTGAGCGGTTGAACAAACGGTTGATAGAAATGTAAAACATCAGTACTTGTCAATTTCGTCGCTGTATAGGTATATATGGTGCCGTCAATCGTTTCTATCGTTAAGGTTGTTCCTTCTACAGATCTCGTTCCCGATTCAACAGAGCTTTCGACAAAATAATATCCACCCTCATAGATCACAATGGATACTTCTGCACCTGAAGTATCCTCCTGAGAGAAATAGCGGTTATCGTATTCAACTGTATTGGTTGTGGATTCGCTAACTTCATACCATGGGTTTTCGATTCCAACAAGATAATTATCCAAAATCGATTTTACAATCAGTGGCGCAACCAAGCCTAAGGCCTGGATAATAACCATTGAAATCAAAGTGATTGTTAATAATTTTTTATATTTGGAGATATATCTCCATACTTTCTTCATCGTTTTCATGATCATCACCTAGTTCATCGTGATCTGTTGAATGTATTGGTTTTTATACCAACCATCTTGTTTCAACAGCTCACTATGAGTTCCTCTCTGGGTAATGACCCCTTTTTCCAACACAAAGATTTGATCCGCATCTCGAATCGCTGAAAATCGATGTGTCACGATGATATTGGTTTTTCCTGTTCGAAACTCTTTTAAATGATCGATAATATTGCGTTCTGTTGTTCCGTCAACGGCACTCAAAGAATCATCCAAAATTAAGATTTGTGGATCTTTCACCAAAGCTCTGGCAATCGATAAGCGTTGTTTTTGTCCACCGGACAATGTGTTTCCGGCTTCTCCAACCATCGTTCTTATTCCATCCGTTAGGAAATTGATGTCTTTCTCGAAGTCAGCGATTTTAACCGCTTTATCCAAGTCTGCGCTACGAGCATTCGGGTTTCCAATTAAAATGTTTTCGTTTACTGGTTTTTTAAATAACATATGTTCCTGAGGGACATAACCAACCAGATTGCGAACATCTTTGATTTTATATTCCTGAATTGGAACATCATCGATATAGATTTCTCCACCTGTGACATTAAACTCTCTCAACAACTGGCGAATCAAGGTTGATTTACCAGATCCAGTTGGTCCAACAACACCAATGGTTTCTCCCAAATGAATTTGGAAGTCGATATTTTTGATAACCGGATAGCGGTCAAATGGATATTTGAATGTCACGTTTTTAAAATCTATGGTATGAAAATCTAAAATCGGAATGGAATCAGAATCATCATGGACTTCTGCTTGTGCTTGCATGATCTCATCATATCGATCCACCGAAATTGTGGCATTGTTAATTTGTGAAAAAACAGATGACATCGATATAATTGGATTCATTAACATCCCAACATAAGAAACAAACGTCACAAGTTCTCCAACACTAATTTCTTGATTGATGATCAAATAAGTTCCATATCCAAAAGCCAAGATATAAGCAATTCCATAAATGACTTCAAACAATGGGTTGAACCAGTTTTCAAAGCGTACGATATATCTCCAGGATTCAATATCGCGTTCGATTGCATGATGTTGTTTCTTTAAATCATCTTCCTCTTGAACATAGGCGTGGATAACCTTCATTCCTTCCACGGACTCCAACACCTTTTCAGTCATCTCCGCATAGATTTCTCGATGAATACGGACATACTTTCTTTTCTTAAAACGGATAATATTCAGAATCGTCAGGCCGATCGGCATGATGGATACAGAAATAATTGTTAGTTTCCAAGAGATTGTGAATCCCATAATTAAAATCGCAAAGACGATATTGGTGAAGTTAAAGACCAATGATTCCAAAAGCGAAGTGGCTGCGATTGTCATCGCATCCATGTCATTGGTCACTCGCGAAATCAAGTCACCTTTTTTATATGTTTCAAAGAATTTTGAATCCATGGAAAACAAGTGATCTAGATAATCGCTTCTCAGTTCATAGGTTAGCTTTTGACCCTCATAGTTCATCATGTAGTTGTAAACCATCGATAACAAATATCTGGCTAGAGGTAATGCAATCAAACCAATTACCAAAGCCGATAATGTCTTTGATGTCAAACCGCCGGATATAATCGTATCAATCGCTAATCCTAGAAGTTTTGCTGGTAGTAATGCAATAAACGATATCGTTATTAACAAAAAAAGCATGGGCACATAACGTTTCCATTCTTTCTGAAAAAACCATTTTAATTTTGAGTATATATTTTTCATTTGATGCCTCATTAAACCATGAAAATTGAGATAAATCAATCGTCTTTTTTGACCGATAAAACAATTATTCTATCCACAACAATAATTGTATCACAGTTTTAAAAAACCGCTCCCTAGAAAGAAAAAATATGTGCATCTGCACATATCCTTATCGTTTATCTTAAATATTGATTCACATATTCCCTTATATAGTTTAGTCCCAATCTCATGATCTCAGTAAAAGAAAATTCTTTCATCATTTCTTGGATAACTCGATAACCCAAGAAGTATCCTGCTTCATTTAAATTCAACACCTTATCCCAATCACCAAAGAATCGTTGTATTTGTACATCCTCATCGAAAAGCATCTGCGAAAATAACTTCTTCAGTTCTTTTTCCGATGCGACACATTTTTCATACCAGTCTTTACTTGATTTCATCCGACCATTCATCATGTCTTCGCAATAAGTCGCAAATCCCTCGACATAAAGATGAAAGATCCATTGATCAGCAAAAAGAAGCGACTCCGGAGTAAGGGATGATCCCCTTGTGATTTCATGAACGATATGTGCACATTCATGGACAATCAAATCTTGAAGTTTGGAAGTGGTATCCCATCCTAGTTCTACTATTTTTTCAATCCCAAGAAGGATATAATATGTTTCATCGATTTGTTCTGCCCACCCAGCGGCGTTACCAAGTCCGTGATACAAAATAATCTCTAGATCGATATCCATCATAGAAAAGATTGTAGATAAGGCATCTTCTAGGTTTGGAATGAGCCCTAATAATAATTGATGTGCTTTTTCCATTGTATGGAAATGATTATGAGTCAAAGAAAATACTTTTTCTATGGCAATCTGTTTCCAGTCGATTCCTTCTTCTTCATAATCACGAATACAAAGTGTTCGCAGAGGAATATTCTTTTCCATAAAGAAATACCAATCTTCCATTAACTCTTTCGGAGTTTTTGAAGGTTGATAGATATCGGCATATCCCTTATACTCATCCTTGACTTTCATCTGTTTCCTCGCTAGTTCGACCTATCATTTCTGTATTTTTTGTAAAACTACTCCATAGATATTAAAATACAGTTTTCCATCAGTATGCGTGACCCGAGCAATTTCATGCGTTCCTCTTCCGTATCCAGCAATTTGATATTGGCCTTCTTTATAGTATTGTAAATGCAACTTCATGATTTGATTTTGGAACGTGGTTTGAAAATAGAGGAATCCATTCTTCCATTGAATCGACGCCTTACTGAAGAGGCGATCTTCTCCGCCAAATGTAGTCAGGCACTCATATTGTCCAACAATCTCGTTATATTCCGATTCATTTTGTGGCTTTTTATATTCGGAAAAAAGTGGGGTTATTGCGTAATTTCCATTTTGATATTGTTTTATGTAGAGCACATTTTCATCCATAATCACGCTTGGATACAACAATAAGTTCTTCACAATTTTGCCAAAGATTGGAAGCTTCGCAATTCCCTTTGGCTTTAATTGAAGCCAACCATCCTCTCGCATTTGAACCAAGGAAGAAAGAAACGACATTTTTGCGATTAATTGGTTCTTCTGATTCACTTTCATCTTCAACATCGTCCCAATGCTTGCATAATCTTTTGCGTACAGGGATGGATCCATCTCGACAAATGCAGTCTCTTCGACTTTGAAATTAGGAAGTAAAATATCCCTTGTTTTTAGGTATTCTTCCAAAATAGCTTTCATCAGTTTGTTTCCAACGATACGACCGGTTTCTGTATTCGTTAAAAAGGCGATTCCAATTCCAAGTTTTGGAAAGAATTTAAAATCGCTATGATGATAAATGGTATCCCCACCATGACCAATGAGATCTCCAGTTTCTTCATTCACGGCGTTAAAGCTATTGAAATAAATCCCAATTCCATGCCGCAATTCATTTTCTAGGTAGTTTTTGTCATCGGGTTTTTCCATCATTAATTGAAACGATTCTGGTTTTAACAATGGTTGATTCTTAGGGTCTAAGAAACAACGCATTAACGTTAATAATCCATTCAATGTTGTATAAGTATTACTGCCGGCTGGAATCGTCGTTCCCAAGCGGTCAAACACAACTTTTCCTTCTTTTGTAAAACTTCTTGAAATTTGATCTAAATGTGCTTTCTTCGCTTCCATATTTGGTAATATCATGACTTTGATTCCAAGTGGTTTGGCAATGTTCTCTTCTAGATAGTCTTGATATTTCAACCCAGAAATATTTTCTATAATCACACCAAGTAATGTATAGGCAAGATTGGAATAAGCGTACATCGTATCTGGCAAAGTAACCATCAATGAGTGATTCAACGCTTCGATCAGTTCTTCGTAGGTTTTATCTTCATTGAAGATTAAAGAATAGTCATCACAGGGAATTCCACTCCGATGCATTAATACGTTTCGTATCGTGATTTTATCATAATCAAAGTTCGCTGGAATATTCAGGGTTGGGATGTAAGTTCTGATATCATCATCCAGTGTTAGTTTTCCTTGTTCCATCAATTGGAGAATGCCGATTGTAGTAAATAATTTTGTATTCGATCCAATCATCATCATTCGATCTGCACTGTTTGGTGTTTTTTTATCATCGATGATGCCGTAGTAATGTTCAAAGACAGTTGTCGTTTTATCCGTAATACCAATCGATATCCCCTTCACATTCCCTGCCATTTTCTTGATGATCTCAACGTATTTTTCCATAATGCACCTTCTTTATTATTGTGTTTGTAAGATTATACCATAGATTTTTTTGAAATTCTTATCGCCACAGTGATTTGAAAGGGAAAGAAATCAATTGATGTTCCGTACAATATCGATAGAAACCTTTGCGCTTTCTCCACCAATCACAACGAAATACTCGCCTTCACTGGTAGAAGGAATCATCACAGTCACAGTTTGATTAACTTCTACCCATTCCAATATCGTATTATCTGGTCCAACAATGGCGATTTCTAAATTGCCTTCTGTGAGAGAAGTTGTAATCGTTAAAATCAATTCTTCTTCCGAAGACATATCGGAACAATGGATTTTCGTCACTCCGGATATTTTTCCATAGTTAAGTTCTAGATTATCATAGTCGATATCTTCATAATTGAAACAATATGTTTTGTCTCCGGATGAAACTGATGACGATAAAGAAGAGATGCTGCTATATGTTTTACTTTCGATGATAGCCGCTAAATCAATCGAAACCAAAGATGTGTCATCACCATTTGCATCTTCGATATGTGACATGCAAGATGTTAACGAAAAACTAAAAGCAAATACAACTAAAATCGTAATCAAACGTTTCATATATCCCCCTATAAAATCTATCCTTCTTAAATATTGCAGATTTTCATAAATACTTCCTTTATTTTACCATATTGGGATAGGATATATTTTTGTAAACAAGAAAAATACATGATAAATTTCAATCGAACAAGAGCGATTTTTTTCAAATCCATCACCCATATGTTGATATAATGATACAATAGAGATAAGGAAAAAGCGATTATTTATCTCAATGAAGGAGGGGTTCTCTTGAAAAAGAAAACAATATGGAAGAAATTACTCCTTGGTATGCTTCTTCTAGTATCCGTCATGTTTCTAGCTTTGTTTGTCTATTCTTCCAATCCTTATCAACCGTTGGATGATATGCAATTGGAAATCAATTCACTCGATACATCAAACATTGTCGTCAACGAGACATCGCGTCAAATATCGTATCAAGTAACAGATCCAATAGCGAATATCTTATTCATTCCTGGTGGTTTAGTGAATCCTCACAGTTATGACTATTTAATGATGAAACTAGCTTTAGAGGGATATCAAATCACGATATTTAAACCCTTCTTTGATTTAGCGATTCTAACTCCTAATTTCGCCTCTAAATATCTAGAGGAAACACTCGATAATATTATTATCGGACATAGCCTTGGTGGTGTTGTCGCAAGTATGATTGCTTCGAAAAGCGATTTGATATCAAAAGTCATTCTAATGGGGAGTTACCCCATTCAAGATATCAGTGACAAGGAAGTTCTCCTCATTACCGCTGAATTTGATATTCAAATGAATCAAGAAGAATTCGACAATAGTTTACAATACGTTAATGATGACTACATTCAATATGAAGTCATTGGTGGAAATCATGCTCAATTTGGCTGGTATGGTCCACAAAAAGGAGATGGAGAAGCAATCATCACAACCCTTGAGCAACAAAATGAAGTTTTTCTTGTTATCCTTGATTTCTTAAATCCAAACCAATAGGAGGAAGTCCCATGAGTCAATTTGTGAAACCAAATGTCTTCGTGAGTGATTGCTTGGAGTTTAATCATTGTCGTTTTGATGGATCGATGATCCCAAATGACTATGTAAATCGAATGAAACCAGTTGTAAACATTATCCACACTTGCCCCGAACTGGCAATCGGCTTAGGTGCACCCAGAGAAGCGATTCGTTTAATCACTCAAAACCAAGAGGAACATCGACTTGTAGGGAGTATTCATGGAACAGATCATACGGATTCCATGTCTACTTTTTCAGCGAATTATATTCAGCAATTAAAAGGAATGGAAATCGATGGTTTTCTCTTAAAAGCAAAATCCCCTAGTTGT
>QKCT01000011.1 GCA_003245625.1 Bacillota bacterium | reverse complement strand
AGACTAGTCTCGCTTTTCTTTGCAATATATATGATAAACACGTGTAAAAAATGAACATAGAGTTTAAAATACAACTTATGATAGACAATCACTCATCCAATATGATTTCTCTAAAAACGAAATATAGAATCAAATTCAGCTTAATTGCCAAAGATATGTAACGGATTACAGAGAAAATCATGATTTTCGTCCAGATTTTTCCATTTTTCCATTTAAAATAAAAAGATATGTAAAAGTATGAAAAAAATAAACGCTTACATAAAAACACAACCGTTTTCATTATCAAATCCGTTGATTTTCCAGCAAATATTGGTAGAATGGAGGTGCATTGATGCAATGCAAATATAAAAAAAGAAATGGGGAATCAAATATGGATCAAAACTACATGACATTCGTAGCTATCTACTTAGCAAACAAGAACCTATATGAATACACATATGGAAAAGATAGCAAGAAGACGAATAAGAAGAAATAACATAATGAATATCTGCCAGAAGAAACTTATCGTTTTCAAAGAAGAATGAAGGGATCACATCATCGTTATTGTGGTCCCTTTTTGATTGCTTTTTGGAACATAGATTGACGCTTTTAAAATTGGTGATATAATATGTTCTTGAAATCATATTATCAAGGGGATGTTACATTGAGCACAAAAGGCATTTCGTCTGTTTATAAGCCGACGAAGGGAATGTTCAAAGTGCCGGATTATTATCGACGTTTTTCCTGCAAGGGGTCTAGTTGTAGAAATACATGCTGTTCAGGGTGGCAAGTTATTATTCCTATGAAAGAGTATTTTTTGCTTCACGGACTAGAATGTAAAAAAAGCATGCGAGAACGCATCGATAATTCATTCAAACCTTTGGTAAGTCGTACGGAAAATCGCTACGCAGAAATCGTGTTTGATTATACTGGTCATTGCAAGATGTTAACAAAGGAAGGATATTGCTCGCTTCATCAGACTTTCGGGGAAACCGTGCTTCCTTCTGTATGTCGATATTTCCCAAGGGGTCCGAGAATAGACTTTGCTTGGGAATGCTCCACATCAAATGGTTGTGAAAAGACTTTGGAACTTTTGTTTGAAACAGATTCACCGATTACATTTGAAACAATGGAATTAGGTTTTAGTATGCCGTTAGCACAAAGAAAAGTATCAAGTACAGATCTTGAAATCTATCAATCACTGCGAGATACATGTATTCGTATTTTGGCCAATCGAAAGTTTCCTTTGGTAAAAAGAGTACTATCCTTTGGGACGTTGTTTCAAAACATGGATCAAGATCCTAGTATTGATCCCTCCAGCATACTCTTTTCTGCCATTCCAGAAAACATTGATATAGAGTCTTCTTATAATGTCGCGAGAGATTTGGGAAGATGGTTTATTGAGAATACTGGTAGTTTAGGAGAATTTTTTTCTCAAGTAGAAGAAATGTATCAAGAAGTTGATATCCATTCACTCTATTCGATTCATAAAAAGCATTTTGAAGAAATATTACCAAACCATGAGATACTGCTTGAAAAGACATTGATTAATAATATCTTTTTTCGTCAATTTCCATTTCAAGACTATACCGATAATTTCATGGATGAGTTTATTGCTCTTTGTGGGAAATACTTTGTCATACGATATTTGTCTGTTAATTTAATGTCAAATAAAGACAGTTTGGAAGATTATATCGATATTATAACGAGAATCTTTCGAACCATTGCTCATACAGGATTTGAAAAGAATATAATGATTCTATTCAAACAACTAGGATTTTCTGATCCGGACTCTTTATCAAAATTGATTCAAATATAGAATTTTTAGTGTTATCCCATTTTTAAATTAAAACAAAGGATATAAAACAAAAGGAATACAAGGGAGCGGAGCGCTCCCTTTCGTTTTCTTTGCCATTTCTTAATGAATAACTGTTGATAAAATCAAGGAAATCGTATAAACTATTCAGTAGTGAAACGATATTGGGCTATGGCCAAGCGGTTAAGGCATCGGACTCTGAATCCGAGACCGAGAGTTCGAATCTCTCTAGCCCTGCCATCTGTTAAAAAAAACAGCTTTTTAAAAAGCTGTTTTATTTTGCATCGATTCATCATTATTTAAAGAAATAAGCCGAAATTTATCATTCATTTTCTGAAGTGTAATGACTGCTAGATACACGACTGGAACGACCAATATCATAAGGCAGACTTCAACCCATATCGCATTGAAATAACTACTTAAAATAACTGCTATAACGTCAAAACCAAAGTGCAGTAGAAATGCGAAAACGAGATATTTAATATTTCGATCCATGACGGAACGAAAGACCACGACTGATAAAGCAATATGAAAAGAAATTGCAATCACTCTTTCCCATACAGAGAGAAGAATGATACCAGGAGCCATTTCTGATAATTCGAGGAAGGCAGACATAATGGTATCATATTCCGCTCCCTGTGGAATTACTTCACCAAGAAGATTTTGATTGATCAAAATAGCGAACACAATGTTGCTGATCATAGTAATTCCAACAATGATAATCGCTTCTGTACCACCGTGTCCTGCGCCAACCATTAAAGAGGAATTCGGATTCTTATATTTGGAATACGTATATCTCAATGAAAGAAAACGACCAACTTCCTCAAATAGTCCTGCTGCGAGTCCTCCATATATTGCGAGCAACCAAATGTTATTGGATAGAACGGTCCCAAAACTAGAACTTTGTATAAAATAATGAAGAATTTGTTCTAATACGAGCGCAAAAACAAAGAATGTGAAACCACCTATCACAAACAAATCAATACTTTGATGGAACTTCTTATGGAAGTAGAACCCGATTGCAAGGGGAATTACGATGCATAAAAAAGCACTTATTGCCATAAAAAGAATGTGGGTATTTGAAATGATAATCGTGTCTCCCATAATGTTAGATACCTTCTTTCAATTATTTCTTCACTTTTCTATCCAGTATGACATTCAAAACTCTAGCGATAACACCTAAAATAAATGCAACTCCTAAACTAGAAAAACCATAAAAAAATATTGGCCCACTAAACTCATCCATACACATTGGGTCGGTATGACAAGCAGATGCATCACCAGATAAATAATAGATGAGGAGTCTTCCAAAAAAATAGATTGCTAGAATTAGAATCCCAATTGAAGGAAGGAAGAAAATAAACTTTTTATGAAATCCAAGAACCCGTTGTAAGAGAAATCCAACGAAAAATATTGCAAATAGAATGAAGAAACCGAATATTATTAACTTAATCACGGGATTCACTTCCATTATCATTATTATACGAGGGTTTTTGAATCAATTCAATAGTAGGCGATGATTTCCCGCGGATATATTATTAATGAAATATCACCATATATTCTGGAGGAAAGAGTTGACATAAATTTGTACTGATTTCGTTTAAACTGTGATATAGTATAATTAGACTTATCGTCAATATATTTTTTGAAAGGAAAAAGAATCATGCAAAAAAGTGCTTCACAATATCGTGCAGAAGCCATGCAAGTTTTGACAGGTAATTATCAAAAGCCAATTATATTCATGTTAATACTGGTTGTTTACTCTGCACTATTTAGTTCAATTCAAGATGCTTTAGGAGCTGTAACTTACAGTTTTAATTCTGTGGATTTCGTTTTAATCGGAAATCCAGTGATTTATTACTTTCTTTCGTTAGTGAATTTCGCTGTAATGAGTGGTCTTGCTTTTTCTACAATGAATCTATACATATCTGTGATTCAAAAACCAGATTTTAAGATTGAAGATGTATTGTTATCAGGATTTAAAAAGGATTTTCTACAAAATGTCATTACTTATTTCTTAATGAACATCTTTATCTTCTTATGGTCATTGCTTTTTATTATACCTGGTATTATTAAGTCATATGCATATGCGATGACATTCTATTTTAGAAATAGAGAACCAGATTTAGATGGTAATGTAGCGATTACAAAGTCGAAACAGTACATGAACGGAAATAAAGGTCGTCTATTTATATTAGATTTATCCTATATCGGATGGTACATCCTAAGTATTTTTACATTTGGTATCTTATTATTCTGGATTGTACCTCGACATCAAACTGCCAGAGTGATTATGTTCAATGAAATCTATGGTGTGGAAGAAGTAACTCCAATAGAAGAAGCTGCCCTAGAAGAAAATGTCGTAGAATAAAAAACAATAAGAAAAGCGGATAGAATATCCGCTTTTTTAATCGACTGGTGCCGAAAATAGGACTCGAACCTACGACCTGCTGATTACGAGACAGCTGCTCTACCGACTGAGCTATTTCGGCAATATGCAATTACTATTATAAACATATTCATACTTTTTGTGAAGAAAAAACTGCTGTTGAGTGGAAAATATAAGTTATTTATTAAGTAGTGATTCTGAAAAGAAATGATTGGCAAAACACAATGTTTCATGTTACAATATATTTCGACGGAATCATAGCTCAGTGGGAGAGCACTTGCTTGACGTGCAAGGGGTCGGGGGTTCAAGTCCCTCTGGTTCCACCATATGCGTGATTGAGAATTTCTATTGAAGTTCTCTTTTTTTATGCAAAACGTTTCCATAGCAAAATAAAATGATATTTTTATCTCATTTGATATAATGATATCAGGGGGAACTCTTATGGATCTATTTGTTTCATTTCTGCCAATCCTCTTACCTTTCATCTTTTTGGTCTTGCTTCGCATGCCTGCAAAAAAAGGGATGGCATTGGCATTTCTAATTGTATTACTATTCGCATATTTTATCTGGGATATGGATGTTCTTGTTTTAAGTGCCTCCATCATTCAAGGAATTCATAAAGCATTTGGAATCTTAATCATCTTGTTTGGGGCTATTTTCATGATGAATATCCTAAAACAAAGTGGAGCCGTCAATCGTATCAACCGTGGCTTTAACAGTTTGACGACGGATATGCGATTACAAGCGATTTTAATTGCTTATTTATTCGGGGCTATCATTGAAGGAGTTTCAGGGTTTGGAACACCAGCAGTAGTGGTTGCGCCTTTATTAGTCGCGCTTGGATTTGATCCGATTAGCGCCGCTGTGATATCGTTAATTTCGGATAGTGTTCCAGTTTCATTCGGAGCAGTTGGTACACCGATTCAAATTGGTTTAGGCAATATTTCAACGAGTACAGAATTCTTTAATCAGATTGCAGTGACGATTACTAGTTTAGAATTTTTAGCTGGAATCTTTATGCCGACAATAGTTGTTTTCGTACTATTGCTTTTCTTTGGAAAAAAGAATACCAAAAAAGATTTTTTAGAGATTTTACCTTGGACCTTTTCGATTGGTTTAGTCTATTCTATCATGTCATATTTAACCGCACTGACATTGGGGTTTGAGTTTGTCTCGATTGTTGGCCCAGTTGTCACATTATTGATTGCTACACTTTCGATCAAATTTAAACTATTAACCCCAAAAAATACTTGGCAGAAAGCTCGTCAAGAAACGGAAAGTATTCAGCATAGCGATATGTCTTTGATTCGTGCATGGGCACCATATGGTGTTGTGATTCTTTTGTTGGTATTATCTAGAACCATCGCTCCAATCAAATCTTTCTTTTTGACATTTATCAATTTATCCTATAATAATATTCTGGGATTTGATTCGATTGATAGTGGCTTACAACTGCTTTATTCGCCAGGATTTATATTAATTCTTTCCGCTTTGATTGCGGTATGGATTCAAAAGAGTAAAGCAAATACAATATGGTCTTCAACCAAAACCAGTTTGAATACAGTTAAAGGCGCTGCCTTAGCGCTGTTACCAACGTTGGCTTTGGTTCAGATATTTTCGAACTCAGGAATAAACACTTCTAATTTGGTTTCCATGCCGGTTTATTTAGCGACATTTTTAGGACAACACCTTAATGGTATTTGGATTTTCCTTGCTCCATTTGTGGGAGAACTCGGCTCTTTTATTACTGGTAGTGCCACGGTCAGTTCTTTGACATTTAGCCCAATCCAGTATCAGATTGCGCAGACCTATCATTTTGATCCTGCCTTGATTTTAGGATTGCAAGTGATGGGTGGTGCTGCAGGAAATATGATATGTGTTCATAATGTTGTCAGCGTTTCAACTGTTGTTAAACTAGAAGGTCAAGAAGGATTGATTATCAAGAAAACAGTCGGCCCTGCGCTTTTGTACGGTTTACTTGCCGGACTAGCTGCTATAATCATTTTCTAGAAGGAGAAAAAGCATGGATGCAACTTTTTTTCAGAATGCTGTTTTAACTTGGTATGATCAATCAAAACGCGATTTACCATGGCGTAATCACCCGAATCCATATCAGGTTTGGATTAGTGAGATTATGCTTCAACAAACACGAGTGGAAGCTGTTATTCCATACTATATACGTTTTATCAAAGAAGTACCTACCATTTATGATTTGGCCCATATAGAAGATGACAAATTGTCTAAATTATGGGAAGGACTGGGATACTATTCACGAGCAAGAAACTTAAAAAAAGCAGCCATTAAGGTCTGTGAAGAATACTTTGGAAAGATTCCTGATTCTAAAGAAGAATTACTTTCACTCCCAGGAATAGGGCCATATACAGCTGGAGCGATATTGTCGATAGCATTTGACAAAAAAGAAGCAGCTGTAGATGGAAATGTTCTTCGTGTCTTTGCAAGATTGAACGCCGACAGTAGAGACTTATCTATTCCAAAGATAAAAAAATCGATTGAAGATGAGGTGATTTCTCTTCTCCCAGATACGAGGAATGGAGATTTTACTCAAGCATTAATGGAAATAGGCGCGACAATTTGCTTGCCAAATGGAGAACCAATTTGTCAACAATGTCCATTAGGCTCTATCTGTTTAGCGAAGAAAAATAATTTAACACAAACAATCCCGATGAAAAAGAAAAAAATCCATCGAAAAATAGAGAAAAAAACGGTTTTGATTTTGGAATTCCGGGGATCCATTTATTTGCAACAAAGAGCGAACAAAGGATTATTAGCTGGGTTATATGAGTTTGACTTGGAAGATGGACATCTTCATTTGGGTCAAGTTCATGAACGTTTTCCAAACGCGCTGCAAATTCATGAATTACCTGAATCTAAACACATTTTTACTCATCTAGAGTGGTGGCTGCTGGGATTTCATATTCTATTGGATTCGCCGATACCAAATCGAATTGCGGTATCCAGATTAGATATCAAAGAAAACTATTCAATACCGACTGCCTATAGAACGTATACCGAATACTTATTGAAATAAAAAAAGAGGAACTATTCCTCTTTTTTACTATCCGTTTTGTTTGTATTAATTCCAAATGGCAGATACAAAGGGCAAACACCCAAGAAAGCAGTACCAACTGCGATTGCAGCCGGGATTAACATCCACCAAGTCCATACGAAGGCAAGGACAATAAATACAACACCAAGTGCATAACGGATATAACTGTCAGTTTTCCCAACATTTTTCTTCATGATGTATCACCTCTAATTTCATTATACTCACTTTCTAAAAAAAGGACCATTAATATGCTTAATGATTCCAAATATTTCAATAAATCTCACTTTTCCATGTCAAAACAGGGAATTCATGTCTTAATTTTAGTTGTAAACCATATTGTTTTGTGGTTTTCTGAAAAAATGATACAATAGATTTAGTATACAGTACTGCTATATTTTTTACCTACCTCAGGAGTATTTATTACAGGAACCTTCGTTGTAGTTTAGAATATGTGTTCTTATCAAATCACAGGATTTTCACAAAATAACAATGGAAATCCTCTCGTAGATGAGGAAAGAATGTATGGTCCAAAGGAGGATGAAATGAGTCAACTGAGAAACAGCATTGAGCACTTATTGGATAATTATTTGTTTCAAAATGATTTCAATATCATGATTATTGGGAATATCTTTTCACCAGAAACTGCTCCAACGTTTTTTGGTTACAAAACAATGGAATCAAATGAAATAAAACGGGCAATCATTAATGCGGATCAAAGTCAGATATCAATATTCTATATTAATCCAGCCAATAATCGTTTACTGGAAAAAGACCCGATTAGAATCCCCTACGACACTGTGAAGTCAATCAAAAAGCAGAGAAGCAGCTATGGTCTTCGTAATAAAGTTACAATTGTTTACGATGATCAAGTAATCGTATTGGATTATGGTGATGCTTTTATTGGATATCAAGAATTCTCTGAAAACAAAGTGAAATTTCATAATTTATTGAAGAAACGTTTTTTGTCAAAAAATAGTTAAACTTACTGTTTTTTGACATTTTTTTTTGCATTTTTTATTTGCAAATAAAGATTTCAATATATTTTGAATTCACGTAACAAATTATATTTTTTTCTGTTATAATATTATATGAATCTTAAATAATCAGTTTCATAGGGGGAAAGATGTATGGCATATTGCAAGAATTGCGGTCAAGAAATCAATGACAGAGCCATTGTATGCCCTGCTTGTGGCGTACAGCAAAAACCGATGTCAGCAAGTACAACAAATGATGTTGGTGGTTTTGGATGGGGGTTATTAGGGTTTTGTGTTCCTGTAGCAGGTTTGATATTGTATTTGGTTTGGAAGGATGAACGTCCTTTGAATGCAAAGGCGGCTGGAATTGGCGCTTTGGTTAGCGTTGGTGTTTCCATCTTATTCTATATTATTTATTTTGTAATTATCGTTGCAGCATTAGGCGAAGGCTATTATTAAAATTGACAATAGATTATTAGGAGGGAAAAATGGCTTATTGTACAAATTGTGGACACGAAATTAGCGATCAAGCAGTTGTATGTCCAAATTGTGGTGTACCACAAAAAGAAGTAAAAGCAACATCTAGTAAAGACAACGGTTCCTTGGGATGGGGATTGTTGGGATTCTGTTTTCCAGTCGTTGGTTTGATTCTATTCCTTGTATGGAGAGAGACACAACCTAATAATGCGAAAACTGCTGGTACGGGGGCGCTCATTTCATTTGTCCTTGGAGTTATCAGTGCTATCATTTCTGCGATTGCAGGAGTTGGAGCAGCGTTCTAAGATTGGATAAGTCTTGTGATCTAATTCACAAGGCTTGTTTTCTTTTAATAGGAGGAATCAAGTGTTTTGTACAAAATGTGGGAGAAAATTAATTGAAGAGAAATGCACTTGTTTAAATTCAAATAGCATCACGCGTAAAGAATGGATTATCGTATTTGTATTGATGATGACAGTACCCGTATTTACTTTAGGTTTTGTTTCTCTCGGAAGAGACATTTTTTCTATACAATACCTATTCTATGGAAATATCGGATTGATTCTTTTTTTATTGGTGATTACACTACTTCATTTCTTATTGAAAAGACCTTATTTACCCTTAATCTTTGGATGTCATCAAAGGGTTGAACGAACCATAATGATCTTTCAAAAAGCATTACCTTTGTGTGCTAGATGCACGGGAATATATGTTGGAATCTTTCTTTCTTTGTATTTTACATATACTCTTGTTTTACCATGGTATGTTGTTGTCTTGTTGGCTTTGCCTTTGGTGATCGATGGATTCCTTCAAAAACACGCTCAAATCTTAAGCAATAATACCAGACGATTTTTGACAGGCATATTGTTTTCGGTTCCATTTGTATATCTTTTTGCTTTGTTTCAAGCGACAATTTCTTATGGATACCAAGCATTAGCTCGTTGGATAATCGGTCTTTTTTAGATTTAAAAAATCACAAAAACGAAGCAACCTCAAAGTGGGTTGCTTTTTTTGTGATGGTTTGATGAATGAAAAGAAGATTTTTCTACAAATTTTCAGAAAACATATGCTTTTCTTACTGTTTTTTAAGGTTCGTTTCAGTTTTTTTGAATAGACTGAAAACATACCAAGGAAGGGATGTGATTTTGTTGGTATTGCTTTATACTCTTTTCTTATTTCTAGCAGCATATTTTCTGAATGCCTATGTCAGAAAGTATTTCATATATATTGGTGTGCTTTTTTCTGGTATTTCAATTTTGGCTTTGTTTGCTTGGAACACAGTTACGTCTGTTTTCATTAACGGTGAATTGGGATTATCTTTCTTCCTTATCGTAATGTATGCAGGTGCTTTTCCAAGAGCATCGAAGATTAGTCGAAAACTTCGAAGTGTCAGAAAAGAATACTCCATCTTGGGATTCGTCGGCTTGTTGCCGCATTTCATACTTTACTTACAAGATTTTCTACTAGGATATTATGATTGGGAATGGTTTGGCTTGATCGCTGCAATAATCATGATACCATTGTTCATTACTTCGTTTTCAAAAATCAAGAAACAAATGGACATCAAACAATGGTTCAAACTACAAAAACTTTCCTATATCGTATACGGACTCCTATTTGTCCACCTTATGTTGACTGGTTCTTTAGAACACCAGATTGCTTATCTTGTCGTTTTCTCCCTTTATTTCAGTCTGAAGGTGTACAACTATTTGCTTAAAAACAATCGTTTCTTCAAACGAGCAGCCGTTCTATCCGTATTTCTAGTTTCGATTTTCACATTCACATATCTGATTTGTGCGGACTCCCCCGAAAGCACTGATACAGATACGCAGGCAACAGCCGATGATTCCACTACCCAAACCTCAAGTGATGATTCCAGTTCCATTTCAACAACAAACTCCGATGGATATGTCGACGGCACATATACGGGAACCGGAACCGGATATCATGGCATGACAACAATTGTTGATGTGACCATTGAAGATGGTGTCATCACAGATATTGAAATTATTTCTTATGGTAGCACAGGAAGTGCGCATGGTATGAGTTTTACTTCCGCAGCGGATACTTTAGTTGGAACCGTTTTGAAAGAACAAACCACTGATGTTGATACGATCAGTGGTGCAACCTTTACGTCAAATGGTATTCTGGAAGCGATTCAGGATGCGATTGACCAATACTACGACAGTTAGCATATTGCAAAACGAGAATATGCGAGACATATCTCGTTTTTTGCTTGTAATAGAAGAATATATACGAATACGAAGAGGAGAGATTTATGTCGGTATTACTAAGATTGGCGAATATTGAAAAAACATACAATATTACCAAAACACAAAAACAAGATGTATTAAAGGGAGTCGATGCGGAATTTGACCGTGGCGAATTTGTCGCTTTGGTTGGAGAGTCCGGTTGTGGGAAATCAACATTAATCAATATCTTGGGAGGCCTCGATACCGAGTATACCGGTAGCGTCGTCGTGAAAGATCAATTCATCCGCGATTATACGGAACAACAAATGGATGATTATCGAAAGAAAAGAGTGGGAATGGTCTTTCAGACCTATAACCTTATCACTCATTTGACGTTAGCAGAGAATATCGAAATTGCCATGCGAATGAGCGATATTTCATATAAAGTGAGGCACGAAAGAGCACTTGACTTACTGAATATGGTCGGATTAAAAGAGTATGCGGATAAATATCCGACTCAATTATCTGGGGGTCAACAACAACGGGTATCAATCGCTAGAGCATTGGCGAATAATCCGTCCATCATCTTAGCCGATGAACCAACCGGAGCGTTGGATAAAGAATCAGAAGAAGTGATTTTGAAGATTCTTAAAAAAGTTGTGGAATCTGGAAAACTAGTTATTGTAGTTACTCATAGCGAACTAGTCGCAAGCCATTGTAGTCGCGTAGTGCGTATTGCGGATGGTGTTGTGGTAGAAGATAATATCAAGTATCAAGTGAAGAAGTCTGGTAAGTTTGAAAAAACCATCATGCCGAAGCCAATTAAGACGAAGGATGTCGCGAAAATATCGATGAATAACATCAAACAGAAAAAAAGCAGGAGTTTGATTGTATCGATTGGTCTATCATTGGGAATCGCGGCAATGGTATTAATCCTAAATTTAGGAAAAGGATTAACGGACTATGTCCAAGAGGTGTATGCCGATAACTTACAGACAACACAAATTGCGATAACGAAAGATAATTACGCTAATTTCACCTATGATGAACTCGAAGAAATCGCGACAATCGAGGGTATTGAAACCATGTATGAATCTTCCACAATACTAAGTGCAGAATATACGTATGGTGAAACCACAGACGACGTATATCATTTATCTGCTTTTTATGATGATTACTATCCGAGTATTCTCTATGGTAGTTATCCTGAAGCAGATGGAGAGATACTAATCAACGAAACCTTTGCGACTACCCTCAGTGATGGTGCGATGATCGCGGTGATAGGAACTACTGTTGATATCACTTATGATTCGACTACCTATACCTATACAATTACTGGTATTTACGAAGATCTATCAACAGCTTATAGCCAACCAAATATATTGGTGACAGAAAATGATCTTTCTACGTTGTATGAGGATGATATTGATGTAGACACTGTGTACATTAATTTGGAAAGCGTAGATGTAATTTCAGTGGCTTTGGAAGATTTAGAGGCTTTGGGATTCAATGTTTACCAAGAAGATAACTCGGCGAATAGTGTACTTTCCTATATTGAAATTGGAACGAAGATATTAACAGGGGTAAGTGCTATTTCCATGGTTGTAGCTGCGATAATGATTTTTATTGTTTTGTACATTTCAATCGTAGAACGGACGAAAGAAATCGGAATTCTCCGTGCGATTGGAGCTAGAAAACACGATATCAGTAAAATGTTTATCTTCGAAGCTGGTTTCATTGGTTTCATTGGAGGTGCATTTGGAGTCATTTTCTCACTGGCGATTACGTTATTTACAAATACGATCACAGGAATATCGTTAGGAACAACGTTAATCAGTTATAATATCGTATATTACTTGTTTGGGCTTGCGATGAGTTTAATTGTTAGTATTTTAGCTGGGATTGCTCCAGCGGTGAAAGCAGCCGATCTCGATCCAGCCGTATCCTTGCGGTTTGAATAGGGAGTCGCATTATGGGACAAAGACTCACAAAGAAACAACGAAAAGCCAAACGAGATAAAAACAAAGTAAAAAAAGTCAAACGTTATGAGAATCAGGATGCGAAAGGAATTAGCAGAAAGAAGTTTAAACTCGTTATTGAACCAAAAACGTTCTTTATTATGAAAGGAATCGGAGTTTTGTTGATTCCAATCACTTACTTTCTATATTCTCCTCTACTCATACTAGTGATGTTCTATTTTGTTGGATTGTTCTTCGCAGCCATTGGCTGTGAACACAGTCTTAACAAAAGTGTTATCCGAAGCAATCATATTAAAATCCCAAAATACGATAGTGCAGTCGCTCTAATTTTAATCTGTATCGCTTTGTTTGGATCTTCATTTTCCGCTGCTACTGGAAAAGTAGGAATGTTCTCCAACACAGTCAGTATGAGAGTGATTCAGGCATTAAAAAACATGGGAAGTTTACTGACCGGAGAAAGAAGTATTCTTGGTCGCTCCAGACATTTTGGATTTGGTACAATGGATAAACCGGATGATTTTATAGCCAATGGTGATGATTTCTTAGAACAGTTTGGGGGAACACCTCCAGAGCCAAGAGATTTTGGTGGAAGAATGCCGGAATTTGAATTATCGATGGATGACATTCCAATCGAATTTATGTTTTCCCAAGTATTATCGACTGTTGCAACAGTATTAATCATTTTGGTAGGTGTATTAGGAGCCGTATCGCTATATTATACGATTCGAAAAGTCCATAAATTCAATATCGAACAAAACGAGATTATTGTTGATGGATCGATCATGTTGTTAGAAGAACATGAAATTGATAGAATCCTGGATTTCGGTGAAGTCGAAGAAGAATGAAAGACAGCCAAAAGCTGTCTTTTTTTGTATATTCTGCATAATCAAACATGCCAAAACATGCAATTATGTCATTGAAAAAGCTATGAAATCATATTATCATAGAATAGAGGTGATGAAATGTATCGTTTACAAGAGATCATGCAGATGTTTGATGTCCCAGAACGGACGATTCGGAGACATTTAAAACTCGGAATTTTAACAGGAACGAAAGTAGGAGGTTCATGGCGTTTTAACGATAGTGATATCGAAAACTATCTAAACCAAACTGTGATTCGAACTAGTCATAGTAAGAATGCAATGAACAAAGTTTATGATTTCATGAATGGGATTTCCCCTTTCAGTAATTTCACCATGATCAGTTTGAATTTCTCTCAATTATCAAAACTTCAGATGGAGCAACTCACTAACTTTGTAAATGCTTTGGACAAAGCATTCTATTTTAATGTGAGTCCCCATTCCAATACTCAAAATGTTGTTTTTATTGGGGAAAACGAAGATGTGATTGCGTTTTTGAACATGGCAAAGGAGCGAATATGATTCCGATTTATCAAGAAATTTTCAATCGAATCCAAAAAATCGATTTTACCAGTATTTTTCCTGGATTTTACTCATTTGAGTTTGCTTTATATAATAAAAAAACAGTTTATTTTCAAACGAGATCAGTGAATTGGAATGAACATTTCATTGGTAATACGGCAATAGAATGGG
>QKCT01000065.1 GCA_003245625.1 Bacillota bacterium | reverse complement strand
CTTCAGGTATCCCTAATTTTGCAAAAGTATCTTTGATTTCGGCTGGAACATTATTCCAGTCACGTTCCACATGTTCGGAAGGTTTGATATAATAAATTATATCGTCGAAATCGATAAATGTTAAATCCGGACCCCATTTTGGATTGGGAATTTCTTCGAATGCCTTGAGGGCGTCCAGTCTCATCTTCAACATCCATTCTGGTTCTTTCTTTATCATCGAGATTTCACGAACAACCTCTTCATCCAACCCTCTTCTGGTTTTTTTGAAGCTTTCGGTTTCCGTTTTGAAACCGTACTTATAATCGGAAACGATATTAAAATCGTCTTTTTTCTCACTCATATTATCACCTTACTTCAGGGTATCTTTAAAAGCAACCCAAGCAATCGAAGCACATTTGACACGTGCGGGAAATTGGCGAACGCCACTAAATACTTCCGCTTCTTCTAAGTCCATCGTCTCGTTATATTGCTTGTTGGATACCATATTCAAATAGTTTTCCGCAACTTCCAATGCTTCTTCCACGGTTTTACCAATCATCATTTCAGTCAATACAGAAGCGGAAGCCATCGAAATAGAACATCCATGTCCCTCTTGTCGACAGTCTTTGATTATACCGTCGATAACAAAAGATTGAATTGTGATATCATCCCCACAAGACGGGTTCTTAATGCGAAACGTCTTATAGTTTTCATTTTCTACCAATCCTTTGTTTCTCGGGTTTTTATAATGTTCCATAATAACTTCTCTGTAAAGATTGTCTAAACCGCTCATTGAGTCACTCCTAAAATCCTAATTCTTTAAAATACTTAACTGCTTGCTTCACAGCTTCCACCAAACGATCTACATCTTTATAGGTATTGTACAAATAAACAGATGCTCGTAAACAAGAGTGGATTCCAAGCCAATCGCAAATTAATTTCGCGCAGTGCTGACCAGCACGTAACGCTACGTCTTGTTCTGCAAAAAAAGTAATTGCATCATGAGCCGGTACATCACTCAAATTAAAAGAGATGATGCCAGTCTCTGAGGTTTTGTTATAGATTGTTACTTCGTCGATTTGTGATAGCTGTGCAATCGCATAACGATGCACTTTTTCAATATGTTCAGAAATTTGTTTCAAGCCGATGCTCTGAAGATATTCGACAGCTGTTTTCAATCCCAGAACGGATGCAATAGGCATCGTTCCAGCTTCGAATTTCTGTGGGGCAGTTTTCCATGTCGATTGGCCTTTTTCAACATCTTCATTCATGTCACCACCAAATTCAAATGGTTCCATAGATTGTAAAAGGTTTTGTTTTCCATAAAGAATTCCAATTCCCGTCGGGCCAAGCATTTTATGGCCTGAAAATGCTAGAAAATCACAATCTAGGTCCGATACATCGATTTCGATATGTTGGATTGCTTGGGCTGCATCCACTACTACTATCGCGTCAGTATCATGCGCTAGAGAAACAATCTCTTTAAGCGGGGTAATAAAGCCCATTACATTTGAAACATAAGTCAAGGCAACTACTTTTGTTTTCTCACTCAAGGTTTCTTGAAAAGCTTCTACAGTGATTCGCCCTTCTTCATTCAATGTTACGAAACG
Source organism: Bacillota bacterium (assembly GCA_003245625.1). Taxonomy (GTDB): domain Bacteria; phylum Bacillota_I; class Bacilli_A; order Izemoplasmatales; family Hujiaoplasmataceae; genus 4572-104. The sequence goes on along the minus strand of QKCT01000065.1, from coordinate 12,962 downwards.
CAGTACCGCTCCAGTACGTTTCGCAACTTCCTGCCAAGGTAAGAAACTGGAATGATGTTCTAATTCAGAGACAATGATTTCATCCCCTGGTTTCAAATGAGCTAATCCATAAGAAAAGGCAACCATATTAAGTCCTGAAGTGGTTCCTCTTGTGAAGATAATTTCTTCTGTTTCGGCACCAATAAAACGTGCGATTGTCTCGCGTGTCTCTTCATATAGTTGTGTTGTTTCGACAGCTGCATGATACATCCCTCTATGAATGTTTGCCGATAAATCATGATAATAATGATCTAATGTTTCAATCACACTAAGAGGTTTTAAGCTTGTCGCAGCAGTATCCAAATAACACATACCACTATTTAATTGTGGAAAATCCTTTACCCATGGGTTTGTCATCATACGATATTTGCCTCATTGATTCTCTTTTTAATTTGTCTTTCAACCAAAGCTCTAATATCTTCATCTTCGATTGCCGAAACAAATGGTTTCGTATAACCGGAGATAATTAAACTTCTCGCTTCTTGTTCGGACAATCCTCGACTTTGCAGATAATACATCTGCTCATCGTCCATTTGTCCGATTGCTGCGCCATGACTTGCTTCTACATTATACTCATCAATGTAGAGTTTTGGCAGTACTTGAATGACGCCATTTTCATCCAAAATAATTCCTTTATTTTGCTGGCGGCAAACAGAGAACTCATTCCCTTTTGCAATCCGTCCAGATACAGAATAATCCAATTCTGAATTGGCATGACTAATCAAGGAATTATTGATATTAGACGTCGTTGATTTCGCATTGTGATAGATATCTTGTGTCACAACAAATTTGTCATTATAAGCTCCTATATTAAGAAGCTCAATATTAACGGTTGCATTCGGACTATCCAAATGAACCTCGTCCTCTAAAGTCGTGAATCCCATATTAATTAATGCTTTCGTGTTATTCAATCTTGCATTGTTCTCGATATGGAATTGTCGATGAATCTTTAGATTAACGATCTCGATGTTTCGGGTCAACGAGAAAAGATTCAAAACCGCATGATTTTCCAAATGGAAGCGAATATCATATTCGGACGGTTTCGATGTTTTATAAATCATATATAGTTGTACATTGGAGTTTGCCAAAACATCAATATATACTTGAGTATTTTGATAATCCTCTAAATAGACAAAAGCTGTCCCTGTCCCTTGTAGTCGAAGATGCTTTCCGAAGATTTCAAAATCGGATTTATTTTCGATGGAATCTGCATGGTAAAGGATCACATTCGCTTTTGTGTTCAAATAGTCCGGTTGTTTCATAACAGTTCCTTTATTTAAGTGATTTTGTAGGACATGTTCCAAGTGATACCGGTTCTGGTCGTTTATCAAAATCGGTGATTCCAAGTTCAGTTCTCACCCATTCGTATCCTTGAGAATCGATTTTTTCAATCAAATCTAAACCACCAGTTTTCACGATTTTTCCATTGATCATTACATGGACAAAATCCGGAACAATATAATCGAGCAGTCTTTGGTAATGCGTAATCAATACCAATCCAAGTTCAGGAGATTTTAATTCTGTCACATTTTCACCGACGATACGCAAGGCATCGACATCCAAACCAGAATCGATTTCATCCAAAAAAGCAAATTTTGGCTTTAATAATTTCATCTGCAATATTTCATTTCGTTTCTTTTCTCCACCAGAAAAACCTTGGTTTAAGAAACGATGTGCCAATCCTTTCCCCATTGCCAAGTCTTTCGATGCTGTTTCAAATTCCAAAATGAATTTTCCAACGCGAAGATGCTTTCCTTCTTCCATTCTCGTTTGTAACGCAGCTTTGATAAAATCAAAATTGGTTACTCCAGGAACTTCCGTAGGATTTTGCATTGCTAAAAAGATTCCCATACGACTGCGTTCATCGACCGATTTATCGAGGATGCTTTCACCGTCTACAAGGATATCTCCCGATTCTATTTTGTATTTCGGATGACCCATGCAAATCGAAGCCAAGGTTGACTTACCGGTACCGTTTGGTCCCATAATCGCATGTGTCTCTCCGCCTTTCACAGTTAAATTAACTCCCTGGAGTATCATTGTATCTTCCACGGAGACAAATAAATCTTTAATTTCTAATACCATTCGTAGTACCTCCGAATTTCCATACATATTGTACATTATTTCGCTTATTATTGCAAAAAATATGAATGAATAATGAGAAAAAAAAGAGACAATAGTCTCTTTTAATCATCTACTCGTTCTGAGCCGATAATATCTGGGCTTTCAATGTGCTTCAACGCAGTCTTCGATAACACCCTTCTAAAGAATGTTAAGAATGCCAAAGAGAACAAAGACATGATGATTCCGACCCAGTATGCTCCCATACCGAAAGCCAACCCGATCATTGATGCCAACCACAGTGTAGCTGCAGTGGTCAAACCATATATACCATTTCGGGTTTTTAAGATGGTACCAGCACCTAAGAAACCGACACCGGTCACAACTTGAGCAATCACTCTTTGTCGTTGAATCTGTAATGCTATTGAAGTATATCCAGCATCGAATAACTCTTTCGCTGTTTCGATGGCATCATAATACATTGCATCTTGTAAAATGGCGATTCCAGCAGCGCCGAACGCCACCATAAGGTGAGTTGTAACACCAGCAATCTTTTGTCTTAACTGACGCTCGACACCAATGATTCCAACAAATACAGCTGTTAATCCCATTCTTAACAAGATTTCCCAAATGTCAGGACCTTCTTGAAACAAATCCTGCATAATCGCTAAAAACATAGGTATTCCCCCTTCGTAAGCGCTTTCTTGTAACTCAATATTATAACACCGTGATTTCTATAAATCAACTATGTTTTATTTTTTCTTATAATTCGGATTGACGTGGATCATACAATGTAAAACATCTGGGATTTTCTCTTCAACTTGATCGTGCACCCATTCAGCAATCCGATGTGCTTCTTCTAATGTTAAACTAAAATCCAAACCTATTTCCAAATCGACGTATATTTTCATCCCAAACATTCTCGTTTTAATTAAATCCAAAGACCGCACTTCAGGACATTGATCCACAATCTCTTTGATTTGTTCTTCAATATTTGGATCGGCTGCTTGGTCCACCACTTGAGATATCCCTGCAAATACAATACGATACCCCAGTCGGAAAATAAAGACAGCGATTAGGACGGAAGCAATTGGGTCTAAGAAACCTAAGCCAAACATCGCCCCAAGAATACCAACAGAAGCTCCAAAACTTGCGATTGTGTCGGATCGATGATCCCAAGCTTGAGCCATCAAGGAAGATGATCTAGCTTTCTTCGCGTCTGATTTGGTTTTGCGGAATAAAAATTCCTTAACCGCAATCGTCAAAAGTGCCGCTGCTAGTGCATACCATTTTGGTACATCAATTGGAATATCATTGATAAAATAGTCAATCAATTTGTTGATTGCGCCTCTCCCAACTTCAAACGCTGTTATGACAATCGCCACTCCTAAAAAGATAGAGATAATGCTATCGTATTTTTCATGTCCATATGGATGTTTTCTATCGCGCTCTTTGCGTGAAAAAATCGCTGAAATATAGACAACAATATTTGTCGCTATATCTCCAATCGAATTGATAGCATCGCTAATCAAAACACCGGAATTACCAAAGATTCCGGCAAGTAATTTCATAGCTGCTAATAAAGCGTTCGTAATCATCGTGAAGATCGTATTCTTTTTGATGATGGTCGCTTCTTGTTTAATATCCATTCTATTCGATTCCCCCGATTGAAAAAGTGCGATGACTCGCACTTTATTTTTTATTCAGCGTCTCTGTGATCGTAATCCGCAAAGATTTGATAGTAGTAAATGTCTGATACATGTTGCATTCTTTCATCTAACAATGCAGATGTCATATTGCAATAACTTGAAGTTTCATTGACATAAGTACTGCCAAGTAATTCATCGATTAAGATGTAATTTAGATAACCAACAACATATAATCCATCATATAAATCTGAGAAATAAGTATCGATTGCTGTTAAAACAGAATCCGGCATGTCAGGTTGAACAAGACCATAAATTGCTTCTAAGTTACCAGTACCGTATGCGATACTTGCAAAACGATAGTCCGCATAAACTTGAAGTTGTGCTAATGTCAATTCATCTGTCGAATTGACTAGTGCAGCTAAGAATTCTGCTTCCCCAGTACTGCTGTCGTATGTCATTGTAAATTCTGCGGTTGGTTTTTCGAAATCTTCACCTGGTTCTGCTTTAATCAAATGAACACCGTAAGAGGATTCCACTAAACTATCATAGAACATAAATTCTTTGTTTTCATTTGCTGGTAATTGATAATCTTGATACATTTCGATTAAGGCATCTACGAAGGATTCTTCATATACGTCAACTGTATCATTGTAGGTTAATTCGCCAAGATCTTCTGTGATGATATTGAATCCGAATAATTTGAATTGACCCCAAGTAGCGTCACTACGTTTTGCCTTGTTATAGTCGGTGACCAAACTATCCATTGTATTCTCTTCGTCATCTAAGTAAGCACGAATTGCTGTTTCGAAATCAACTAACATTTGATCATATGTTGTAGTATCATCCATACTAGCGTAGAAATCGTTGTAATCGTCAGGCTCTCCATCTTCATCACGGTCTACATAGATTAAGACATGGTTTACATCTAAGCTGAAATAGTTGTCGTAATAAGCTTGGCTCAATTCCATTAAGTAATTTAGAATCGCATAATCGTCAGCAATCACATTGTCATAAATCATATATGTTTGAAGATTGCTTGTTACATAATATTCATAAATCATTTCGTATTTGGAACGTACACCATATGCTAAATATAAATATTCATCAAAAGTGTAGTAGGAAGCATAATAACTGCTATTGAATGAACTTTCTAATGAATCATATGCATCAAAGTGTGTTTGCATTACTTCAGAAGTATTTTCCATTACATCATATTCACAAGTCTCAGTCTCATCTGTGCAATAAATGTCTTCGTAGTGTTTTGCGATAACAGACGGTGTTTGTGATGCATAGATCAAATATAACGGCGCATTGATATTCAATGCGAAGGCTAACAAATCATCTGCAGTGATTTCAACATCGTCATAAGTAGCAACGATCGTTTCACTACCATCTTCATCCAGTTCAAACGAAGTGTCTACAGATTGATAATCGGTTCCAATGTAATAATCATAGATATTAAAGTCATGATCTTGTCTCAATTCAACCATACGAGTGGAAGTAAATGAAGAGGAAGTCAAATCGGAATCAATGATTTCTTGTTCTAATTCATCATAGATTGTTTGGCCAATCAAAGCAACCAATTCTGCTTCGGTTCCGTCAAAGTCAGTAACATCTACTTTTTCGGTACGCTCCAAGTTCAAAATCATATAATAAGATGTATCACTTGAAGATGGATAACTAACAGGAGCATATGTGTAATATAAATCTGTATTATCTCCAGACATATAATCAGTATAAGTTCCTAAAGTATCGTAAATGAAGTTGTCCAATGTTGTATTAGCAGCAACCAAAGTATCTCTCGATACAACCAAATCATCATTCGCCAACAAATCGTCGATTGTTGAATTCGTAGGAATTTCATCACGGTATTCTCCGTAGATATAGTTGTATAACAAAATGAATTGTGCTAATACTTCAGCATCCGTTAAGCTACGAGTATTTGTATCATTCAAGGATGTACTTGGAACTTGATCTAGCGGAATGGTACCGGTATAGAGTTTCAATTCTCCATCTTTTGAAACCAAGTTGAATAAACGAAGAACACTCTTCGCGTCAGTTTCGGATAAGAAACGAATCTTAATAGTTTTTACATCATAGTCATAAACAGAATCGTAGTACTCAGCTACAGCTGTTGGTCCAGCATACCAGCTTTCATCACTATTATCTTCTGATAAGATTTGTTCGATAGCATAGTTCTCTCTCGCGACAACTAGTCTTACATATGTATCGATCGCATCATCATCATACCCCAACAGATACATACTGTCGTAGAATGATTTTTCTAAATCTGCTTTTTCAGTATCAGATAGATTGTTGATCACTTCTTGATCATTTGTAGAATATATTAGTTGTTCCAATCTTGTATCGATTTCAGCCTGCGTAACAGCACTAATATAAGTTGCTAAAAGGTCAGTGTCTACCATTGTTAGCAATTGGTTTAGTCCGTCATTCACTTTCAACTCTTCATACAAATCTTGATACGTAACAGAGTATTCGTCGTTTGAAACGAATACACCGTCCGGGTTACTCAACTGTGGAATAACAGAATTGTTTGGAGTTTCAGCTTCTGTAGTAGTTTTGTTACACGCTGTAACAGCGAATCCTACTAAAATCGCTAGAATGGAAAGGATTAATCTCTTTGTATAAACTTGCATATCAATAACTCCTTCATTTAAACATGTCTAATATATTATATAACAAAACGGTTATATTTTGAAATATTTTTTTTTTGATATTCCAATTTCAGAAAAATGCCGACATTCTGCGTGAAAATATTGTGATGGAACAACAAAAAAGGCACTCAAATGAGTGCCTTAAGTGATCCTAATTATTCGATTACTTCAGAATAATCCATCGATGCCAAACGTTTGTACATAGCCCAACGTTGTTTTGCATCTTTTAGGTTTTTGTGCAACAATAACTCAGCTGCTTCTGGATCAGTTTTTGTCAATTGTTGGTAACGATTTTCTCTTAATAAGAAGTCGTGATATTTATCCCATTGAGGTTCTCTGGAATCGATTTGCAATGGATTCTTACCTTGTTCAATTAAACGAGGATCGAAACGGAATGTTGGCCAATATCCACATTCAGTTGCTAATTTCGCTTCTAAATTGGAATTGGATAGTCCACCGGTAATACCATGAGCGATACATGGTGAGTATGCCAAGATAATGGATGGACCTGGGTAACTTTCAGCTTCTTTCATTGCTTTTAATACTTGAGTTGGATTTGCTCCATGAGAGATCGTTGCAACGTATACATGTTCGTAACTCATTGCTAATGCAGCAAGATCTTTTTTCTTGTTTGGTTTTCCAGCTGCAGTAAATTTCGCGATAGAAGCTGCTCTGGAAGCTTTTGAGGATTGTCCACCAGTATTGGAATATACTTCGGTGTCTAATACTAAAATATTGACATCTTCTTCGTTAGCGATGACATGGTCTAGTCCGCCATAACCGATATCGTATGCCCATCCGTCTCCACCAAGAATCCAGTTGGATTGTTTTACGAAATGTTCTTTTAATTCGAACAATGCTTTTGCGGCTTCAGAACCTTCTTTTTCCAATAAAGGAAGAATCTTGTCTGCTAATTCTAACGTTTTATCTCCGTCATTGCGGTTTTCAACCCATTCATTCAACAAACCTTTTAATTCGCCGTCAAAAGCGTCGTTTTCTGTTACGATAATGTTTTGCATACGGTCTTGCATTGTTTTGTGTGCAATTCTCATACCGAAACCATATTCCGCGTTATCTTCGAACAAAGAGTTTGCCCATGCAGGTCCTCTACCGTCTTTGTCGACTGTATAAGGAGCGGCTGGGAAGGACGCACCATAAATGGATGAACATCCAGTAGCATTTGCAATGACCATTCTCTTACCGAATAGTTGTGTCAAGAAACGTACATATGGAGTTTCTCCACATCCTGCACATGCACCGGAGAATTCAAAATATGGTTGACTGAACATAACGTTCTTATATGTATTTTTGTCTAATAAATTGTCTTTGTAAGGCACTTCGTTGTATGCATAATCTGCCAATACATGGTTCTTCGCTTCGATGTTTTCTACGAGTGGAGTCATATGCAGAGCTTTTGTTTTCGCAGGGCAAGTGTTTACGCAAACCATACATCCTGTACAATCAAGTACAGATACTTGGATACGATATTTCAAGCCTTCCAATCCTTTTCCTCTTGCATCCAACCAAGTCGCTTCAACAGGAGCATTAGCAACTTCTTCTTCCGTCGCTAGAATTGGGCGAATACAAGCATGAGGACATGCAAATGCACATTGATTACATTGAATACAGTTTTCCGAAATCCAAGTGGATACTTCTTCGGCTACTCCGCGTTTTTCATAACGAGTTGTACCGTTTGGAATTTGTCCATCTTCGATACCGTTGAAAGCAGAAACAGGTAAGTCATAACCATTGATTGCATTGACAACGTCTGCGATGTTTTTCACGAAGTCTGGTCTGTCAGAATCAGCTGATTTTTCTACTTCTAAGTTTGCCCATTCCGGATTTACTTTGATTTCAACCAAAGCATCTCCACCACGGTCAACTGCTTCGTAATTCATTTTAACGACGTCTTCACCTTTACGCAAGAAAGATTTCTTTGCAAATTTCTTCATTGCGTCTTGTGCTTTTTCGAAGTCCATAATTTGAGGGTTTAATTTGAAGAATGCGGATTGCATAATGGTGGAAACCATTTTTACGTCTCCGATTTCTTTTGCTAATTCATATGCAGGGATAACGAACAATTTTGCTTGTTGTTTTGCTAAGATGCGTTTTACGTTGTTTGGTAAGAACGCTTCAACATCATCTGGGTTAGTCGTCGTAGAAAGTAAGAATACTCCACCTTTACGAATTCCTTTGATAAGATCGAATCTTGTTAAATAACTGTCTTGAGAACAAGAAACGAAGTGAGGATGGTTTACAAGATAAGTAGAACGAATTGGGTTTTTACCAAAACGTAAATGCATTCTTGTTACACCACCGGATTTCTTTGAATCATATGATGCATATGCTTGACCATAAAGATCAGAATAATCTCCAATGATTTTCGAGATATTCTTAACAGCACCTACAGTACCGTCAGAACCAAGACCGAAGAACAATAATTCTGTTGTGTCTTTATCTAATGTATCGATTGCTTCAGAAGCATCAAGACTGCTGTTCATTACATCGTCTACGATACCGATTGTAAATTGGTCTTTGAAATCTCCATCCAAGTTTTTGAAGACAGCCAAGATGTCTCTTGGAGTTGTATCTTTACTGGATAAACCGTAGCGTCCACCAACAATTGTAGGTTGACTTTCTTTGCCATAGAACAATGATTTAACATCTAAATATAGAGGTTCTCCTGTTGCTCCTGGTTCTTTTGTGCGGTCTAAAACAGCGATTGATTTTACAGTTTTAGGAAGTGCTTCAAAGAAATATTTTTCTGAAAAAGGACGATAGAGATGAACTGCCAATAATCCAACTTTGTTATCCATCAAATTCAAATTATCAACCACTTCTCTTACGGTATCTGTTACAGAACCCATAGCGATGATAACGCGTTCTGCATTTGGATCTCCATGATAAGAGAATGGAGCGTAATTACGTCCGGTAACTTTTGAAATTTCTTTCATGTAATCATTAACGATGTCAGCGACAGGAACATAGTATTTCGCTTGTACTTCTTTTGCTTGGAAGTAAACGTCATCGTTTTGAGCAGTACCCATTGTTTTAGGGTTAGCAGAATTCAAAGCTCTTGCTCTGAAGTTTTTTACAGCTTCTTTGTCCAACAAACGATCGAAGACAGCATAGTCCATTACTTCGATTTTGTTGACTTCGTGGCTGGTTCTAAAACCATCAAAGAAGTGCATAAATGGTAAACTGGATTTAATTGCTGCTAAGTGAGCGATTCCTCCTAAGTCCATAACTTCTTGTACGGATCCGGAAGCTAACATGCAGAAACCAGTTTGTCTTGCTGCATAAATGTCTTGATGATCACCGAAAATAGATAATGCGTGAGCTGCGATAGAACGTGCTGCAACATGCATAACACCTGGAAGTAATTCTCCCGCGATTTTATACATATTAGGAATTTTCAGCAATAACCCCTGAGAAGCGGTGAATGTTGTGGTCAACGCGCCTGCGACCAACGAACCATGAACTGTACCAGCTGCTCCGGCTTCTGATTGCATCTCAACAACCTTTACAGGCATACCAAACAAGTTTTTCTTGCCTTGGGCTGCCCAAGTATCGATGTGTTCAGGCATAGGAGAGGATGGTGTGATTGGATAGATACCAGCTACTTCAGTAAATGCATATGCTGTGTAAGCCGCTGCTTGGTTTCCATCCATCGATTGGAAAACTTTTTTTGTTGTCATAAAACAACCTCCTATAAATATATATGATAGTTGATGTATAGTCCATTACATATTATAACGTAAAAAGCGCTTAAACACAATTGCAAAATTGTGATTAAAACGCTTTCTTGGTTTCGTATATTATTCGATTCTAATCGGCTCGCAAGGCTCATTTTGTTTTGCGACGACAACCTTGTATGCAAAGATGTCGACACCTTGCTCTAAGAAGGTTTTATTATATGCCTCCATGGCTTTGCTTTCCAAATTGCATTCTTCCGATAAATGCGCTAAGACGATATATTTCGTTTTATCCCCAGCTAAATTCAAGATTAGGTTCGCTGAATCCTCATTGGATAAATGACCTTCATCATCGAGAATTCTGCGCTTTAGCATCCATGGTCGGTTACTTTCCAACAACATTTCAACTTCATGGTTGCTTTCGATAACATATGCTTCCGCATTGCTAATCAAATGGAATTTTCTCATTGGAAAATATCCGGTATCGGTGATATAAACAACGGAAGAATCCCCTTCAAAAATACGGTATCCAAATGGTTCAAAAGCATCATGATATACCGTAAAAGGTAAGACCCGAAAACCGTCAAATTCTAGCATATCTTCCGGTAAAATAACTTGGAATTTTGTGCTATCAATATTATATCGAATCGTTTTGTTCAGGTTTTTCAAAGTTCCTTCACTTAAATAGATGTGAACATCATGTTTTTTTGCAAGCATTGCAAGTTCTTTCACATGATCGCTATGTTCGTGAGTGATGAAGACTTTTGTTAATCCATCTAAAGTGCGATGATATTCTGCTAATCTAGAAACGATTTGTTTATAGGTAATACCGCAATCGATCAATATCTTCTCTGAACCGATTTCAATATAGGTTGCATTGCCTTTTGATCCGCTTGCTAATACAATAACTTCCATTTAAACACCTTTTTCTTCTTGTTCTTTTCGAAGTCGTTGAAGTTCTTCTTCAATCAATTTTTCCTTCTCTTCCTGTAATTCTTTCTCCTTTATCATCTTAAGTTGTTTGATAATATTGGAAGCTTCCATCGCTCCGATAATAACAAAGACTAGGATGATTACAAGAAAGATTATATTATATCCACCAGAAAAAAGAAAGGAATAGATTAATGTTAGTAACGCCGCTTCTCTTGTTACTTTTCCAATAATCTGATCTTGAGTAAAGGAAGTCTCCCAAGAATTGGAAATCGAATTATTATCTCCCTGCGTCGTATAGTAAGATACTCCATCAACCACATCAATTTGAATAATTCGGTGAGTCACGATATTCCATTCTTCTTCGCCATCATTATTGCTGTCAAAATAGGCATGGAATGTAATGATATCATGTTCCTTATAGTCATTTGCTTTGGTATCGACGAAGATGACATCTCCAACCATTAAGGTGTCTTCCATAGAAGGTGTCGCGATGACAAAAATCGCCGTCCCTAAAATTGTAGGTACTTGTTCTTTTCGTAGAGATGACACAAGTGACAGTATCAATATGAATGCTATAAGCAATATCAAATAAGGTGTTGCTCCTGCAATTTTTCTTAGTGTTTTTTTCATAAAGAGCTCCTAAAAAAATGGAGTCATTGCGACTCCATTATGCTGGGTATCCGGTAGAGAAGTCGTATGAAGTAAGTTCTGACCAAGTAACATTGTCGTTTTGTTTTACTTCAATCGTAACAGTGATGGTACAGTTGACTTGTGCATAGTCGTTACCAACTAAATTTCCATCATAATATAAGGATGAAATTAAATTGATTGCTCCAGAATTGGATGCGATCTCGTAAACATCACTATTGTAATACCAGTAATCACCGGAATTTACAAAAGTAGAATCAAATGTAACTGCAATATGATCATCCACGGCTCCAGTATAGACAGTTTCTACGCCGCCTACTAATGGATCATTTACTTTAGTGTAAGATATTTTTAATCTCATTTGAGAAGAAATCGGTGACTCGTTGGTCAATGAGAATGATGAATTTACCAATTCCATCCCCGGATAAATGATCTCTCCGTCTGTAATAAAGTCGCCTGTTTGAGTATATCGAAGATCTCCTACTGAAACGGTTCCTGTATTTAAATCGATTACATCAGAATACCACCCAAAAGTAATCCCAAGAATTACAATGGAAGCCAAGAAGAGAACCAAAGAGGATAAAGAGAATAGAAGTGTCTTTCTTTTCATAAGCCCCTCCTACTTACCAGACTGGACTAGGATTTGGCCAATGTCCAGTTGGAGGTTTTGATAATCATTCCCTGCTGTCTCCGAAATCGTGAAATCAAAGAAAAGTTCTTGAGTAGCTGATGCAGCGATTTCAACACTTTCGTGGGTGATTACAAATGAAGAAGCAATCAACAGACTCGTCATTGTTTGGTCTGTTACTTGATCTGAATTTAAAATGATGACATCTAGCAAAGATCTACCCGCTAGATAGTTGGTATCATCCCCGGACGGATCGCTTACGGAATCGGTGAAATTGTGAAGTGATAACTGTGTATAAACCGTAAAGTCATTGTTATTGGTAATCACGACTTTATAATACTTAATATCGCCAGGTACAGCATTTTGGAAATCAATACTGGTTGCTGCTGTATATGTAATTCCATCATCAGAAACATACAAAGCAGCATCCACATCGATATCTTGAACATCAATGGTTAGAATATCCGCGCGAACATTATCCGAGATGGCAAACCAAGCAAAAGAGGCGACTACGAACAAAAGAACCGACCCTATCATGACGACAAGCGATAAGGTAAAGTTTTTCTTCATCATATAATCACCTCTTTATTTCTATTTCGATTGGTTTTAGTTGAATTCTTTTAGCTCCTGGATT
>QKCT01000024.1 GCA_003245625.1 Bacillota bacterium | reverse complement strand
CAAGATCAACTGCTCGAATCAAATCGACAGTTTTTGGCAAAATAATCGATTTTCCGGCAACCTCATCTTTGGGGTCTCCAAACTTGATTTCGATTCCATTTTCTCTTGCAAAAGCAAGTTGAGCTTGATGATGCTTACCAGCACTTGTGTATTCTGTTTCCTGTACAATGATGATTTCATCCTGTTTCATTTCTTGTGCAATCGAAAAAGCCGCCGCTAAAGAAGTGTTTCCTGCAGGTCAAGAAAAAGACTTCTCCTTGGTTTACGGTGACATAACGATCAATGTAACGAAGTGGTCTTCCTGCACTTCTTGGTACGTCGCTTCGATCTGGATGAATCATAAATGGCAATCCAAATCCAGTATGTCCGGTCGTGAAAGACTTCTTGTTGAAATCAATATCGCTTGCCATATGTAATCCTTTTAAATTGACAGATGCACCAATGATTTCAATTCGTGCCGAGGTCGACTTTCGAATTCCTCTAGCAGTTCCTGTTAGGTTTCCTCCTCCTGCATTTGTACAAACAACAGTAGAAGGAAGTTTTCCAGTCTGCCTCAAGCAATCTTCAATCAATTCTGCTCCTAGAGATTCAATGCCCATAATTCCATAAGGAGTATATAAAGATGCATTGAAATATCCGGTTTCTTCTAATAATAAAAGGAACTTATAAAATAACTCGGGGCCAACGGATAATTGCACGACTTCAGCACCATATGCTTCACAAGCTCTTGCTTTTTCGATGATCTCTGGTTGACCAATTCCGTTTGAATCATAACATTCTTGGACAATAATACACTTGAGTCCATGCTTCGCAGCCTGAGAGGCAACTGCCGCTCCATAGTTTCCACTTGTGGCCGCTATCACACCTTTGAAACCAAGTTGTTTGGCTTGGTAACAAGCGATACTTGCTCGTCTTGCTTTGAATGATCCTGAATCGTTTAAAGCTTCATCTTTGATAAAGATTCTAGCACCATATCCAGGTTTTGAGACTGATCTTACTAAAGCTGTTATGTTTTTACATTCTTTAAGTGGTGTCGATCCCACCCCGTATTGAGACTGAATTTCTCGAACTTGGTTCAGTGTAAACCCACAATCATTCATCATCGCTTCATAATCGAAAGCATGATAACCATATTCATATTGATCATAATCGATTCCAACACAGTCTTTCATGATTTGATTTTTACGTTCCATCACTTGATTGTAATCATTCATTGCTATCACCTCCGAAGAGTTGGTTTTTGACAATGCGATCAATCTCAAGAATTTCTGGGATAAATGTTCCATACGTATGAAGATAACTAGGGTTCTTGCAAATTAAAACACCGGATTCGATTCGTCCGGTAAGAGTTTTGATTTGGACGAGGGATCCTAACTCAGCGGACTGTTGTAGTCTCCCTTTTACCCACATTATAAGTGGAACCTTTTTTGTTTCTTCGGGAAGATGGGTTGCTCGATCCTGCGGTTCTAAAACAATCTTTTGTATTTGAACCCAAGAATTCTTTTCTATCATATTATTCTTCCTCATCGATCATCGTTCTAACATCACCCATGATCGCTCTTGGAACAGGTAAATCAATCATTGTTTTCAAACCAGGTTTTGCATTGATAACATGAGGAATCATATTCACACAAATCGCTATGGTTCCAATGCCACCTTCCACTTCTGGAACATTGGACAAATGAATTGCTGGAGTTCCTTCAATCTGGATGTAATCTCCGGTTTGTGTTCCTTCCATTTCAGGTTCGATTTGTTGCGGGTGGATCATGTCGATTTTGGTTTGATTCGACAAGATTGCATGACTTCTCATATCAACTCCGGCCACGTCGTTTGCTTTGGCAAATCCATATTTGGATTTTCGATCCACTGATGTAATAATCGGAGCCATATTCTGTTCAAAGGATTGTACTTTTAATCCAAGAGCATTTGCAATCATATGAGTGGATTCGATGAATCCAACATGACCGGAAATCTCTCCGTGTGCCATTTTATCTTCAAAAGATTGTTTTGTTAGACCTACACCTTGTTCTTCCATAACGGTTGGTCCAAAAGGAGACAATGAGTTGATTCTTGATATTTTCATATTCTCAACGTCACTCATTACACCAGAAATACAGATGGCTAAAAGGTCCATCATCATTCCTGGATTTACTCCTGTCCCCAATATAGTCGCGTTGTGTTTCTTTGCTAAATAATCCATTTCTTTTGATAATTCTGGTTCTTTTGCCATTGGGAACGCCATTTCTTCGGCTGTGCTAATCACATTGACACCAGATTCGATAATTTGTTTTATCTTTGGAAAAGCCTTTTTTGTGAAAGAATCCGTCGCTAACAAAACCAAATCTACGGATTCCTCCAATAAGATTCGATCGATATTTCTCTCAATGAACACATCGTGTGTATATGGGTTTTGGGTATTCAAGAAGGAGAAGATGCTTTTCCCAACAAATCCTTCATAAGTATCGACGACGCCAACGATGTCGAATCCTTGTTTGTTTAGAATCATTTTTGCCATTCCTGATCCCATCGCTCCAAAACCCCAAATTGCAATTCGTACTGGTTGTTTTTTCATCAGATATGATTATTGTAATCCAAAGGGATTACATTCCTTTCTTTATCAATTTTAGAACAATCCAATGATTTTTCCGTCTATAACATCCATATCCATATATGCACCGGATTTCGGTAATCCAGGCATTGTCATAACATTTCCCATCAAAGCGACGATAAAGCCGGCACCAACAGAGGGTTTAAATTCTCTTACTGTAACAGTAAAGTCGCTTGGTCTACCTTTGATTTTAGCATCATCAGTCAACGATAGTGGAGTCTTTGCTACACAGATTGCGAGTTTGTCCCACCCCATCTTTTTGTATATCTCCATTTGTTCTAGTGCTGTATTTGAGAATTCAACTTTATTTGCTCCATAGATTCGTTTTGCGATTTGATTGAGTTTTTCTTCAATCGATAAATCCAAAGGATATAAAACGTTAAATTGGTTTCTGTCTTGATTTTCAATTGTTTCGATGACTTTTTTCGCTAAATCCAATCCGCCTTCACTTCCTTTTTCAAAAACTCTAGAAAGAGAAAGAGGATGTTTATTGGATTCTGCCCAATCGCTCATAAATTGAATTTCATTCTTCGTATCGGTTGGAAAGATATTTAAGGCTATAACATAAGGAAGATGAAATTCTCCAACACTTTCAATATGTTTCTCGAGATTCTTGACACCGATTGATAGGGCAGAGACATTTTCTTCTTTTAGATCATCCTTCTCTACACCACCATGTAGTTTCAGCGCCCGAATCGAAGCAACTAATACGACCATTTCGGGTTTTGTATCCATTGCGCGCATTTTGATATCCATGAACTTTTCCATACCCAAGTCAGCACCAAACCCCGCTTCCGTGACTGTGAATTTACTGATTTTAGAGGCGTAATCTGTTGCCATAATGGAATTACATCCATGGGCTATATTTGCAAAAGGTCCACCGTGGATTAGCACTGGGTTCCCTTCTAAAGTCTGAACCAAATTCGGTTTAAATGCATCCTTTAGTAGCATAACAACTGCACCTCCAACTTGAAGGTCGTTTATGGTGATTGGTTGATCATCCATATTATAAGCAACGACAATTCGATCGATTCTTTGTTTTAAATCCTCGAGATTATTTGCCAAACAGAAAACAGCCATAATCTCCGATGCGACAGAAATATCAAAACCGTCAAAACGAGGAATTTCTTTTTTCAGTGACAATCCGACTTGAATTTTGCGGAGAGAACGATCATTCATATCCATAGCTCTTCTCCAAATGATTTTTTCCGGATTGATTTGAAGATCATTTCCTTGGAAGAGGTGATTATCGATGACAGCACTAATCAAATTGTTTGCGGCAGTAATGGCGTGGATATCTCCAGTGAAATGAAGGTTGATGTCTTCCATTGGAACAACTTGAGCGTAACCGCCTCCTGTCGCACCACCTTTTACTCCCATGACTGGACCCAAAGAAGGTTCTCTAAGGCAAATCATGGTTTGATATCCGAGTTTATTTAAGGAATCACCAAGACCGATAGTAGTCGTAGATTTTCCTTCCCCCGCAGGAGTAGGATTAATCGCACTAACTAAAATGATTTTACCGCGCTTGTTTTGTTTGACTTTATCCAACGCCTCATAACTGATTTTTGCTTTGTAGTTTCCATACATTTCGATTTCGTCAGTGGAAAGATTCAGTTTCTTTGCACTCTCACTGA
>QKCT01000054.1 GCA_003245625.1 Bacillota bacterium | reverse complement strand
GGATTTCTCTTCGACGTTTCTCCTAAAATCCGGAGTTGAAACATCACTCGCAAGATATTGCGTACCTTCTCGTCAATTTTACTTTCTTCCACTTGGTTGGAAAGAATCAACTCTTTTAAAGGATTCGCCATATAATACTCGTCAAATCTTTTGTGAACCGACATTTCAATATCGATTCCACTATTAGCCGCTTCCAAAGTATTATTGACGGCTGACCAATCGGAAACAACCATATTCTGGAATCCCCACCGATCTCTTAAAACTCGGTTCAAAAGTGTTGAACTTTGTGAACAATACTCGCCGTTAATTTTATTGTACGCACCCATTACAGAATAGGTGTTCGCTTGTTGAACACACGCTTTAAATGCAGGAAAATAGATTTCATGTAGGGTTTTTTCACCAACAATTACATCGACGAATAATCGTTCTGTCTCTTGATTGTTTGCCGCAAAATGCTTGACACAAGCAGAGACATCCTTCTCTTGAATTCCTTTTACCATTGGTACTGCCATTTGACTTGCTAAGTAGGGATCTTCGGATAAGTATTCAAAATTACGACCACATAGCGGAGAACGAATGATATTGACACTAGGTGCTAAAATCACATCCTTCTTTCTTCCCCTTGCTTCTTCTCCGAGAACTTGACCATACCAATAGGCTAATCGTCGGTTCCAAGTAGAGGCAATCGCACCACCACTAGGAAGATAGGTTACAAAATCATCGGTATTTCCTTTTGGCTTCCATTCTGAGTTTTCAAATTCATAGCGAACTCCCATCGGTCCATCCGACATATATAGTGGAGGAATTCCAAGTCTTGGAACTCCTTCCGTACGAAACAATCCATTTCCATGGATCATTCCGATTTTCTCTTCTAATGTCAATTGCTTTAATAATTCATCGATTTGCTTTTCAAACACTTTGTCACCTATTTCAATTGTAATGTTATTGGTTCACTTTGCTTCGATTTACGGATGGATATAGTAGTATTTCCATTTAGATAGGTTATGTCTTGATCAATAGCCTTTAATTCTTGATTCATAAATGTAATCGTACAAGGATTTGCTGACTCTAATGAAATGATCACTTTTCCATGGTTTTCTTCTATCAAAATAGAAAGTTTTTTTGTTCCATCTAATCCAAATACATCGCGTTGGATTTGAGATTCTTTTTGAAGTTGATAGACTTGTAACTCTACTTGTTTCTCATACTCATACTCGCTATTATTATCGATGGATCCGATTGGTAAAATCGTATTTGGTCGAACAAATAATGGAATATGGAAGTAATCATTGGAATCCGTGATCCAGCGTCCACCCTCCAACACTTCTTTTGTGAAGTAATTCGTCCACTTGCCTTCTGGTAAATAATAACGGCCGATTCCCTCTTCGTTAAATATTGGAGCCACCAGTAACGCATCACCCAACATATATTGTTTGTCAAGATAATGTGTGTTTTGATCTGATGTGAATTCCAAAACCATGCTTCGCATTGTAGGAATCCCTAATTCATTTGCAGTTTTAGAAATAGAATAGATATATGGCATCAAGGTAGCTTTCAACTTGGTAAAAGATCGAAGAACAGCTACTGCTTCTTCATCATATGCCCATGGAACTCGATATGAGGTACTTCCATGTAATCTAGAGTGAGAAGATAACAATCCAAACGCGCACCAACGCTTATAGACATCACTGGATGATGTACTTTCAAATCCACCAATGTCATGACTCCAAAAGCCAAAACCAGACATTGCTAAAGAGAGTCCCCCTCGTAGGCTTTCCGCCATTGACTCATAATCGCTCCAACAATCTCCTCCCCAATGTACTGGGAACTTTTGGCCACCTGCAGTTGCCGATCTGGCAAAGACGACAGCGTCTTCTTTGCCACGTTTATTTTCTAACAACTCATAAACAGCTTTATTGTATAGGTAAGTATAGAAGTTATGCATCTTATACGGATCTGATCCATCAGAATACAATACATCAGTCGGAATTCTTTCGCCGAAATCCGTCTTGAAGCAATCCACTCCCATATCCAATAATTTTTCTAATTTATTTTGGAACCAAGCGGTCGCCTCTTGATTGGTGAAATCGACAATAGCCATCCCTGGTTGCCACATATCCCACTGCCAGACACTACCGTCAGAACGTTTTAGGAAGTAACCATTTTTTGCACCTTCGTCGAATAGAACTGACTCTTGTGCGATATAAGGATTGATCCAAACACAAACTTTAATACCTAAATCATGGATTTTCTGTAATAATTTCTCTGGATTTTCGAATACTCTTGCATCCCAAGTAAAATCAGACCAATGGAAATCTTTCATCCAGAAACAGTCAAAGTGAAATACTTTGAGCGGAATATCACGATCTAACATACCATTGATAAAACTCAATACTGTTTTTTCATCGTAATTCGTAGTAAATGAAGTGGATAACCAAAGACCATATGTCCATGGTGCAGGTAAAGCTGGTTTACCGGTAATATCCGTGTATTTTGATATAACTTCTTTTAGAGACGGACCATTAATCAAGAAATAATCAAGTTCTTCTCCATGTACTGAAAACCCAATTTTTTTGACATTTTCACTACCGATTTCAAACGAAACCTCTTCTGGGTGATTTACAAAAACACCATAGCCTTTATTTGTCAGATAGAATGGTATGTTCTTGTAGGACTGATAGGTTGATGTTCCTCCATCTTCGTTCCACATTTCAACCGTCTGCCCATTCTTAACAAATGGAGTAAAACGTTCTCCCAAACCATAAACCAATTCTCCTATGGATAATGAAAGATTTTGTTTCATAAAACTGTTTTCATAGGAAGGTTTATCATAGGCAAACCCTTTCCAATCGGTTTTTACATAGCCGAAATCACGTCCCGAAGATGTTGTGATTAGTTGATTATTACGGGTATATTTCATACTCCAATTTTTTTTATTAAGGATCAATGTTAAAGATCCACTTACAATAACGATTTCTTCTTCATCCGAAGTATAGGTAAGCGGTTTGTTTTTGAGATTCAATTCAAATTCCGGTCCTTTATGATGACCGCCTTTATAGTGGTATACCTTCACGCGGATGACTTCGTCGATTGGAGTGCTGATTTCGATGGTCAAATTGACGCCGCCAAGTGTATCTCCACGATGACGAATAAACTGTGTCGGTGTCGTTAAAATCAAGGTATTATCAATGACCTTTTCAAAATAGACTTCTTTCGGGCTGAAAATTTCACAGCCTTCCTGTAATAACCATTGTCCATTGGTGAATTTCATCGTATTATCTCCTTTTCGATGAGTATTTCATACTATTGTTTAATCGGTTTATTCGCTATTTCTTAACGAATTGGAACCATTTAAAATCAAAGTGGCTACCTGGTAAGAAGATGAATTCAATCGTTGTCTTTCCATCAATCGGTTCGATATCGAATTCTTTTGTTTCAAACTCTTCTGTATGAAGAAATTCAATGTTTTGAAAACTTCTATTGCCATCTGAATCCGTTGATTGAATGCGGATTGTATTCTTATCGGAAATGGATTTTCCATGAAGAATCAAATGGTTTACTGCTCCATTAAAATCCATATCCTCAAATAAGAAGGATACATTATTTCCAATGTTAGACATTCCCCATAGTTCCGGCGTAACTTGATCACCATAGTAGGAATTGCAATCCAGAATGGATAGTCTTTGATATGCTTTCACTTCGGATTCAAAGCGGAATCCTTTGAAATGATTTCTGGTGTGGAATACAAAAGCTATAGTTTTCAATCCAGATAATCTCTTGGTTAAATGATAGGTTTTATCTTGATATTTATTCCAAATGGTTGGAATATCGTAGATCAAAGTATCAATGAGGCGATATGTTTTTGTTTCATCATCAATCTCATACATTTCGATCTCTTGTGGTTTTCCATCAAATGCAAAGATCGATAGAGTAATCATATCAGAGCCAAAATTGCCAAAATCAACATAATCATAGAATACAGTTGTCGTATCCATGTTATCAGTCGAGATGCCTTTTTCGTTTCCCGCCCCGATTTCTCCGATGGAACGATCATATAATCCAGCACTTACGAATTCATACGGATTCTTATTTGCTATCCCTAAATTTTTAGCTGTAAATTCCAGTTGAGAAATTACATCAGGATGCCCTTTTTGATTTTCTACCATACAACGAAGATAGAAAATTCCATCCCCAATCGCATGAACGCTACATCCTGCGGAGGTTGACTTTACTTTACCAATATTGGATATAACCCCTTTGTCTGTTACAGCTTTCCAAGTATATTTTTGTTTCGTAGCGTTTTCGGGATGAATTTGCACCATTACTTCGATTTCATTTTCTTCTTTGGTTAAGGTGTGATTTGAAGCAAATAGTTCAATCCGTTCGATTGGGATAAAATCCGAAATTTCTGTATTTGAATTCAGTTTTCCTTCACCTGAACGAAGATAATGTTTTATCGTTTTCGCGACAGATGCTTCATATGGTAAGGAAACCTCTTTTGTAAAAATAGTAATCGTTTGAGTTGGCAGGTCCCTTGTTTTAATGTGTACAGTAATTTTTCCTGGATTGATAATAGATCCAACCAAAACTTTCAGTTTTCCTGAAAACATTCTCTTAGTATTCCCTTTATAAGAATCGAAATCGGTACTATCCCCATTGTCGATTCCTAATAAAACTCCCGCACCTTCTACTTCTATTATAACTGGTAATTTGCAATCTTCAACGATATGTCCCAAAACATCTACTGCTTGTATCGTAATTTGTGCAATATCTTCTCCGTTTGCTTGAATCGTATCTTTATCAACACTTACAATAAGCCTAGATGGATCGCCAAAACTATGACGAACGCAACGAGCAATCTCGTTCCCTGCTTTATCATAGGAAATGGCTTTTAACTCTCCTTTTGTAAATGGTAATTTCCAAGTTGGAATAATATTGAGATCTTTGCTCATATCGATGTCTTTATGACCAATCAATTGATCATTTAAAAACAGAGCGAAAGAACTCGTGTTGGTACATACTCTTACATCAATTATTTGACCTTCATTGAATTGCCAATAAGGGAAAATATGAATCATTGGATTATTTTCTGGTTTTGTCCAAGCCGATTGATACACATAAAAACTGTCTTTTTCAAATCCAGCTGTATCTATTTGTCCAAAATAGGAGTTCTTAGTGTCATAAGGGGTTGGTTCGCCAATATAATCAAAACCTGTCCAAATAAACTGTCCTAATGAGAACGGGATATCACGATCACCTGTAATACAATGACCTATGGATTTGGACCCCCAACTAGTCACACTATTTCCTAGAGAAGAGCATTGTAAATCATCATCCGCAAGGATTAATACATCAAGAGGAAAATGATAAACACCTCTACTTTGAACAACAGAACCTGTTTCACTACCATAAATAATCCAATCAGGATGTTCTTTATGATGAGGTTCATAGAGTCGTTCTAAGTAATTATATCCAGCATATTTTACAATATCCGTACATGATTGAGCATTAGTTCCTGTCATGAAATTGGATGCGATTGTAACTGCTCCATTTCCCTTTGGATCATGTTTCTTAACATAGGAATATAATTGCTTCGTAATATCTAATCCGTGTTTGTCTACATGAGTATCATAGATTTCATTTCCGATGCTCCACATAAATAATGAAACATGGTTACGATCTCTTCGCACCCAGCTTTGAACATCAATCTCTGCCCACTCAGAAAAGAATCGAGAATAGTCATTTTTGGTTTTTGGTCGTTCCCACATATCGAATGCTTCTGAGTAGACGAGAAACCCTAATTCATCTGCCAATTCCATCACCGCCGGAGCAGGGACAGAGTGAGCGGTACGAATCGCGTTAACTCCCATCTGTTTTAGTTGCAACATTCGCTCTTTCATAAGGCTTCTATGGAAAGCGGATCCCAAACTACCTAAATCATGGTGTTCACAAACACCGTTGATTTTTACAGATACACCATTTAGAATCATTCCTTTAGCTGGATCTAACACCAGATCTTTGAATCCAATGTTTTGCGAGACTTGATCGCAACAAGTTCCATCCACATACAAAGATGTTTCCAACCGATATAACTTCGGATAATCAAAAGACCAAAGTTCAGGATTCGTCACTTGAAGCATTTGAGTATTTTTGATTCTATTAACCGGTTTTACCGATTCGCTAATCAATTGACCCTGATCATATATAGCCTGTTTTAACATTGCAGGTTTTTCTACGGCGGTTTCAGTCTCAACCTCAATCGTCCATACCCCTTGGTTATTGGTAGTATGAACATAGATTCCATCCGATTGGATATGATTCTTTTGTTTTTTGATAAACCAAACATCTCGATATATCCCGGCCCCGGAATACCATCTTGAATTCGGACTTAGGTTTCGAACTAAAACGATCAGTGTATTTTTCCCAGTATGAAGATGTTTTGTTATCTCAAATTCAAATGTAGTATAACCATTTTTCCATTGACCAACAAACTTTCCGTTGCAATACACAACAGAATCCATATATACTCCTTCAAAACGTAGAAAATATAAGCAGTCGTCCTCTTTATCCATATGAAATTCTTTGCGGTACCATCCGGAAGATGTTTCATAGAGATTATGAGAATTATAAATAAGCCAATCATGTGGCAATGTCACATTCTCAAATTGGCTTATTTTTTGTGATATTTCATTTAAATTGGTATCAATCGGTTCTTTCAAAAAGCTCCAAAAATGATTGAATTTGACCGATTGGAATAAGTTATCTTTATGAAAAAGACTCATCGTTATCACCTTTTTCACGTCATATTTAGCTGCATCCCCCCAAAAAAGGGGGATTGCAGCAATCTATTCACGTTTATTCTGCATTAGGATTGATATAGTTAAAAGTAATTTCAATGGTGTAAATTTCAGTCCATTCAGTTCTGTCGATGACAACAGCGGATACATATGGGAGGAAGAAATTATTCAATACTCTAGCATCATCAGGAATATCATTTACCCACTGGTTATATAAATTCACACGGGTACAAACTCCATCATCCGATGCTGTATATGGGAATCCAGTTAAATCATATTCTACGCCGTTAAGGAGAATCTGAGTGATTTCGATAATATACCCAGGATATAGCAATTCTCCGTTGGATAATCCAATTGCAGAGAATCCAACTCCAGTCGCATATCCAGCTCCAGTTCCAGTAAAGTCAAGTCCAATTGTGTACGTACCTGCTCCTTCAACAATTACATCAGTAGCAACCAAACCAACTGTTGCTTCACTCGGGGTATAAGAATCACCAACACTATAAGATACAGACCAATCATTACTTGTATACATTAACCATGCAACTGCTACCTCATCGCCTGTAAGTACTGTTCCATTTGGATGATCGATATCGTATTGAATCGCTATTTCCAAAAGAGAGGTCATTGAAGCTTGTGCATTCGAAACTATTTCATCATATGAATATGAGCTTTGAGCTGCGAAATTTCTACTTGCATAGAAATCTGCCAAATCTTGATCAAAAATCTCTAATGTGTCTCTCTTATAGAACATGTTCGTATCCCATAAGACAGGAACGTATCCATACTTGTCACAATTGTCTAAGAAATTGGTAAAGAAATCCAAAGCGTTCGTTTTTAACGTACCATCACTCTTAGTCATAACTGCGAATTCACCAAAGATGACTCCATAGCCCAATGCGGTATATTTTGTCATTTTTTCCATCAGTTCATTTTGTGTGTTATAGCCACTTGCAGATGCCCAGACAGCATCCCCACTGGTTCCACAATATGTCCAAGGAGTATAGTAGTGAACAGACAATAATAACTTATTACTTGCGCTATCAGTTGGCATACTGAAACGATCATCATAAGTCATCGTAATGTCTGTGTTATAACCAGCAATCAGCAAGAATCGATCCGCGTTGTTACTACCTTGCGCGCGAATCAAATCAACAAATTCTTGATTGATATCAGCTGCCATTTCGTAACATTCATTTTCCGTTAATACACCGCTAACTCCATCAATCGCGTCATTGAGACGATTACCAAGTTCTTCGTTAGCAGATTCAAATATTAAACGATAAGAATAATCTTTGAAATAGTCTCCGATTTGGCCCCACATCGCTTGATAGATAGCCCAGGCTTTATCATTGTTTGCCTGATTTTCAGAACCGAATAAGCCCCACCAGCCTCCATCCCAATGATCGTTAATAATCACAAACATATCCGCGTCAAGTGCATAATTGACGATTTCAGCGACACGTGCTAAATAAGCTGGACTAATCGTGTAATTTCCATTATCGATATCCATCGTATTTGTCCAAGCAACAGGAATACGCAATGTATCAAATCCAGCATCTTTCATTCCTTGAATCATCGCAGCTGTTGTGATTGGTTGACCCCAAATCGTTTCATAGGCATCTGGTGAAGATGTTGTTCCGATTTCGGTACGTCCAAAGGCTTCCATGGTGTTTCCCAAATTGGTTCCATTCCCCATATAATAGGTTAATTCCAAAGATGTCATATTTTTAATATCATTTTCGCTCAACATCGACAAATCTGTTATTGTTACAGTAGTCGTCGTTGGTGTAGCGGTTGTTGTGACTTCAGGTAATGTTGTAGTTGATTGTTCTGCTGTAGTCGTTGTGGAAGAACTAGTTTGAGTTGTTGTTTTATTTTTATCACAACCGACGAAAGCAAACAAAGAAACCAAAAGTACTACGAATAAAATCAAATGTTTCTTCATAAACATATCTCTCTCTTTCCTTGATATTTCATTTCAAAATCATAGTAGTAGATAAAAAGGCAGTATAGGAATTACCGCCTTCATCTCTCTTAATAAGATAAAGAATCCTTTTCGATTTGTCTAAAAAATCTTACTGCAAAGGAACTTACAACTAAGAATATGGATACCGGTCCTACTAAAAGACCAATAAGCATTAATGTGTAGTTTAATATAAATACTACTATTAATAGGGCAATAAGAATCCACAATAAAACTGTTCGAAAGAAAAATTTTATTGCAATCTCCTTGGAGTTCGAAAAGGTTTCTCGCAGTGAATTCTTATATCTCGCACTCAATGGGAATGCATATGTAATATGTAGCAACCCAAAGAAAATAATTAAGACACCAGAAATTAGTAGTAAAACGGATCCATCTGGCAATTGATTGAAGATCTCAAAATTAAGATACGCACAATAGGCAACTACCAGTACAATCAAACCCATTGGTATACCCTGTTTCCAGTTTTCTTTGAAGGCTTGGATGAATTGTCTGACCACATGTCCTTCATTGTTTTCAATCATTTTCAACGTTACGCTAAAAGCCGCAGTTGTTGATGCACCAATCGTAATGATTGGCAAACTAAATAAAATCCACATAAAGTTCAATTTCACAGCATCCCATAGGGTAACCATTGCTTTATACAATTTACTGTCAACGGTGAAAAGACGCATACATCCACCTCCTTCTCTATTCGATTCTGTAAGCCAACAATTAGCTTACTGCATTTCTAATTTCTTCTTCTAGAGCAAAGCGTACAGCCGCTTCATTTTCAGACCAAGTCACACAATCGGCATAACCATAAGTATTTGCTTTATTAATCATGGTATTGACAATGAAGTTAAATGCACCATCGTTTGCTGCATAGATTGCTTGCCATGAATAATCGACAATCGTCTTTGTTACCTGCTCCCACTTCACTTTTAGTTCCGCACTTCTTCTACTTTCAGAATATGCGGTACCTAATGCTACTTTATAAGCTCCGTTATCGAGATACTCTTGTGTACTAAGCGCATTATTGTAACTTCTCCAATCAGCTTCTAACTCATTCAAAGGATCTGTTTGATTGCTTTTCCAGAAATCCCAACCAAAACGTTCGCCATTTGAATCAGGATTCACAGCGTTCAATGACCAAGTTGTATTATTGATTTCAAAGTCACCATCACCAAATGTTCCATAATATCCGCTTTCTTCAGGAAATTCGGTACTATTATCATAATGCATTTCTACTCCTAAATCTGTAGCAATTGTATTTCCGTTTTCATCATAGTACCAAGTAATTCCATAAGGTCCGTATTCAGAAACCATACGTCCATATGGAGTAGATAACCAGTTTAAGATTTCCATACATAATTCAGGGTATTGGCTCTTCGCACCGATACTCCAAACACGACTTCCACCAAGTACGTTCATACCATAAACAATTGGTGTAGCATCACCAGGGACCATCGATAACATTAATTTATTATCATCGATGTGAGTTCCTGTGTTATATGCAGATGATCCAGAGAAGTTGAAAATGGAGAAGAAAGTTCCACCATTGACAACTTTCGCTGTCATTTCGTCAAATGTTTGAGTCATAGAATCTGGATCCAATAATCCATTTTGATACAGTTGATTAAAGAATCGAAGCATTTCAATATATGGACCATCCGGGTCTAATGCATCATAATATTCCCCGTTCTCTACATTGTATAATCCAACACCTAATTCATCATAGCCGTAATAAGCAGTTGCCATGGATTTCACATACATTACCATGCTTCCATCCCAATCTGGCCATAGCGAAGTCGCATAAGTAGGATCTCCCGCTTCATCTGTTGGTTCAATTGCTTTCATATCCAACATTAATTGTAAATAATCATCCAAATCATCTACTTGTGGATACCCAAGTTCTTTGTAAAGATCCCAGCGCAAATCCCATGTATAGAAGAATGCTTCATGGTCATCAGAAGAATAAGCAACATTGTGTCCAAATCCATAAACCTTTCCCGTTCCGGAAATTTCACGATTTTTCTCTAATGCAGGTTGCATATACTCATAAATATATGGGCCATAATCTTGAACTAGATCATCTTCTTCCCAGTCAAATAACAATCCTGCATCAACTGCGTTGAGATAATCTTCGCCATCTGCTCCCCAAACCACAATATCACCGAGGTTTTGAGCTTCCATACGAGTTTCATATACCCCTTCTGAATCCGGGATAATATTTAATATAACGTTAAATTCTTCTAGCATAATCTGTGCGAACCAACCAGTCATCTGTCCAGAATAGTTTGCTAATTGACTGTACACTGTCAATTCAATTGGCTCGCCGCGTTCTGTTGTAGCAGTTGTTCCGGTTCCAGTTGTACCTCCACTTGCACCAGTAGTAGTAAGGGATGTCTCATAAGGATTTGTACATCCTACTACTGCAAGAGAAACAACCATAGAAAGTAATAGTACCAAAAATTTTCTCTTCATAAATAACTCCTCCGTTTATATATAAAATAATAAATGATATTAACCTTTGACTGCTCCTAGCATAATACCCTTTTCAAAATATCGTTGCATGAATGGATATACTGCTAAGATAGGAATGACAGATACCATTGAAATGGTATATTTGATGACTTTTTGATTCAAAGCCTCAGCAATCGATCCCGGTGAGGATTGTAGCATTGCATCTAAGCTTGATACTTCTGTTAAGTAGATATAAAGTCGATGTTGCAAGGTAAATAGGTTGTCGGATCCTTGCATCAAAATCAAGGAATCGATGAAGGAATTCCAATGCCCAACTGCACCGAATATGGCGATGGTTGCCAGAATTGGCTTGGAAAGTGGCCAAATGATATATCGGAATACTTTCATATATCCCGCACCATCCATAAATGCACTTTCTTCCAAATCTGCAGGGATGGATTCGATATAAGTCTTCACCAAGATAATATTAAATGGAGCGACAATTCCAGGAATGATATATGCCATGAAACTATTGGTTAGACCCAACATTGACATATTCAAATACCAAGGAATCAATCCAGCATTGAAGTACATGGTAATAATCATAAAACGATATAAGAATTTACGAGCACGCATTTCTTTTTTTGTTACCAAGTAACCAATAAATGCAGAAGCCAAAACCATAAGTGCAGTCCCTAAAATGGTTCTTGCAGTTGTAATAAAGAATGCTTGAGGAATATCTTTGACAACATATAATCCAATATAGTTTTTAAATTGAATTCCTCTAGGAATAAAGTTGATAACTCCCCTTAAAACTAATTCATTATCTGAGATTGTATTGATGAACAGATAATAGAAAGGGAAGAAACAAGCAATCGTGAATAGTAGGAATCCTGCATGGTTGAATACATCAAAAATTCTATCTCCAAAAGTTTTAGATTCTAAACGTCTTTTTCTAGCCATGATCATCACCCCCTAAATAACACTTTCCCCACGAACGCGTTTGGATAATGCGTTCACGGAAAGAAGCAAGGTGATGCTGATAATGGATTTCAGCATACCAACCACAGTAGACAGAGGAATCAATCCTTTATCTAAACCGATTTGATAAACATATAAATCTAACACCGTAATCTGATCGGTATTTGCTGGATTTTCAAAGACCAGATATTGATCCATTCCGTTGCTTAAGATTGCTGCTACAGAAAGGACCAGTAATACAAAGTACGTCGGTAATAAAGAAGGGATTGTAATATATCTCATTTTTTGGAAACGACTAGCTCCATCAATGGTTGCTGCTTCATACATGACCGGATCGATACTGGATATCGCCGCAATATAAATAATTGCACTCCATCCGAGCCCCTTCCATGTTCCCCAAGCCCACATTTTAATCCACGTACCGGCATCTTCCATCAGGTAATTCGTATCGGATGGAATATTCAGAACGTTGGATAAGAATCCATTTATAAAACCGTCTGTTGAGAATATCGCTAACGCTAATGCATATACCAATACCCAGCTAATAAAATTCGGAATTGTCGTGAATAACTGAATGACACGCTTAAATCTTGTACTGGTGATTTCCGCCAAGAAGACGGCGAAAATCATTGGAAGCCAACTTGTTGCGAGTCCTAAACCACTCATAATAAATGTGTTTCGAAGGACACGAAGAATATCACTTCCCGTACTACTGAATAAAACTTTAAACCAATAGAATCCAACAAATCGATCCAGTGTTAGATCCATACCAGCCTGATAATCGAAAAAGGCATATCTCCAACCCCAAAGAGGTAAATAAGAGAAGACAAAAATTAAGGCTGCAAATGGCAAGAACATAATCATCAATTGACTAGGTCTTGACATTTCATACTCCATTTTTGGCGTAGGTTTTGGTTCAAATATGAATAGGGCAATTGCAAGTAAGAAAGACAAGATTGCGAATGCCATCACAATATAGTAACCAATCGGAATAGCAGCCATGACATGATCTGGACTTACTGACATCAATAATCTTGTATAATCAACATAAATTCCAACTAAACCTGCAAGTTGCAAAATACTTCCGGCTCCAACCAAATAAGTTGTCAATCGTTTAAATTTCGCATTCCCAATTGATAAAGCAGCTCCAAGTGCAACTGCAACGATACCTAAGCAAATTGCGATACTAGATCCATTTATAATGTAAAAATCACTGATGTATACCCAATGTTTTTCAGGACTAAGTGCACGAAGTGCTTCACTTGTTAATTTCTTAAAGGAAACTGCTGACGTAAAAAGAGACATCGTCTCGTTAATCAATATGGTAATACGAGCAGGATTCAATTTAGCTAAGAACATCATGACAGCGGAGAAAAATGCGGTAACTCTCATCATGTTCTCCAAAATAAATAGTAATGTTTTGTTTGTAGTTTCTTGTTTCATTTAGATCCCCCATGGTAAACCAAAGAATATGGATAAACATAATAATAAGTGACATATGAGAAAGAGATTTGGTCTCTTTCCCATACCATCACTATTTCGTAATCATTTTTCAATGGTTATTCATTTTGTATTCATTCGAATTCGTTAGGCCGAGAGGATGCAGCCAGACTAAGGTATATGACTTTTGAAAAATCCTTTGCCTGATGTTGCATCCAAATCTCGACTTATCTCATTCTTTAATTATTGTATTTTTCTCCGATTAGCTTGCTTGATCTGGCCAAGTTGTATCAGCACCAGTATTGATACCAGTACCAACCAATGTGAACCAAACAACGATTGAGCTAGAAGGTGTCAACAAGGAAGGATCTACGACAGGAGCATCTGCAGTTCCTGCTCCCCAAGTGTTGTACAATTCGATACGTAGACGATCGTTACCTTCAATATCACCAACGATAATGTTGGAATTGTTAACTGTTACTTCGACACCATCGATGAATACTCTAACAGCTACAACTAAATCAGTGTTGTTTTCGTCATCCATAGTACCATAATAACGCATTGCTTTTCCAAGACCTTCGATGTCAATTAGGAATACTTGACCAGCAACAGCTTGACCAGTTGCTCCAGCATCTGCTGCAGTCAAGGAAACTTCGTAAACACCATCACCTGTAACAGCTACATCACCAGAAGTACCGGATGCATAGTTTTCCCAGATACCGCCTGTGTCACTGAACATCATGAATGCGTTGAATGAAGTAGGTGGTTCATATCCTGCAAATTCATCATTTTCTTCCATGTAGAATTCACCTTCTGTGATCGTGAATGTTACAGAGATTGTAGAAATGTTAGTGTACAATGTTCCGTCCAATGGAGTTGCTGTAACATCTTCTAATGTCAATCCATCTGCGAAACGATTACCAGTGATTTCACTTACCCAAGTATTGTAGATGTTCAATCTTGTTTCTGTACCATTGTCAGAAGTTGTGTAAGAATTTCCTAATGTAGAAGTTACATCAACACCATCAATGCTCATAGAATCGATTGTTACAATGCTATAAGGGAAGTATAATTCACCATTGATTACTTCTAATCCTAAGAATACGATGTCAGGAAGAACTGCGCCTGATACACCTGTGAAATCTAAGGAAGTTGTATAAGTACCATAACCAGTGATAAGTGGAGCTGAAGCAACGATACCGTCTGTGTTACCGCCACTTGTAGTTCCCCAATATCCTACTGACCAACCACTGTCGGAAACTGCCAAGTAAGCAGTTGTACCTTGTGTTGGAAGATCTACTGGCCAAACTTCACCAAGTTGTACACCTTCAGTTAAAGTGAATGTAACTTCGATTGTTTCAATTTGAGGTAAATTTGCAACACTTAGTGGAACAGCTGAAATACCTTCGATGATACCATCTGCTGTACGTCCAGCTTCAATTTCTCCAACCCAAGAGTTGTACAAGTTAACGCGTGTATCATTGTCATTATCAGTTGTAGTATAAGTTAAGCCATAAGCCAATGAGATACCGTTGATAACGATAGAATCAACTACAAGTGCACATCCAGGGAAGTAAACTTCACCGTTAGCGATTTCAAGATCGAAGAATGCAACATCCACTGCATATCCATCTGTTGTACCTGTGAAATCCAAACCTACAGTGTATTGTCCATAATCATCAACAGCTACGTTTGTAGAAGCAGATGCATCAAACCATGCTTGAGCTTCTCCCCAATTGCTATCTGCGAATTGCAAATAAGCAACAGGTGCCAATTCGTATCCATGAACCAATGTAAACTTAACAGAAATGCTAGTTACAGTTGTATAAGACGAAATATCAAGTGGTGTAGCTGAAATATCAAAGTATCTTCCATCAGCGGTACGTCCTACAACTGGAGTATCTGTTGATACCCAAGCATTGTACAAGTTTGTACGAGTATCAGTATCGTTATCTGTCGTTGTATAGGTAGCACCTAAACTTTCGACTGCAGTACCATTAATGGATACTTCATCGATTGTCATGAAACTATCTGGAATGATGGATTCTCCATTTGCAATTTCAAGATCCAAGAATACAAATCCATTCGCTGTAACAGCTGACAAATCCAATGATACTGTATATTGAGTACCAAATTCTGTTACTTCTGCATTTGATGCAACAACACCAGCGGTGTTTCCGTCACTCGTTGGACCCCAATAAGATACAGCCCAATCCGATGCAGCGTATGCTAAGTAAGCAGTCGTTGAAGTGAACGTTTCTTTTGTAGTCGTAACTTCTTCAGTAGTCGTCTCTACTGTTGTGGTCGTAGTAGTTTCGGCTGCCGTTGTAGTGGTCTCAGCTGCTGTTGTAGTGCTCGCTTCTGTGCTTGTTTCACCGCAAGCGATCAATCCGAAGACAACAATGAGTCCAATTAAAAACAAACTAAAAAATTTCTTCATAATTTCTCTCCTTTTTTATTTTTTGTTATGAAAACGCTTTATATATATTAATTTTACAGTATGTAACCGTTTTAAGATACCTTCCAATTTAGACAGAAAATACCCCTAAAATTATAGTTTTTTACTTAAACTAAGTGGTAAAATTCACATTTCGTTTTACTTCCCATCGTTAGAAATCTCTTAAAACAGCCAAATACAAGCAAAAAAAATAAGCAGTGCCAAAATACACACCACTTATTCAACATTACTAAAATTTTTGGGGTAGTTTATTCTCTCCCTTGATATTCAAACCAATGAAAAAATGCTTCCGTATCGGATGGTTTTCCATTTCCACTAGCGTATAATCCAAAATAGTTTCCCGTGAAGATTCCCCCGACCTCCGTTGTGAGATAATTTGTCTCTCCAGATCCTATCGTAATAACTTCACCGTCTCTTTCATATTGCAACAGATATCGTTCTTTGGAAGCTTCTATTCTAAGAATAATCGATTCTCTGTCCACCTTAACTTCGTTCTCGATACGCCATAGGGAACCTATTTGTCTTCGAACAATCAAAGTGGTTTGTCCCCTTCTTTTTGTTAAAGCAATTTCATAATGATGAAGATTGTTCAGGTAAATACAAAGCCCTGCTTCTTCGTTATCATTCTGTGCACCAAATGTAACTTTCGTTCTCACAACACAATTATGGTGTTGTTGTCTACACCCCAACCAAGCGATGGAACCTGCATGTGAAAGAGTATCTGCATTCCCTTTCAAGGACAATCCTTTCTCAGTAATCTGCCATAGAGATTTGTCTGGATTATAGATGAAGTTCCAAGAGTAATTCAATCCTTCTTTTTGAAACTTATCAACCCATGACCATTCTCGAATTTGAGGGGATTGATGGAATTGAGAAATAGGCAATTGATTGGTATCGATTTCTTCTTTCAAATGACCTTCTTCAAAGCGTGGCCATCCGTCTTCGTCCCAAATCATTGGTATTAGCATTGTTTCTCTACCTAAGTTGTGACGGAAAGGATAAGATATTGTTCTTATGCCCAAACATACCGCCCACCAATGACCGTTTTGGTCCTCAAAAATATCTGCGTGTCCTACTGCTTTTATCGGATATTCGGTTCCTCGATTTGTTAAAATCGGATTTCTGGGGCAGGATTCATACGGTCCATAAATATGCTTGCTTCTAGCAATGGTAACCATATGTCCCAACTCCGTGCCACCCTCCGCAATCAATAAGTAATAATACCCATTTCGCTTGTAAATATGAGGCCCTTCCGGATTGTTCGCACCACTTCCCGACCAGATGTTTCTTTTTGGAGATAGTAATGTTCCATTTTGCAAGTCTAATTCACAAAGATAAATCTGTTCATGCGTTCCTGAATAATATACCGCTCCATCTTCATCAAAAAACAGAGAAGGATCAATTCCAGGACAATCTAAAAAAATTGGTTTCGACCAATCTTTTGTAGGATCCTTGGTCCAAACAATAAAATTCCCATCATCTTTTTCCCCCAAAGCTACATTCGTACAGATGACATAGAAAATCCCTTTGTGATAGCGAATTGTTGGCGCGTATAATCCTAGAGCATTTGGATGTCCTTGCTTTAGCTGTAAAGCATTCGCTTCCGTGATGCAATGTCCGATTTGATTCCAATGCAATAAATCCCGACTATGAAAAATCGGGATTCCAGGGAAATATTCAAAACTTGAAGTGACAAGATAATAATCCTCGTTTACTCTACAAATACTTGGATCCGGATGAAAACCGGAAATAATTGGGTTATTAAATTTCATATAATTCCTCTAATTGTTGATCGATGATTCGCGTGCTTCGTCTTGAGCTGCATTCAACGCTAGAGCGATTTGTAAATCATATGCCAAAACCGTATTGTATCCTAATTTAATCACTTTTGCCTGCATCTCATTTAGCAAGGATTCAAATTCTGCTTCACTTTCAGCGAATACCATTCTCCATGAATAGTCTACAATTACTTCTCGGCAATTCGCTCTCATATTAGTTATCTCTTGCGGTTCAGCAGGAGCCACATAATCAGTACCGGGTGCGACAATGACCATATTATTGTTTTCTAAGTATTCGAACGTTGTCAATGCTCCCATCCGCTCTTGCCAATCCAAATTGACCGCAGTTGCACTATAAGTAATATAGGAGTCCCAATATCGAAAATCATAAGAGTACCCATTGTTTGGGTTGATGTCTTTTGCGATGACAGAAACATAATTCAATTGAGAGATGCCTTCTCCCCAGTCTCCACCACCCCATTCATCTGGCATAGTGGTTCCACCTTCTAAGATAGCTTCAATCCCAAATTCTGTTAATACCGGTTCTCCATCAACGATTTCCCATGTTAATCCCTCAGGACCACTGGTACTTCCATAAGAATCTGTACTCATCATGATTCCTTCCGGAGAATATAACCAATCAATGAATTTAGCCATTCGTTCTGGGTCTTCAGTATTCGATCCAATCCCAACAAAATAAGTTCCTCCAGCAGGATTTGCCCCATAAGAATAAATCATCATATCATCAATTGAGACCATCATAAAACCAGTTCCTGAATCCAAATGTTCTAAAGTATTATATGCAGATTGTCCAAGCCATGGCCATGGCGAAAATAGAATTTGTCCATCGACATATTTCTGCCAAACAGTGTCCCAGTTTTGAGTTGTGGATTCTGGATCCACAAGCCCCATCTGGTTGGCTTCAAAATAGAACCGCAATGATCTTACATAAGGTGATGTATCATCGATAATGCTGGCATTATCGCTTCCATCTGCTTTACTTAATAAAAAACCAACTTCGTCATATCCATAAAAACATGCCGGTTGCTTTGCCATCATCATCATATTGGAATCCCAGTCACTGAACAGTGTGAAAGCATAGGTCGTTTCTCCACTCTCAGTCTCAGGATATAGTGTTTGCATTTGTTTTAAAACTGGAAGCAGGTCCTCCAATGTAGAGATTGTGGGATAACCCAATTCTTGATATAAATCCCATCTTAAGTACGGTCCGAATACTGGTTCAGTCCCTTCGGAAGGATCTGTCGCTGCAAAAGAAGATACTTTGGATGGAATCGCATAAATTGCGGAAGTATCATTAATCGTTGTTTGAAGTTTCTCAATTCCTTCTGTGTACTGCATTGCATAAGGCATTAACTCAGCATATTCACTCATGTCAAGTAGCAATCCAGCTTCCACCGTTTCTTCCAATTGACCGTTTTCAGCACCAATCATAACGATATCACCAAGATTTCCTGCAGAAGATCTGGTTTCATACAAAAGATTACCGCCACCAGCTACATTTGGTGCGATAATATTAATTTCCATATTGAATTTTTCTTTGACGACTTCGCCAAACCAACCGCCTTGAATTCCTTGATAATTTGCGGTAGACGAAAAAACATCAATGGTTATAAATTCATACTCTTCGCTATTACAGGAGATGATAAAGAATGAACTCATCAGCAACATAGCAAGAATCAGCACTTTTTTTTGCATGAATATTGTCCCCTTTCGCATTCTTGGTAGATTTTGATTTCACATTATTCTTCGTGTTCTGTGCGGTACTCCGTCGGTGTAACGCCAACATATTCTTTAAACTTCATATGAAAATAGTCGACCTTATTGTAGCCAATCATATTGGATATTTCATAGACTTTGTATTTGCTATTTTTGAGTAATTCTTTGGCTTTATCGACTCTCACATGATGAAGATATTCGTTAAAATTCATGCCAACTTTGGAATTGAATATTTTCCCAAGGTAACAACTATTATATCCAAATTTTGGGGCGATGTTCTTCAATTTCAAATCTTCACCGCTATGCGACGAAATATAATTTAGAATCTCATCCATAATACCATCGCTACCGATATCTCTAGTCTGCAATAACATACTATAGATTTCTTCACTGATATATTCCATGATTTCATAGAGATAAGATTTACTTTGAATTAAGTTAATAATTTCTGAATTGGACTTAAACTCCACATTATAGTGGGCATAATCCGTCTTGAATTCGTTGATTACATAGATAAACATTCCAGCAAGATAATTTTTGATGGTTTTAACATCATTATCAGTATTGGATAATTGATCAAATAACTGATCGAAATATGATCTACAATCAACTTGGCGACGTACGATCACTTTATCGTATAAATCTTTTCCAATTTCTCTTGAATTGTTGGCCGTAAATTGCTTTCTCATTTCAGAAACTTCACTTCTACGATCAATCGCTTCGATAAACTTCTTTTCCTTAGAATAGAAACTTCTGTTTTTAGCTGTCAAGGCTTGCGTATAAGAATAAGAGATTCTTCTGACATCCTCAACCACATCTCCCAAAGAAATAAAAAATGGTTTGTCTTTGGATTCTTGATTTTTTGCTAAGTATTCTTGAAGCTTTTTCAAAATATTGGATCCTTTGAGTAAGAGAATATCATGATCATCTTCTTGAAGACGCTCCAAGTCCTTGTTTTTAGTGGAAATCTTCATTTCTTGACAAAAGGCGGAATAGACTTCTCCTTCTCCATCATATTTGTTTAACAACAAAATCTGATAGGATTCTGAAACCAGGCCAAGATCCTCCAAAGACATTTCTAAATCCGTTAAATTGACATTCGTGGTTTTAATGATTTCTTCTAAGATTCGAAATTTCGCTTTTTCTTGATAGTAACTAATCGATTTCGTTTGTTGAATACTTTGATTCAAGGTGATAAAAACACTTTTTACTGCTTCTTTCAAATCGTCTTCTTCAATTGGTTTTGTCATGTAGAAGTCTACTCCGTACATAATCGCTTCTTGGGCATACTTGAATTCAGAGTATCCAGACAACACAATGATTCTTCCTTTATATCCAGAAGACCTTAATTTGTTTGCGAGGTCCAGTCCATGTAATTTAGGCATATGAATGTCGACTAAAATTAAGTCTGGGCGCATAGACATGATTCCCTTAAATGCACTGATTCCATCTGCGGCTTCACCACAAATTTCAAATCCAAGTGCATTCCAGTCTAAAATCATCTTAAGACCTTGTCTTACGATTTCTTCATCATCGACAATGTATACTTTGTACATGTTGGCTCCTTTCTAAACAAACAATGTTTCGTTTTATTTTGGTATTTCAAATTGAATGGTCGTTCCTTTTCCTAGTTCAGAAATGATTTCCAAACCGTATGAGTCTCCATAAAATAATCGTAATCGATTGTGAATATTATACAGTCCAAAACTGGTTGTTTCCTTGTCTTCGATATCGGAGAAACGATCCCGTAACAATTCCAGTCGTTCTGGTCGGATTCCAGTTCCGTTGTCTTTGACCTGAATCAAAACGCTATCAACCTTATCAAGAATATTCACATGAATTTCCCCGTTTTCTGTGGTTTCCTTGAGTCCGTGATTGAAGGCATTTTCAACAATTGGTTGAATCAATAATGGAAGAGTCTGTATTTCCTCTGGTTTCAAAGTATCATCGACGTGAATGTAATGTTTGATGCGATTGGAGAAACGTAGATTTTGAATATTGAGGTATAAACTAATATAGAACAATTCGGATTCCAATGTTGTGACATGACCAGTAGACTCCAAATTATAACGCATATATCGACCTAGCATCTTAATCGCCTCGGCGACCTCCAAGTCTTTCATACTTACAGCTTTCATACGAATGGTTTCCAATGTGTTATAGAGAAAATGCGGATTGATTTTACTAGATAATAAATCCAATTCCATCTTTTGAGCATGAAGTGAAAGTTTTTGTTCTTTTAATTCGCTTTCATAAATTGCCAGATTCTTCATTTTAATGGATTGAATCATATTTTGAAGATCTAAGAAAAGATCAGCTAATTCATCGTTTCCTTTAAAGGTATCGATGATATCATAATCGCCCATCGTAACTCGGTGCATTTCTGTTTTTAACGTGTTGACACGATTGGTAAACTGTTTGGTGTAAGTAATGATTACAACAAGTGGCATTAGAACACTCATGATAACAATCAACAGATTAATCAACATGATATTGTTAATCGAAGGAATTGCATCGGGATTGTTAGAAAAAACATAAATACTGTCATCTGCTTTAATCGGTCGAATGGTAGATATTTCGAGCAAGGTGTTAACGCCCATAAAATCGGTTACACCGGAATAGTAATAAAAATCTTGGTCGTAGTAATTATCAAAATCAATTACCGTTTCTTCATTTCCCCAACTACTATAGAAGATTGGATCGTGATTAACTGTAATATCCACTTCTAAATTATTATTTGTAATCCTGTTTTTTAGATAGTTATTACTGATGGAAATTACTAAAACAGCCAAAAAATCACTATTATCAATTGAGATAGGATGAACTAATTGAAGTTCTTGATAGGGAATATCTAATTGATTCACAGTGTTCAATGTGGACCAGTAATATCCAGGCACATTTGCGGTCTGATAGAACCATACACTATTATCGTCATCTACGACATTAACATGTTCATAAGAAAACAGGGTTGTATTATCGGTATAAAGCGTGATGGAAGCTACTTCAGTATGGCGCTCGTAGTAAACATGTAATAAATCAAATTCGTCGAGAGCGTCTCGAGATTCTTGAACATTGGCGTACGAGGTAGCGACCAAATCCTGAAGACCTTGATCTTCAGAAATAGAGTCGCATAGATTGGTCACTGAAGTAGTCACCTCAAACATAACGGATTTCACTCTTAGATTATCGGAAATAATCATTTCCGTATGAGAATCATAAAGCATCTTGTAATTGCTGTAAAAAAGAAACGTTGCAACTAAGATTATAGGCAACAACAAAGACAACAGAAATATTTTATATAACTGTTTCTTAATCATGTTGTTTCACCTCGATTCATTTCAAAAATCACCGATATATTGTTTCGGCTTTATGTAACTGTAGTCTCTTGATGTCAGGTTGTTTGTTATTTCAATTATACCCCAAAAATTCTATTTTTGGTAGCGATATCCAAGTAATTCCACATGCAAAACATCGACTATAAATGATACTATTTTAAGAACTTTGGATTGATTGAAACGTTATATTTACTTCCTAGAGCACGAAGCTGATCTGAAGTCATAACTGGTTGCTTGTTTGGGTTGATTGATAGGACTTTGATCAGCATTTCCGCTGCTTTCTCAACAGTATCCATTAATCCGAACGTAAAATCAAATGTTTCTTCACTACAGAAGGTTCCGTGATTTGACCAAATTACGATATTATACTCTTCCATCATTTTGGATGTTTTCATTCCGATTTCTTCCCCGCCGGGGACCATCCATTCGATGACTCCTAACCCTTCTGGAAACACAACCGGACATTCCGGCATCATATCCCAAAGTTGTCTTGTGAACACTTCATCGGTTTGAGGCAAGATAAATGTTAAAGAAATGATATTTGTCGTATGAGCGTGATAAATAACCCGGTGACGGTTATTCGTCCATTTCTTTTTCACCTCGTGATTCATTAAATGGGTCGGCAATTCGCTTGTTGGTCTCCCACCATTTAAAAACCCCCAAAGAATTCGATAATTTTCTCCTTTGGAGTCGATTTCAATTATACCGATGGTTTCTTCCGGGTATTCCGCAGCGTTCTTAAAAAACTTCCCGGTACCTGTGATAAGAAACATCTCTTCACAAAGTTCCGGAACGGTTGTTCCTATGGAAAACCAATTGGAATCTGGTGTTGTATTCGCTTTGATTATTTCTGCTTCATTCAATGTTAAACGATAGGAAAGATTCCCACCATTTCGTTCATGCCAACCTCGATTGGATCCGTCTGTCATAAGACGGATAAATCCTTTCACATATTCTTGATTTAGAATATCCATTGTTTCACCTCTTTGATAATATCGCTTGTTCTTGTATTTTGAGATTTCCAATCGCAGTCGCCTCTATTGGAAATGGGATTACATTTTTTAAAGTATACTTCTCGATTAAATGATTCAGATATTGATTGTTTGCTCCACCACCAAAAATGACAACATTTTGAAAGCTTCTTTGTGTAATTCTTTCTAGATTCAAAATTGCAATTTGATAGGATTTTGCCAGACTGTGGAATACGATATTGAATAAATCCGCAATCTTGAAATCACCCAAGAAGTGTTGTTCTTTCAAAATCGTCTTCACCGTTTCAACCATTGAATCCGGTGACATCAATCGAGAATCCTTTACATCAAATGTCAGATCAAGGTTACTTTTCATCGCTGCTTCAATCATTTCTTGATACGAATCTATTTTCAATTCCTTCTTGAGTTGCTGGATGATCCATAAGCCTGGAATATTTGTTTGAAAACGGAGATATCCAATCCCTCCCTCATGAGAAAAGCCAGCATTTAATGCTTCCTCTGTTTGAATTGGTTTCTTGGACTTGATTCCCAATAAAGACCAAGTTCCACTTGAGATGTAGATATCATCTGGACCAATATCAACACTTTCTACTGCACTTGCAGTATCATGAGTAGCGACTAACGTCACTTGTCCCATAAAACCAAGTTCTTTTTGAATCTGCAATGTAGCTTTTTCAGTGTATCCCGGTTGAACCGGAGATCCGAACATCTCTCTTGGTAGATCAAGTGCAGATAGTATTTCATTGTCATAGTCTTTTGTAATACAGTTTATCAAACCTGTTGTTGTTGCTTCCGTATACT
Organism: Bacillota bacterium; assembly: GCA_003245625.1. Classification (GTDB taxonomy): domain Bacteria; phylum Bacillota_I; class Bacilli_A; order Izemoplasmatales; family Hujiaoplasmataceae; genus 4572-104. The sequence continues at coordinate 23,318 of QKCT01000054.1, read as the reverse complement.
CGTGAACTTTAATTCCTGTTAAACGAAAGAAAAAATACTCTGGCAACATTAAGAAATTTGTATTTTCACTCAAACGTTGATGTAGTTTATCCCAGTATAACTGATAAATAGTATTAAAAGGTTCAAACTGGATTCCAGAGATTTGATACAAGCGAGAAAAAGAAATCTTTTGATGGACAAAATCAATCGATTCTTTTGTTCTATCATTTCGGTATGCAAAAACTGGCTTAACAATGGTATCTTCGTTGAGAAGCACATAATCTACTCCCCATGTATCAATCCCTAATGAGACAATATTCTTATGGTTTTGACATGCTACGGCAATTCCTGTTTTAACTTCAGTCCATAAACGATCAATGTCCCAAACCAAACCCTGTTCGGTAGCATCCATTTCATTCTGAAATCGATAAACCTCAACAATCTGATCACTGCCGATTTCTTTCACGATATGTCTACCGCTACTGGCGCCTATGTCAATTGCGAGACAGTATTCTTTTACCATGTTTTCTTGTATAATGGACCAAAATTCTTACAAGCACGATAATCTGCACTTTCTAGGTCTTTCGTGCCAAAAGCTGCCCATGTTTTTGGACGGTAGATTCGATCTTCACTCACATTATGCATCGATACAGGGATTCTTAACATCGAAGCTAAAGTGATTAGTTGATCACCAATATGACCATATGATATCGCTCCATGATTCGCACCCCAAAGATTCATAACACTATAAACATCCTTAAAAGCTCCTTCTCCTGTCAGTATAGGCGCAAACCATGTGGTTGGCCATGCAGGGTCGGTTCGCATATCAATCTTATCGTGCACATCTTGAGGAAGATCGATGGTATATCCTTCTGCAATTTGCAATACTGGCCCAAGTCCTTTTACGATATTGATTCTGGACATGGTAATTTTCATATTTCCTTTACTGAGAAATCTTGTGCTGAATCCACCACCACGGAAATAGTATTGGTTTGCCGGACAAAATTCGGTTGCTTGATAGCAATCGAGCATTTCTTCTTCCGTCAAGTGATAATATGGCTTTAACACTGGATTCCCTTGTTCGTCTTTTTGTTGTCCTGTTCCATCCAACGTCGTGGAACCGGAATTAATAAGGTGAATAATTCCTTCTTTTGCAAGCCCTTCGAGTTGATATCCGGTCACTCGTTTTACCGCTTCTTTGCTCCAAAACGTTCTAACATCTGAGAAGATTTGAGCTGTTCCGGTTAATAAATGACCAAATAACATTGGTACTGCATTTAAGGAGTCATTTTCTGTTGCGACAATAAATGCTTCTCGAAGACCATTCCAGTCGAAAGAAGAGTTCAAAATTGTTTCCAAGAAATCTCCATTTGGACGAAAATCTGTCCATTGTCTTTGACCTTGGAATCCAGCCATAATTGCATTATGTCCCAACGCTTCTTCTCCAAAGCCAAGTTCTTTTAGTTTCGGATTTCCTATCATCAGATCGCGGAAAATTAAGGTCATCTTTACAACAAATTCCCAGTCATGATCCTTCTTCTTTTTGTCCCAAGGAGGAGTATTATAATCTGGTCCTTCTTGGCAATTCTTTTTGACAAAATCTAAAGCTTTTTGATATTCTTCTGGATCATAGATTCCTTCTTCGATTCGTCGTTGAATCTCGCTCATATCAACGAATTCATTTCGCATTCCGAGATAATCACTAAAGAAGTCCACATTTACTGTGGAACCAGCAATCCCCATGGATGTTCCTCCTACTGCCAAGTAGGACTTGTTTTTCATCGTCGCGACTGCTAGAGCCGCCTTTGTAAATTGGATAATTTTTTGAATCACATCATCCGGTACGGATTCATCCTCTTTGTCTTGGACATCTTTTCCATAAATCGTAAAAACCGGATAGCCTGTTTGATCATGCGCCGCAGCCGCAGCCGCTAAGTACACTGCACCAGGTCTTTCCGTCCCGTTGAATCCCCAAATCGCTTTAATTCGGTCGCGATTGGTATCCATGGTTTCTGTCCCATAACACCAACAAGGTGTAACAGTGATACTGATATCAACCCGTTCTGTTAAAAACTTTTCTTCGCATTCTGCACTTTCTCTGACGCCTCCGATTGTGGTATCGGCAATAATACATTCTACGAATTCACCGGATGGGTGTCGCAATTGTTCAATCAGAACCTTTACTTTCTTCGCCATGTTAAAAGTCTGATCTTCTAGACTTTCACGGACACCTTTCATGCGTCCGTCAATGGTTGGTCGAATTCCTACTTTTGGTAAGGAGCCTACCAATCGAAATTGATTCATAACTTGCCTCCTATAAAGATGGATTTGATTAGAGATATTTGGTGTTTATTGAAACGGTTTTAACACTCGATCGAGCCATTCGATGCTTAGCTTGATCCAGTGATGATAATGAGTGTCTACTCTAAAATCTGGTTCATTAGAAACTAAATGATTTCCAAGCGATAATCCGTGTCCGCCGTCACGAAATACGTGAATTTCAAACGGAATATTATTTTGGTGATATTGTTCTGCTAAAAATAAGGCATTTTTGACAGGGACGAACCCGTCCATATATGTATGAAAGATAAATGCTTCTGGAGTATGTTTGTCTACACTTGGAAAAGGAAAATCATAATTGATTTCTGGAATCGGATAGTATGCTGGATATCCAACAATTAATGCATTTGGACGAATCGTTCCCTTCGTCGCTAACATCGTTGCCAGATGCGCTCCGGCAGAAAATCCTATCACCGCAACCTTATTTGGATTTACATACCAATCTTGATGGTTTTCATGAATCAATCGTAGTGCCTTTTCCGCATCCAACAATGGTTTTGGATAAGTTGCATTTTCATTCAAACTATAGTGTAATACAAAGCACTGATAGCCTTCCTTCAAATATTCCAATGCAACAACTTCTGCTTCTCGATCGCTAACAAACTGATACCCTCCTCCAGGACAAATCAATAGACCCGGTTTTACTTGGACATGTTTCATCTCTTCGGATGGTTCTTGGATATAGATGGTAAGAGTTACGCTTTGATCCTCTTGTAAGGAAATGGTTTGAACTAACATCATTTTACTCCTAATTTCATATATTTGTACGTTCCATCGGTTGAATCACAACCGATGTGATATGATCGTTTAATGCCTGTAAAAAATCCAGACTTGTTTTCGGATTTCGCTTTAAGTTTCGATACAAACAAGATCCTAATCTTCCGACATGCTGATGGTTGATATCTACCGTGGCCAAAATCACAAGAGATAGTTTTCGTTTGGTATCAAACAAAACATAAGATCGATAATATCCTTGACCTCCTAAGTGCCAATAAAATGTTCCACTGTGGAATGAGTTCCAAGAAAATCCAGTATAGATTTTTTTGTTTGAGGAAATCCGATGATATTTCTCATGTGACACCTGTAAACCCTGATAGTTTTGAATTTGATAATTCAGAAAGCGAACCAAATCTTGAGGTGTGGAATATAAGCCTCCAGCCGCAAGAAATGGATTCTCCAATTCCCATTTCCAAGAATGAGTCAATTCATTTGTTTTTTCTTTACCGCCATAGCATGTATCCATCATCCCAATTTCATCTTGTAAAAATGCAATGACAGCTTCCTGATAAGGACGATGTTCAATTGCTTCGATGACTTGCGCCAAAATGGCATAATTAAAATCCGAGTATCGGTATTTTATCTTGCTGAGAGGTTTATTTCGAAATAAACGCTTCATGAGCCAATCTTTATCCAGTCCTTGATAAAGATTCTTATTATTAAAGCCACGAAAAACTCTCGTGCTCAATGATTGAACTGCAGGGATAAACCCATGATAACCTGATGTATGTGTTGCACACTGTAAAACTGTAGGATAACAAATATTGGGGTTCAAATCAAGATATTGATCTAGCGACTTATTCATATCTAGTTTTTGCTCAGAAATCAATTTTGCCATATACGTAGAAAGAATTGTTTTACTGACAGATCCCAGACCAAACAAACTCACATTATCTGTATCATTTTTCTTGAAAGTATAAAAGTAGGACTCCTCATTTTGTAACAAACCAATCGATAAAACAGAATTGGGATTTTTCTTGTGATGCATTTTTAAAAGACGATTCAACTCAAGAATATTGCTATTCATTTTATCCCCCAAAATTTGACATTCCTAAATTAAGTCTATTGTATCACAGGAATATGGAAAAAGCCCTTTAGGGCTAAAAAATGGAAAGAAAATTTTTACGATTAGAATGTTGCATAGACATTCACTTCTTTTCCAAGATCATCGGATTTAAATGGAATAATATTTCCCTTGTATAAAACACCGTTGATTTCCAAAGTCATGTTGTCAGGGTTGTTGTCTTTGGTGTTATCCAAATGAATGACATATGTCACCCCTCGAAAATGTCTTTTGATTGTAAATGTTCCAAACTCTTTTGGGATGACCGGATGTACTTTCAACCCATTGTAATCCGGTTGTATTCCCAAGATGTGTTGTGTAATCGCAACATAATTCCAAGACGCTGTTCCAGTCAACCAGCTGTTCTTTGCTTCACCATGACGAATCGCTTCTTTTCCTGCAATCATTTGAGCATAAACATATGGTTCTGTTCGATGAATCTCAGAAATATCTTCCAAATAAGCTGGTGCAATCTTACGATACATCGAAAAAGCTTCTTCTCCATTCAAAACTTTTGTGTTGGCAATCATAACCCATGGATTATTGTGGCAGAAAATTCCACCATTTTCTTTATATCCTCTTGGATAGCTACTGATTTCTCCAAGTTCTAAATGATATTCCTTATACGCAGGATAATTTAATACCATACCATACTCTGTATCCAAATACTTCTTGGAACTTTCTAGTGCTTTCTTGGCAAAGCCATTCTCAACACCGATTCCAGCCATGATGCACATTCCTTGAGGTTCAATAAAGATTTTTCCATCTTCATTTTCATTCGATCCGACCTTATTCCCAAATGCATCATATGCTCGTAAGAACCATGCTTCATCCAATCCATATTGCTCCACTGTATGAACCATGTCTTCTTTCGCATCCATGACTGTCTGATAAAAATCATTCTGAATGACTTTCAGCAAATCAGAAAGTTCATTACAACCCAAAACAAAAAGTCCCGCAATAAAGATGCTTTCCGCAGTTAACCCATCACCTTTATTTTGAACGGTTTGGAACGATTCTCCCGGTGTATCACTAAAACAATTCAGATTCAAACAATCATTCCAGTCTGCGCGACCGATTAATGGTAATCCGTGAGGACCTAAATGATTCTTTGTGTATTGAAAAGCGCGTTTCAAGTGTTCCAAAACAGTATCGCTTAATGCTTCATTGTTTTCGAAAGGTACCATTTCACTTAAAAAGTCAAAATCACCGGTTTCTTTGATATAAGCTGTCACGCTTAATAATAACCAACACGGGTCATCGTTGAATCCGGTACCAAGTCCTTCATTTCCCTTTTTGGTTAATGGACTATATTGATGGTAGGCACTTCCACTCGATAATTGGGTTGCCATCAAATCTAAAAGGCGTTCTCTCGCTCGCAATGGTTCGATATGGACGAAACCTAGGATATCCTGATTGCTATCGCGGAATCCCATTCCTCTTCCGACTCCGCTTTCAAAATAAGACGCACTTCGAGACATATTAAAACAAGTCATGTTTTGATAAGCATTCCATATATTGACCATTCGATTTAGTTTTTGGTGCTTACTTTGAATCTGATATTTTTCAAGAATGTTACTCCAATAAATAGATAGTTTTGATAATGCATTTTCGACATCCTGATTCGTCTGGAAGGAAGATATCATAGCTTTTGCTTTTTCTTTATTGATAACATCCAATTGTTCAAATTTTTGATCCAACTCATTTTCGACATAGCCAAGCATGAAGATGAGAGATTTTGTCTCACCCGGAGCTAAATCTAATGGTACATTGTGAGAAGCGATTGGTGCCCAACCGGATGCGACAGAGTTTTGCGATCCATTCTGAATGACATTAGGATTGGATAAATCTTGATATAACCCAATAAAGGTTTCACGATCGGTATCAAACCCTTGAATCGGATGGTTCACTGTATAAAACGCGTAGTGATTTCTTCTCTCTTTATACTCTGTTTTATGGTATATGGTACTTCCTTCGACTTCCACTTCACCGATATTGTAGTTTCGTTGAAAGTTTGTCATATCATCGTAAGCATCCCAAAGATTCCATTCAATATAACTAATCACTTCGATTGACTTTGATTGCTTGGAAGTGTTTTTAAATTCTAAACGGTGAATCTCACATTGTTCTCCCAGGGGAACAAAACTCGTTTGTTTTACTGCTAAATCATTCTTGCTGGATTCGATAATCGAATACCCCATTCCATGACGACATTGATAAGAATCGAGCGGTGTCATCATTGGTCTACCACCGACATTGAAGGTTGTTCCATTATCTTTGATAAAGAAGTATCGACCTTCATTATCAACTGGAACATTGTTGTATCGATATCTAGTGATTCTTCTTAATCTTGCATCTTTAAAAAAACTATACCCTCCGCTTGTGTTGCTGAATAAGGCAAAATAATCCTGATTTCCTAGATAGTTAATCCAAGGATAAGGAGTAAATGGTGTATGAATAACATATTCCTTGAGTTTATCATCAAAATGACCGAATTTCATGGTATCCTCCATTGAATACTATTTTTTTATCTTGATTTCATATATCATTATAACATTTTCCTTTTTAAAGTAAACAACGCATTACTAATAAATAACAAGCAAAAAAGCCCACAGTGGGCTTTCGTTTTACTCCTAAACAAAGTTTTATAGACCTATATTGGGTTATTTTCTAGATTCTTCTTTTTTCCAAAGGACCTTGGTTTCATGCCGATAATAACAAAGAGTCCATAACCAAAGATGGAAGAAATCGCCCATGCTAAACGCAGGTTTGCTGGTAAAAACCAACTATCCGGCGTCTCTGAAACAAGATTGACATGACCAATCATTTCATTGTCAATGGCATAGAACCCATTTCCATAATCAGGAATAAGGATATATGCTCCTGAAGGGACAAATTCTTTGTTTAAGTAAACAAAATCTTGAAAGATATCGAAATTCGAATCTACGATATATTGTTCTACACGATGATAATTCTCATTTAGATATTGATAGACAAAGAAGTTCTCTGGCCAGGTAAACTGAACCACTTCTTCGTTTTGCTGTACATAAAATTCTTGTTCACTAGCACCGAACATCTCAAGAATGATTGTCTCAAATGTAGCAGGTGTTTCTAAATCACGAAAGTATTCTGTCACAATAGTAAAGTCAAGAGTGGACAAAAGGACGATGCGATAGGTTGATAAAGTCTGATTCACTGTTGCAATCGCCATTGCTTCGTTGTCAACCATAATACCCGTCATACTATAAATTTCAAAGTCAACTCGAGTAAAATAAAAGACAAAATCCGCTTGAAAAATGTAAATATCGGTCGTACTTCTATTTGGCTCATCACTCAACAAATAAGTACTAGAGTAAATTTGAGAGACATGAAACAACCCTGTTGTGGAATAGACTAGAGAGGATTCTAAATCATTGGTAGATAATCGATTGATTTGATAAACATTTGTATCCTCTTGATAGGTAGAATAATAAATCTGTCCATCGTGCAAAAAGACATCTTGAACAGGATTGTCATTCGTCGTAATTGTAACATAATCTACTTCATAATAATGATCCAAATCAAACAAGTAGAGATCCGCTGAACCTGTATTATAGATAATGGCATATTCCGTTTCCCCAAAATAACACGGTAGATATTCAGTATCAACACCAAGATCTACTTCAAATAAGATTTCTCTAACATGATTCATATAGAAATAGGATGGTTGATCAACTCGGTACCTCGGAAAAACTGGAAGGATGAAAATCAGGAATAACAATACCAGAATAGATGTGATTACTAGATATGTGTACTTTTTCTTAAGATAGCCCAAATAGAAAAGGATAAATGAGGTAATCAAAAGTCCAAAAAAGGTAAAAACGAGATGAGACCAAAAGACTTCTTCCGGTTGGAGAAAAATAGATGCTCCTAACAAACAAATGATAAGTCCCATGTAAACAAGGATATATCGAAATACAAGAGCAATTACTTTTGGCTGAGATTTTTCCTCTTCATGCAATTGACTATTTACGATTTCATCAATCGATATTTGGTATAGATTCGCAAGTTGTCGCAATACGTCGATATCGGGAATGCTTTTTCCATTTTCCCATCGAGATACTGCCTGATGGGTAACATGCATTTTCTCTGCTAATTCTCTTTGTGTCAAATTATGTTTCAATCTTAGTTGTTTTAGGAATTCTGCAATTTCTTCATTCTTCATGACATACTCCGATCAAGATAGATAGTTTGATTATATGAAATCTCTTGGCTTTGTGCAATCTTTCTTTGGATTCCACTATGTCAATTCTTAATTGACCCGCAAAATAGTGCCAATACTAACTACTTAGATGGAAAACTTGGTACATCCACGGTAAGTTCTTTCCATATGTGCTTAAACTCTTCTTTACACCAATTTTGTTGATCATTGAAACTTCCATCAATGCCTCGATAATATCCTTCCACAAACATCAAGCAAAACAAATAAAAACGGTAGAGAGCGTAACGAACCATCGTGCTTTTGGTTTTTTGAATGGGTTGAATTGCATTCTCATTATAAACTGCGATTAAATCCTCGTTTGAATCATCAAAAGGATTGATAAACATACAAGAAAAATCGGCAATTGGGTCACCATTAAAGGAGCGTTCTGTATCCATAATGGCGACAATTTTACCCTTATTGACAAATACATTTCCTGACCATAGATCGAAATGCAACAAGACTGGTTGTTTACAATCATCTAGATAATCGATTAAGGTTGGCAATATCTCTACGATATTCATCATATCCGTTGGAAATATGGCGTTCTTCCTGATACCATCATCTAACACATTCTGTAGCATCAGCAAAAAGCTCTCGCTCATTTTATTGGGGTAGTAAGGAAGATTATCATATCCAAAATGATCCATCAAAATCGCATGCATTTGCGCTAAATAAATCATTATTTGACGTTTTAAGTGTGGATAAGAATTTCCTTGAGATTCCAAATGAAACAAAGAATCACCTTCCAAAAACTCTGTAATGTAATAATCGCTATCGATGATATTTTTATCTAGATTCACGGCTAAAACATTTGGAATCGGAATCTTTTTTTGTTTCATCAAAGAATATACCAATAGTTCTCTCTGAATGATATTTTTCTCATAGGTTAATATTTCCATATCATCACTGGGATATATCTTAAGAACAATAACTAATTCGGGTAAGGTGATTTTATAGATGGAAGCATAAAAACCCGAGATGATTTCTTCCACTTGTCTCGGGTGGTTTTGGAAGTGGTATTCACAGATTTTTTGAATCTGCAAATTGGTCAACTTCTTCTTTGTTTTTGAATCCATACTGAAGGCCATAAACAATCGATCACCTTTCAAAATATGGGATTAAATTATTCCATATATGGTAAAAGTAATTGAGATACTTTCTGAAATCCTTTGATGGATAAATGTAGTCCATCAAACGTATAATCGGGATTTAGGTTCCCATCTTTTGATAATTCCGGGTAAAGATTCAGGAATGATACGGAAGCGGTCAATCGTTTTGTAATCTCTTGATTGATTTCTTGGATGATTAAATTGGTTCTCTTGCCAATCAAATCTTTAAATGGTTTCGTTTCATTTACTGGATAAACGGAAATCACAACTATTTCGCAACTAGGATAGTTTGCTAGAGTTTGATTACAAATCTCTTGAATATTACTTGCGATTTGTTGGGGTTTCACATCTCGTTCTATGTCATTTGTACCAATTAACAAGAATAACTTCTTAGGTGCTAAAGAAAGAATATGGATATCGATATTCTCCAATAACTGACCAGAAGTAATCCCGCTGATTCCGCGATTATACATCAATAAACCAGTTGGTAATAATTCGTGAATCGGATATGCTTCGGTAATGGAATCCCCAGCGAATACGATTCCACCGGTTTTCGCTGATTCATTTAATTCTTTGAAATTCTTCCACTTCCGGTTTTGATCATCATACATCCATTGTTCGAACATACGATTCAGTTTTTCCTGTTCCTGTGCGGTAAATTCTATTTTTTCTGTACTCATGAATGTTTGCCTCGATTACTCTTATTTTTGATGAAACGCTTGTTTCAATGTATTTTCTAAAGATTGCTTTGCTTGTGTTTGAATCTCTTGAATCGATAAATTGATTCTTGCTTGATTCCTTCTTTGTTGGTATAGAGATGCAATCTCTTCATGTAAAATCTTCTGCTTCTCTCTTTTGAAATAGTGGTTGGTATCCCAAAGCATTGGAACATATCCATATAAATCACAGTTATCGAGAATGTTCTTGATAAAAAGTGGTGCATCTTCTTTGATTTGAAGATGTTCATCTAGAGCTACGCCAAATTCACCGATTATTATTCCAATTCCTTTATTCGAGTATTTTGTCATTAATTGGAATAAATCGTTTTGCTCTTGTAAATCGGCAACGCTCCCCCATCGATCGACTTGAGTTGTTCCACAATATGGCCATGGAGTATAGTAGTGAACAGATAATAATAATTTGTCTTGAGCAGAATCTATCGGCATTTTATAGCGTTCATCTACGGTATCTCTAAAATCTGTATTGAATCCCGCTATCAACAAAAAGCGATCTTTGTTGTTTGAACCCATTGAGCGAATTAAATCGACGAACATTTGGTTCATTTGATTTGTGATCTCATATTCTTCATCAATCGTTAAATTACCAGAATCTTTGTAATAATATGTTTCATTTAGACTTCTGCCGAATTCTTCATTGGCAGATTCTAAAATTAATTCATAGGGGAAATCTTTAAAATACTCTCCTACTTGTGTCCAAATGGCACGATACATATCCAAAGCTTTTTGCTTTTTCATTGGATCGGAAGAACCGAACATTGCTGTCCATCCTCCATCCCAGTGATCATTCACAATCACAATAAGTCCGGCATCAATTGCTTGTCTGACTAACTCTCCGACACGGTTTAAGTACGCTTTATGAATCGTAAAATCATTGTCTTCATATGGCATCATATTGGTCCAAGATACCGGGATTCTCAAAGAGTCAAATCCAGCATCTACGAGATCTGTGAACAATTCTTTTTCGGTTCTTGGCATCCCCCAAAATGTTTCATATTCGATAACTTCGGCACTACTTCCTAAATCAAAGTGTCCATATGCTTCCATCGTATTTGCGAGATTTGTTCCATTCCCCATTTGATTTGCCATCTCTAGAGATGTCAAATTTTGTATCATAGAAATCACCATCCTGTAAGGGTAAAATTATTTCACAGTACCAATATACATGATATGACTGGAATAAGCAAAATATTTTTGTTTTTCACATAGTTTTAGGGAGATTTCAATATAGTAATCTCGTACTTTTTGGTCGGCTGCTTCCAAGTCCTTCTGTCTGGTTGCGGTGATGCCTTCTTGACCAAAAACGGTTATTGTTTCAAAACCCAGTCGTTCAAAAAACGGAATGATTTCATCATTCTCAATAAACGTGGCTTGAGTGAATGCCGGTCCAGACCAAGTTTGATCATTCTCCATCGCATCGAACAAAGATTGTTCGGATTCGTTTATCATTTCATAAGGACATTCACTTAGGTAATAATTGATTCCTCCTGTCGAAGAAATAAAAGAAGCGAATAATTTACCGCCAGGTTTCAAATGTTTTTTGGCTTCTTCTACGCATTGTTTTCGATCCTCAAAGCGAGATAAATGATAGAGCGGACCCATTAAAAGAACATTATCGTATTTCTCTAGAGGTAAAGCCGAAAGATCTCTTGCATCCGCTTGATAACATTTGATTTCACAGGATAGCTCTTTGGCTTTATTCTTCGCAAAGGAAACATTCCCACTAGACAAATCAACCAGAGTAGACTGGAACCCTTGAGATGCCAAATACAGGCTATATCGTCCGGTTCCACCTCCGATATCAAGTATGGTTCCGGGGTTCAAATGTTTTTTCAGTTGGATTTTCGTAATCTCAAACTCAAAATGAAACCCTTCGAGACGGTTCCATTCTTTCAGGGGATCCTGATCATAATAATCTCTTATAATGTCTGTTTCTTTCATAAAATCCACCTCTTGAAATCATTATTTACCATTATATCAAAAACAAGTCAATTGAAAAGGTTGATAACTGAAATTCATGTTCGAAAAGAAAAACAAAAATTCCTAAAATTCCTTATACCGCTGTTTTTCAACCTTTTCTTGCATTCCAAAAGCAAATTAGTTATAATTTTGGGTATATGTGCTCAAGAAAGGTGCCGAAAATGAAAAAACCCACCCTTACTCTGCAACAAAAATTAGCTCAATGGAAAGCCAAAAAACCGCCATTTCTCGTTTATATGATTTTGGCATACGTATGGAAATTATTGTTTTTAAAGAAATATAATGTTCACTATGATTATAAAATTAATATTAAATCTTATAAAGGTCCATATATCGTCATATCGAATCATGCATCGCGAGTCGATTATCTCTATACCGGGTTAGCATTTTTGCCACATCGGTTAACCTACGTTGCCGGATATAACGAATTCTTCCGTTCCCACTTAGCTTTTGTATTTCGTCTATTGCGAGTCATACCGAAGAAGAATTTTGTTCCAGAGATTTCAGCGATCATGAATATCTCCCGAATACTAAAATCTGGCGGTCGAATTATTATCTTCCCAGAAGGTATGAGTTCCATTTCCGGATCCAATCAACCAGTAGCGATTGGAACAGGAAAACTCCTCAAGCACTTCAAAGTTCCCGTTCTTATGACCCATATCGAAGGTGGGTACCTGACAAATACAAAGTATTGTTTGGATGATCGTATCGGCAGGGTAGATGTAACTATATCTGAACTTTTCTCACCTGAACAATTGGAACAGATGGATGAAGCCGAAATTCAATTGGCAGTAGATAAAGCAATTCACCATAACGATTACGAATGGAATAAAACTGCTCGAGTAGCCTATGACGGACACAATGAGTTGGCAAAAGATTTGCATACTTTACTTTACCGTTGTCCCAAATGCAACTCCGAACTAACAATGAAGGGTGTTGGAAATACAATTTCTTGTAGTGCATGTGGAAATAGTGCCACTTTGAATGAGTATTATGACCTCATCACCGAGAAAGAAGACTGTGTAATTCCTGATACCCCTGTGGATTGGTTTGATTGGGAAAGAAAGCAAATATACCAAGAAATCTCAAGCAATCCGAATTACAAATTATCAGAACATGTGAAGATTGGCGTTTTACCAAAATATGAGTATCTCAAAGATTTGAAAACATCAGAAATCGTAGGGGAAGGAATCTTGTCAATTTCCAGAGATGGCTTGCAATTTGATGGCACAAGAGACAACGAACCTTACCAGTTCACAATTCCTAACAGTATGGTTCCTACTTATGGAATGTGTACCGATGTTAGTTTCTTCTCAACCTATCTAAATGGAGAATATATCGAGTTCTATCCAAAAACAGAATCAACCGGAAAATGGCTTCACGTTACAGAAGAGTTACATCGAATCACTGGTGGAGCATGGAAGAACTTCCCTGATGCAGATACATACAGATAAAAAAGACAACCAACTGGTTGTCTTTTCTTTATCGATTCTTTAAAAAGGTGTTGTTATCTAAATCTCTAAACGCCTGACGCAATTCTTCTCGTGTGTTCATGACAATTGGTCCACCCCATGCAATCGGTTCATCCAAACGAGGAGCACAAAGATATAAAAATCTCAGTTTCTTTTTGCCTGCTTTGACTTGGAAGAGTTCTCCCGGCTCAAAGAGTACCGCTGTTTTTGCTTCAATCTTCTTTTCTAAAATTGCTTCCCCCTCTAACAGGAAGATGAAAACAGTGTGATTGGTAGGCGTTTCATTGGTCCATACTTGTCCGGGTTCCAATTCAACATCAAGATAAGTCGCATTCACATATTTTCCCTGGAATCCACCTTTAATTCCTTTGTATTCTCCAGAAATAATGTGAATCTTAGTTGTTTCCTCCTCCACGACTGGAACATTTTCTTTTATAATATCTCCATACGCAGGGTCCGTCATTTTATGTTCTTTCGGTAGATTCAACCATAATTGAGCTCCATACAATCTGTTAGACGGCTTTGGCATTTCTTGGTGAATGATTCCACTACCCGCAGTCATCCACTGACAATCTCCACCACGAATCACGCCCTTATTACCTAAACTGTCTCCGTGTTCAACGATCCCTTCCACTAAATAAGTGATGGTTTCGATTCCTCTATGAGGGTGCCAAGGAAATCCTTTGATATAATCGTTGGGATCCGTAGAATCGAAAGAATCAAGCATTAAAAATGGATCGTAATCGTTGGTTTCATAGTATCCAAGCACTCTGGTAAGCTTTACTCCGGCGCCATCTACAGCCGGTTTTCCCTTTGTGATACTTTTGATGGTTCTGATACCTTTCATCGTAACCTCCATTTTCATTGATATATTCTATTTTACTTTAAAACATTCAAATACCAAAGCAGGGTGCAATTTATTGTTTGTTTGCGTCGATAATTTCATCCAATTCTGCCTTTGTAAATGGGTACTGTTTCAATACCGATAAGATAAAATCGGTTTTTCCTAACATATAGGAATCGATATCATATTCAAATTGTTGTGCGAGTTGTTTTTTAAGTTCTCCATAAATGTGTCGATCTTGTTCAAACTTGCGGAGATGATTTCTCAGATAGATTTGATTTTTTGTGGAAATCGAATTCGGGTAAGAAACATATAGATGATGTGTATAAAAAGGAGAGTCTAATCTTGATTTGAACACTTCGCGATCTTTGATTCCCTGATCCCCGTTATGAAAATACCCAATCGAATCCAACCGGCTTTTCACGATATCAAAATGAGAGGAATCCGGTAAAATAATCAACACGTCCAAAATCGGTTTTGCGGCTAAGCCTTCTACACTCGTAGAACCTACATGTTCGATGCGCAAGTATGGATAATGGAGTTCCTTTTCAAGGTAATTTTTAAACTCTAAAAATGCAGTTGCCCATTCTTCTTGGTAGTCCGTAACGACAATTCTTCTTCTCATATAAAAACCTCATCTATTTATCATTATATCCCAATCAAAATCATGAAAACACATCTTACAGAAAAGAACGCTCATGACGAGCTTTCCTACTAGGAAGTGCGAATATGACAATTGGATAGATGGTCATCGACCATACCAATTGCTTGCATATATGCATAGATGATTGTAGATCCGACAAAACTCATTCCTCGCTTTTTTAAATCTTTTGAGATCTTATCGGAAATAGGTGTCGTCACTGGTACCGTTCGAAAAGACTCATGATGATTCAAGATTTGTTTGAAATCGATATATGACCATAAATATCGATCGAAGCTTCCGAATTCTTGTTGTATCTGCAAAAATACTTGAGCATTTTTTCTGGCAGAGTAAATCTTCAATCGATTGCGAATGATCCCTTCATCACTTCTCAATTCTTCCAGCTCCTCATCGGTCATTTTCGCAACCAAGTCTGGATTGAAGCCACAAAAAGCCTTTCGATAACCTTCCCGTCGTTTGAGGATAGTGAACCAATTCAACCCTGCTTGAGCACCTTCTAGGATCAAAAACTCAAACAAGACTTGATCGTCATGAACTTCTTTCCCCCATTCCTTGTCGTGATACTCTGCATATAATTCTTCTCCTGGTTTGTTTCCAAAACATCTTGTTAGTTCTTTCATGCGAGCCTCTTTCTATATGATGTCCAACATCATAGAATCACAATATGGGACATACCCTATTTTTTGATAGATGCTATTGGATGTAGGGTTTGCTAAATCGGTATATAAAGTCGCCATCTCTCGTTCTTCCAACAACAATCTTGTTAATTGTTCGACTGCCTTAGATGCATAGCCGTGATTTCGAAGAGGAACTGGGGTATAAACCAACGCGACTGTTTCACTTTTATTAAGTGGTCTGGATCGAGCACACATCGTTAATAGTTCGCCATCTTTTTCCAAGACGAACAATCGCTTTTCTCCGAGAATATGATGTAATACTTCTTCAGAGTCTTTCGCCGATTTTTCTCCTTCTATTCGCACAATAAAATCATAGACCCAATCAATCAATACTGAAAAATCATCTTCGGTGGCAACTCGAAAATTCCCTTCAACATTACTCACTTGAACCACTTTTTTACAGTAGTAAATCCGTTGATTCATTCCAACATTCATTGCTTTTTTGGTGTGGTTTTCATACGCTTTCTGATATGCAAGACAGATATTCTTTTCTCCTACGATTCCCGGATAAGGGATCTTTTCCATGTGCTCCACCAATTCTTGATAGACATCCTCTTCTAATGTATTAGCGGATAAGATTAAATTCTTTCCAGCCAATACCCCAAGCAAAACATGATCCCCAATGAGGGATGCAACATAATGACTATCCTTTACATCTAGTCTACTGGATATTCCAATCATGAGACTATTCTTAACTTCTTCTTGATAAAGAAAGTTGAGATGTTCTTGGCGAAACTCGATATTATCTTGATAAACCTTAATCATTTTTCACACCTATACTGAGAGTTATCTCATACCCTTTCCTTACTTAATGGTTATACCATTATTCTCATGTCATTTCAAGATTTCAAAAAGAAAGAGTCGAAAAATCGACTCTCGTTTTATTCCTTACTAAGAAATGACAGAACTATCATTATCTAATATCCAACCGTCTCGGTACACTTCATATTCCAATCCTAACTGATCTACTCCAAAGATGGATATCATCATCTCATCGCCTTCATATGTTGAGGTGTCAATACTGATTTCAAATACTTGTTCACTTCCATCGTCACTGATTGGTACCGTAACTGTATCAGATAGCACAACGATTCCATCAATCGTAATCTCAATTTGAACCTCGGTGAATTTTAATTCTGGGTAATCAGCATATTGATTGTGGATTTCAAATACTTTTGTTAATGTATCGTCGTTCTCAAGCAATAGCTCTAAATTGATATAATTGTAATAGCGAAGAAGGGTATAGACGCTGAAAGAGAAAAGATCTTCATTCTCAATCGTTGTTCCATCGTTGACCATTAATGAGAAGTCATAATAGTTCTCGATATCAATTGTAATCGTGGTCGAGAATATTGTGTTTGTGCTAGTCAATGGTACTTCTTGAATTTGATTATTTTCATCGACATAAATGAGAGTAATAGAACCATTGATAGGAATACGATTCATCTCAATCAAAATCTCGACATCAGCACTTCCGTTCGAATTCAAATCGAGGATTTCATACTCTGTAGATTTTACCCATTTAGAATCCTCAAGCATTTCATTGACATTGTTATTTACATTAGCGATTTGATATTGAATGGAAGTGATTTGGTTATTCAAGTTGTTTATCATCGTTTGGAGATTATTGATATCATCTTTTGCACTTGATAATGAGACCAGAAGAATAATATTAAGCACGATAATAATGAGAAAACTCAAACCACCAAATAATGTTGTTGGTTCAATAGAACGAACCGGCAACTCATCATTTAAAGCCTTATTGATATTACGCTTATAGCTTTTTGGGTAGATGAGTAAAACCCATATTAGTAGTCCTACAACAAGTATAATAACTGCGATACTGATAAATAATCCTGCATACATGATATGATATCCTCCCTTAGAATCCTATGAATTCTTTGAATATTTGTAAATAGTTTCTCGTTACATAAAGCATGGAACCATCTTTCATTTTGAGTGTTAATCGAGAATTCATCGTTGGAATGATTTCCTTGATTCCATATTTATTCACGATCATAGATTTGTTTACACGAACAAAACTTCGTTCCATCAACATCAGTTCCACTTCATATAACCGCTCTTTAACCGAGTAAGTTTGATCGGATGTATGGATGACAACGTCGTGTCCAAACGCTTCAATATAGAGAATTTTGCTATAGTGAATGACTTCATACTTTTCACCGATTTTGCCGAGAAAAGAATCCAGCTGATAATTCTTTTCTTTGAAAATCAAATCTGCATCATCCGATATGATGAATCCTGCTTGTTTTAATTTTTCTTCGTATTTCTGATAGTTCTCTTTGCAAGAGATAATTTTCACTTTCAGATTCATCACCCCATTTCATCATATAAAAAGAATCGCAATTTACCTAGGAAAAATTCATGAGTGAACAAATTTCACTCACAACATGCACATTCAAGAGAATAAGTGCACCCGCTTTGAAAGAAAAAACCTCGAAAAGAACACGAATTCTCAAGAGGTTTCTTTTGCAAATGGTACAACCTTAATACTAGTATATCACAAGCGATTTATTCAAAATAAAAAATCTGAAATTCTGATCAAAAAAAAGGGGTAAATGTGTTGGACATTTACCCTTTGGTTGAACCGCCTGTGACGCCTTCTACATAATAACTCTGCATTAATACAAATAGGAGGGAGATTGGAATGGAAACAACAACACCGGCAGTACAGAATAAAGCAAAATAAGTATTGATTAAGTTGCGATCTAACATATTATACATACCAATCGCAACGGTAAATCCGTTTGTATCATTACTAGTAAGAATGATTCTAGCAAAGACAAAGTCGACCCAAGGGGCTAAGAATGATACCAAAACAGTGTACACAATAATCGGTTTGGAGATCGGCATAATGATTTTTAAGAAAATCATGAATTCACTTGCGCCATCGATCTTCGCCGCTTCATCCAGTGCCTTTGGTACCGTATCAAAGAATCCTTTGGCAACGAGATACCCCAAACCACTACTTCCAGAGTAGATAATGACCAGAGCTGCTAAATGGTCTGTGAGTCCCATAAACTTCAAAATGAAGTATACGGCAATCATGGATAACACTCCTGGGAACAAGCCAAGGATAATACCGAAATTCATCAATGGTTTTCTCATTTTGAATCTCATACGACTCATCGCATAACTGACCATCAAAACAAACATAGTGGACACGATTGCGGAGAAAATCGCAACGATTAACGTATTCTCAAACCATTTTGGGAAGTTCGCTACTGTATCGGTATTGAAGAACAGATTGTAGTAATTATCCAAAGTCCATTGTTCTGGGAAGAATTGACGAATATTGATTCCGGTCTGCGTGGAAAACGAGTTCGCAATCAACCAAATAATTGGAATCAGCCAAAATAATGCGAGAATAGCCAATATTACTTGCTGAGCAATCACCTTTAAAGTGGTTTTCATTTTTACATTTCTACGATATGTTTTTATATTCGTCACACTCATAATTGGAACCTACTTTCTTTGTCGGATTTGATGGTGTAGTTAAATGCCAACAAAGTGAAAATCGCACTGATGACGAAAATCACAATACCAATTACGGAAGCCATCTTATAGTTATAATAATCTTGTGTTAATTTAAACAACCATGTAATTAATAAATCCGTATCTGATGCATTTGCATTCGCCAGCAACTGATCACTGGTAATTCGATTGGAAGTTAATAAATAGATTACATTGAAGTTGTTCATATTTCCGATGAATGAAGTAATTAGATATGGTGCCGTAACAAACAACATATATGGCATCGTGATTTTACGGAACACTTGGAATTTATTCGCTCCATCGATTCTAGCACTGTCATATAAATCCTTCGGGATGTTCATCAACACTCCTGTAGTAATCAACATTACATACGGAAAACCAATCCAACAGTTAATTAGAATTAACATCACCTTCGACCATACTTCATCGGTTAAGAACGGAATGTAAGAAAGTGATGAACTGACAAAGCCATTTTGGATCAACCAATCCGTAACTCCCCAGTTAGCTAGTAACGTATTTACGATTCCTTGAGTAGCAAAGAAATTACGGACCAATAACAAGGAAACAAATTGTGGAACTGCAATGGTGATAACAAATAACGTACGCCACATCTTCTTCCATCTAGTATATTTGCTATTGATAAGGAGAGCGAGCAATATTCCCCCAATATAGGTTAGGAATGTCGCAAAGAACGCCCAAATTAGTGTCCAACTTACAACTCTTCTAAATGCATAAGCATAGGTTACCGAGGAACTACCGGTTTGGAATAATAATTTAAAATTATTCAATCCAACCCAAGTAAATAATTTAAGTGGTGGGTAATGATATTGGTCGAAATTGGTAAAAGCAACCAAAATCATGAAGATGAGAGGAATCACTGTCAAGATAATGATTCCAAGTACCGGTAATGATAACAAAGTTACATGGAATTTTGAATCAAAGAATATCTTGACTTCTGTAATAAAGGAAGGAATCGTTTTTCCATCTTTTTCATCTTGTTGCAATTGACGTTGAACTTTGATATTTCGAAAATGGACAAATGCATATGCAAGAATAATGACGATCGAAATCAAACTAAAGAGGAGAATCTTTAACGAATGATCATAATCATTGGTAATGTTCATTCGTAATTCATCGCTCCAAATTTGTTGATATTCAACCGTTCCTAATGTTCCTAATTTTGCAAGATTAGGTGCCCCTACTTTCAAGATAAAATAGATAAATCCAAATTGGAGTAGAAGGAAGAGGAATCCCTTCACAAATTGTTTTCTTCTAAAGAATCCTATCCCCATAACAAACAGTGATGCTTTTACAAAAATATCACCCGATACAAAGTCTTTCCCTACTCCGGCAATTTCTTTTCCAATACGGACAAAAAAACTGCCTGTTTTGTTCAGACCAGCTTTGCATTTTGTAGGAATGTTTAGAAAGAAACTTTTGATTTTATTCATTGTGTGCCCCTTTAATGCAAATGAAACAAGCGGAATTGCAGGAGATGAATCCTACAATCCGCCTATCCCCTTTTGCTACGTTACAATTATTCTACTGATGATGCCTCAATACCAGCTACCATAGTATCTAGCGCTGCTTGTATTTCAGCTGCTGTGCTTGATGATGATAAACCACCATTGACAATCAAGTTACCAAATGTTTCTGTTGGAGACCAATAGTTTCCACCAACATTTTGAACTGTTGCGTAAGCACTTTGTTGTGCCAATGCTGCAATTGCAGGATTCGACATAACGGATTCACTAGCTGCTGCGTTTACATTGGAAGGTCCAAGTCCACGTGATTCAAAACGAAGGATTTGGTTATCTTCATTTGTGAACCATTCCGCTAATTTCATAGCCCAGTAAGAATATTCGCTAGTTGCGTTAACACCAACCAACTTGTACCCTGCAAATGAACTCATTTGATAAGCGGTACCATCGATATCGAATGTAGGCAATTTTGTAGCTGCATAGTTATCTCCCCATGCTGCTTCAGCGACACTTGCATTCCATGTTCCATTAACACCTGCGGAAATTGAACCATCGTTAACACCGGTTACGAATTCAGCATCTGTCAAGTTGACATATGCGGAATTGTTTGCCATTTCGATGATTGCATTGGTTACTTGTGCTCCTGTAACAGATGTCGTAGCATCATCCCAGTTACAAGTATTAACGGATCCATCATAAGTTAATGATAATCCAGCTCCTTGGAAGAAGGAATACAAATACCAACCGTTGTTGATTTGCATTGTGAATTGAGATCCATCAGCTGCTGCAGCTGCTAGGATTCCATCCAATGTAAGAACGTCAGTTTCAGAATAAACGGAACTGTCATAGAAAAGGAAGTATCCATTGTCAGCTGTCATAGGATAAGCATACAATTTGCCATCTCTAGAAGCAGCTTGAACAGAACCTGCATTTTCTCCACCATTTGCAGCGATGATATCAGCAGTATCGACTACTACTTCTTGCAATGCACTGGCTGTGTAGAGTTCATTCAATTGATCGTCCGCAAATACAAATACATCGGCTGCGGCTTCGATATCTGTTAGGACTTCATCTTTTGCATTCGCTTCAGATACAGCACCTAATGTGATATCAAAGATTGCTTCGTCCGCATATTCTTCTTCGAACGAATCAATCATTGACTGCATTAAAGTTTGGTCAAGTTCAGATGCCCATACAACTAAAGAAACTTCTTCTAAAGTTGTTGTTCCTTCTGTTGTTGGAACAGTTGTTGTTTCAGTACATCCAATCAATCCAATCCCAAAAGCTAATGCGACTAATAACAATAATAATTTTTTCATAAATTTTATCACTCCTTATTTTATATTTCAAAATTTATGTCTATTTTATAATCTTTACGTCAAAGACAATTGTCTCCTTGCATCGACTATTTTCCAATGTTAATATACCCTTTCCTGGTTTTACTGTTTTTACCCAAACCGCTCGCTGTCCACCAATAAGCGATATCAGTTGATCTCCAATGATTTCAATCGAACCCTCCGCTTTTACAGAGAAACTATCAAAACAATATTTTCTAAGATTTCCTAAATCGTCGATTGCTTGAATCGTCACCTTGGTTGCGTCAAAAGTATCATCGATGGTTAACTCCGTACGTTCTGATTTCATCTCATAATGATAGGTCTTATACGGTCCAATCTGTTTTTGGATTTCTGTTCCTTGATAAGAACCAACAAAACGATATGTAAAAGATTTCGAGCCCCAGTTGGCAACATATTTTCCATAGAAATCCCAGGCTTTTTTGATGAGATCGCGATCCCAAGAATCTGCTTTCGTCAATTTATCTAATCCACCTCTACTGGCGATTTCAAGGCCCAACAAACGAACTTCCTTCGCTTCTTCTTTGGAATAGCCTTCCACTTCAAACACGTCTCCATATACATCATCTATGACATAAAGAGGATGTTCTAGATGTGGGAATAAATCCCGTCTTGGATATTCTCTAGAAACAAATCGGTCATTTTGATATACATCGATATAGTCACAATTGGATGCTAGATGAAATGCTGGAATAAAGCCAACATTATAATCACCAATATCATTTCCATGTAAGACTTCTAGATAAGGTTCTTTGCTAAGCTGTGATTGATAAACTTTAGCGGCTGGTTTTGGAAACCGGAAGATATCACATACCCCGTGATAACAAATTCCATCCCCACTTCCAAATTCCTTATTTGTGTAATAATCGATGAATTGCCATCCAAACCCTCCGGCAATTCGATCGTTTCCTTCGATTTCATCTAAAATATGCGCATAACGCAAAGCATGTTCTGTCAAACGTTCTGGAGTATCAAAACTTTTCGTTGGAAACATATGACCGTTAAACTCTGTAATCAAATACGGGATATCGGAAGCAATCACTTCATCAATATCTTTCAAATAGTGATTCCTTCCATTGTGGAA
>QKCT01000038.1 GCA_003245625.1 Bacillota bacterium | reverse complement strand
AATTGTTTGCAATCCTGATGGCAGATTTCCAATTGGAATATAGACTCCCATTAGAAAACCGATAATAGAACCTACGACTGTACTAATCGCTCCAAATGCACTGTTACTTTTAATAAAACTTATGATAAAGAAAGCGATGGAAGAATTCATCATGACAGATAGAATGATGATACCAAGTGCTTTTAAGAAACCAAGAAAATCTAAAAATTCTCCACCGGAAAATTTGATATATATTTCTCCTAATGCCAATGAGACCATGCACATAATCAAACCGACAAAAAAGGCGCTGATTAAATAGGATAATACAATTTTGAAACGTTTGATTGGCGAGACTCGAAAATCGTAAATAATTTTTGAGGCATTATCTTGCACAGCGATGCCATACGCACCCAATGTTGTCGTAATCGTGGCAACGATAATAACGCCAGCCATAATCCAACTGTCCATCAAGAAGCGAACATCGATTGGTGCGTTCTCAAATTCCTCTCCCGCATAAGAAATCATCATATCACCTAAAAATGTTGCATAGAGACCAATGATGATGATGACACCTAACATGCTGAAGAATACAGATGCTTTATCGCGGAAATACATTTTCAAATTGCGCACTACTAATGACCAAATCATCCTCTTATCTCCTTTCCGGTTACTTCGATGAATGCATCATCAAGTGTTCCGTTGAGCACTTGAAAAGAAACGATTTGATCTTTAATTTCGGAGAGAATGTCAATGCTATCCAACGTTGTTTTCAATCGAATAATGTATAGATCGTTTCGTTTTGTAAAACTGATTTTATTTTTTTTGAGATAATTCTGGATCCAAAGATCATCTTTGACTTTAACTCTCAAAGAATCCTTGGAGTATTTATCTTTTAATTCCGTAGGAGTTCCTTTAGCCGCAATGATACCTTCGTCTATGATCACTACATAATTCGCATCCTCAGCTTCTTCCATGTAGTGAGTTGTTAAGAACACAGTCATATTTTCCGTTTCTTGTAATCGTTTGATTGTTTCCCAGACATTTCTTCTTGTCTGAGGATCCAAACCGGTAGTCGGCTCATCCAAAAATAATACTTTTGGTTGATGAATTAAAGCTCTAGCAATGTCTGTTCTTCTTCTTTGGCCACCGGAAAGACTGCCGTATTTACGATGAGCCAAGTCGGTGATTCCTGTCACTTCCAAAGCAATCTGAATTCGCTCACTCAACTCATTTTTCTTCAAACCATAGAAACTACCTCTTGTTTTGAGATTTTCTTCAACGGTTAATAATTCATCTAAAACACTATCTTGAAATACGATACCGATCGATTTTCGAATGGCATCATCCTCATTACCAAGCATGAATTGATTGACCGTTACCTGACCCTCATCATTGGAAAGTAGAGTAGAAAGAATGTTGATTGTCGTACTTTTTCCAGCTCCATTTGGTCCTAGAAAAGCAAACAAAGACCCTTCTTCCACGTAAAAATCGATTCCTTTGACAGCTTCGATCAATCCATAGTTTTTCTTCAGTTGTTTTACTTCGATGATATTCCCCATGCCTTACCCTCCTAACAGCATAATCATCTATGATTATATCATAGAACCAGTAAGTATAACGTAAAATAATATAAAAAGACCGGTTAGACCGGTCTTACTAATTAACGGATTTTTGCATTCAAAGTTTTATCTAAATGTTTTAGAATTCGTTCAATGATCTGATCGACTTCACTGCTTTCCAATGTCTTTTCTGGATTTTGGAGAACCAATGAAAGGGCAATTGACTTTTTGTCAGGCTCAATCTTATCCCCTTGATAGAGATCAAATATCGAGACATCTTTTAAGGTCTTTTTGCCTGCAAAAATAACTTGATCAATGATTGCTTGCGCTTCCAAATCGCGATCGACGACCAATGCCAGGTCTCTAGAAACACTAGGATATTTCGGTACTGGTTGCATCACTAGGTTCGGTTCGTAGAGTTCTGCTAATTTATCGTAATCCAATTCGAATACAAAAGTTTTGTTGATTCCTAAATCCATTTCTTTTTGAGGATGAAGTTTTCCTAGATACCCAATATATTGTTTATTGATATAGAGATCAGCAGTCATTCCAGGATGCATGGTTGGAAGTGGTTCGCTTGCTTTCTTGATTTCATAATCTTCCAAATGTAATTTAACTAAGAGAGATTCCAATAATCCTTTTAACAGATAAAAATCACTAACTTCTTTTTTTCCTTGCCATAACGTTGAGGTATAGACCCCTGTCATTAGACCACTTAACCATTCTCTTTCATAACCATTGTGATATCCTCTTCCTAACTCGAACAAGAATATATTATCAATCTTTCGACTTTGATTGTATTGCAAAATATTCAATAACGATGGCAGTAAGGAATGACGCAATGTATCTTTTTCTTTGTTCAGTGGATTCATGATGACAACAGTATCGGCTGTCAACTGATCGAATTCTACCGCTTCTTTTTGCGTTACCAAAGAATAAGTGATTGTTTCATTGAAATTATTATTAACGAAATACTCGCGAATCGTTCTTCTGAGTCGCTGTTTCTTAGTTAAATATCCTGTTGTTGGTGTTGCTGGAATTGTGGTTGGAATCCTATCATAACCATAAATACGAACGATTTCCTCTACAATATCTTGATATCCATAAAAGTTTTGACGTCTCGTTGGCACATCAATCTTGAATAGATCCCCTTGTTTATGGTAGTCAAAATAGAGGCGTTTCAAAATACTTTCGACTTCTGAAATGGTGAAGGTATGTCCCGTTACCGAATTCAATTTCTCCAAAGTGATGTCAATTCGAGTTGGGTCTTTTTGTGTATTATCAAAGAAACTATAATCCCCCACAACCTCTCCACCAGCAAGTTCCACGAAAAGTTGAGTCGCATACTCCATTGCTTTGATTAGTTTATTTGGATCTACTCCTTTTTCAAAACGAGAGGAAGCTTCACTCTTCAAATCTAATCGTCGCGATGTTTTGCGAATACAGGTTGGATCGAAATAAGCAGACTCCAGAAGAACTTTAGTAGTATCTGGTTCTACTTCGGTATCATATCCGCCCATCACACCAGCTAAAGCAATCGGCTTCTTGCCATCGGTAATCACCAAATCATACTCTAGAAGATCACGATTTTGGCCGTCAAGCGTGACAATCTTTTCTCCTGTTTTTGCATGACGAACAATAATGGTATCCGATTCGATACGATTATAGTCGAAGGCATGAAGTGGTTGTCCATATTCCAACATGACATAGTTTGAGATATCAACAACATTATTGATTGGTCTTACCCCAGCTGCCATTAGTCGTGCTTTCAACCAAGATGGACTTGGTTTAACAGTGATATGATCAATGACTTGAGCATAATATGCTTTACAATCTTTTGTATCGGTATAAACGCTAAAATTGTTTTCTTCTTTGCGTTTTTCATAAGTGTGTTTCTTCGTTTGAATTTCTAAGTCCAACATACAAGCGGCATCATATCCGACACCTTCCATCGATAGCAAATCTGGTCGATTGGCCGTTAAATCCAGTTCCAGAACACTGTCATCTAAATTGAGGTATTTTAAAGGATCTTCCCCAATTACCGCATCCTCACCCAAAACATAAATTCCCGTTTCTTCTGGGTCAAATTCTTTGACACCAAGTTCTTCAAGGGAACAAATCATTCCATTCGATTCAATTCCTCTGATTTTTGCCTTTTTAATTTTAAAATCACCAGGGAGAACAACACCCACTTTGGAAACAATAACCTTTTGTCCTGCTGCCACGTTTGGTGCCCCACAAATAATTTGTAAAACCTCATCGGATACATCAACTGTAGTGACATGTAATTTATCTGCTTCCGGGTGTTTTTCACAAGTCAAAACATAACCAACGACAAGTCCTTCGATATCGACAAGTTTCTCTAACCCAGCAACTTCTTGACTTTTTAAGTTGAAGGCTTCTTCTAATTTTTTATAATCTGGATCAAGGTTGACATATTCTTTCAACCAATTCATAGATACTTTCATGTTTATTTCCCCCTAAACTGCTTATTAAAGCGCAGGTCATTGGTATAGAATGCACGGATATCATCCACTCCATATTTTAGAATGGCAATACGTTCAATCCCCATTCCTAATGCAAATCCTTGGAACTTATCTGGATCGTACCCAGCATCTCTCAGCACATTGTTGTTGACCATGCCAGCTCCAAGAATTTCAATCCATCCGGTGTATCCGCACATACTGCATCCGCTCCCACCGCATTTATAACAACTCACATCGACTTCGACACTCGGTTCGGTAAATGGAAAATACGATGGTCTTAAACGAATCTTTCGTTCTTCACCAAAGAGTTTTTGTGCCACAAATAATAAGGTCCCTTTTAGGTCTGCCAATGTAGCATTTGCGTCCACCACCAATCCTTCTACTTGGGTAAATTGATGAGAATGGGTTTGATCATCGTCATCTTTTCGATAGACCTTCCCAGGACAGATAATCTTCATTGGTTCTTGATTCGTGTTTTCCAATAAACTTCGAACTTGCACGGGAGAAGTGTGAGTACGCAATAGCGTTTCTTCTGAAATGTACAAGGAATCTTGCATATCTCTTGCAGGATGATCCTTTGGCAAATTCAACATTTCGAAGTTGTACTTATCGGACTCCACTTCCGGTCCTTCTTTCACGGTATATCCGAGTCCCACGAAGATGTCTTCCACTTCTTCAATTACTTGCGATAACAAATGTTTGGAACCAACATTGCTTGATTTTCCAGGAAGAGTCACATCGATCGCTTCGGATTTAAGTTTTTCTTCGACTAATTTCCGATCCATTTCCATTTTTGCATCGTCAAGTTTCGCAGCGATCTGTTGTTTCGCTTCATTTATCAATTTTCCCATCAATGGTTTTTCTTCATTTGGGATATCTTTCAATTGTTTCATCAAGTCGTTAAACACACTTTTCTTACCTAGATATTCCGCTTTCAGCAAGTTTAAGTCATTTGCATTTTTGACTTGTGATAATTTGGCTTCCAGTTCTTCTACTAAGCCTTTTAGTTTTTGCTCCATCGTTTCCTCCTAACAAAATATAAAAAAAATCGCCCTAAAAAAAGGACGATTTGAATAACCGTGGTACCACCTTCGTTCCAGCACTATGACTGGCACTCGAACCCGTTAACGCCTGGTACGGAGAGGATTAGTCTCACTCGGAAGGTGAATTCATCAGCAATCTGTTAAATGCTTTCAGCTCAAGGCATTTTTCTCTTTCACAAATCAAACCCGACTACTATTTCTTCTTCACTGTTTTCTTATGTTCTCATTATAACAAGAATTCAAAATATTTCAAGTATTAATCAGTTTCTTCGGCCGAAAATTGCAAGTAAACGTAACATCTCGACATAAATCCAAACAATGGTGACTAAGAGTCCTAAAGATAAGACCCAACCATATTTTTGATCAATTCCGGATTCCACACCATACTCGATGGAACGAAAATCCAAAAGCAAGAAAAACGCAGACAAGACAGCGGACAAGATAACTATAACATAAAATAATCCACTACCAAATGGTAAGAAAATTGCTAAAACACTCATCAAAATTACAGCTAATAACGAAACAACTAATACAGATGCAAAACGTTGTGTAACTTTGATAATTTTAGTGGTATACAACAATAGCATAATAAAAACAACCAACAGCGTTGTCAACATTGCGGTTGGAACAATGCCGTCGTCATAGAAATTCATGTATAGTCCAGAAACTACTCCTAATACTACCCCTTCTGATAAAGCATAAAGAATCGCAAAATAGGGAGATAGACGCACGGATCTCGTTCCGACGATAACCGCTATAAATCCAACAATCACGGCTCCGATTAAGGTTAGATAACTAATCTGACCATATTGTAGCATAAACCATCCGCTTGCCATAACAAGGGCAACCAGAAATAGTGTTTTATAGGTTACGTTTGCATATGTCACCGGCTGATCACTCACATAGGATTCTTGTCGAACGGCACGCAAAACAGGATTTGTGCTTCTCATGACTCTCATATTGATACCTCCAATATCTACTTTTTATTATACACGTAATTATGTTGAAAATATGATAAAAGTATCGATTTTTTACAAATCAAATAAAGACATCTGATTTTTCTCAATCATTCCATCGAATGTTCCTAGTTCTTCTAACCTTGTAAAAAGTGTGGAACTTAACTTTGTTCGATTTTTAACATCTTGTTTCGAAATAAACGGTTTTTCCTCACGAGCCTGAATAATGGTGTCAGCAACATTGGTTCCCAAAGAATCCACCACGATAAACGGCAAAATCAAGGATTGTTTGTCTTCATCGATCACGAAGTTTCTTGAATCAGACTTGTATAAATCAATTGGTTTAAAATTGAATCCTCGCTTCACCATCTCTAACGCTACTTCTAGTACCGTCAACATGGTTTGCTCTCGATCTGTCGCAGAATTCCCCATTTCTTTGATTTCTTTGATTTTACGACTCAATCCTTCATAGTTATTATAGAATGCGTCAGCATCAAACAAAGAAGCGCGTTTCGAGAAATATGCTGCATAGAAATAGATAGGACGATAGAGTTTAAACCACGCGATTCTCATCGCCATTAATACATAGGCTGTCGCATGAGCTTTTGGGAACATATATTGAATCTTAGAACAAGACCAGATATACCATTCCGGCACTTTCGTCTCTCGCATGATATCGGCATAAGCAGCCCACTTATCTGGACTCTTTCCCGCTTTCCCTTTCCGTACAAACTCCATGATTTCAAACGCCATCGTTGGTTCTAAGCCAAAATTGATCAGGTCTACCATGATGTCGTCTCGACATCCAATGATATCCTTAAATTCCACTCTCGGATAGGATTTATTGGATCCTGAAACCAAGGTTTGACTATTTCCAATCCAAACATCAGTCCCGTGTGATAAACCGGAAATTTTGACCAACTCAGCGAATGATTTTGGTCTCGATTCAGTTAACATTCCACGCACGAAATTCGTGCCAAACTCTGGAATTCCAAAAGAGGCAACTTCAGAATTTAAGTCTTCTTTCTTTAAGTCGATGATATCTACACTGGATAATAATTTATATACATCTGGATCATCAACAGGAATCGACTTCGGATCGGTGAATGGGAATTCATTTTGATTTTGATGAACCAAATCCATTAAGTAACGAATCATCGTAGGATCATCATGTCCCAAAACATCTAGCTTGAATAAATTCTTCTCTATCGAGTGATAATCGAAGTGAGTGGTTTTCCATGTGGTATCCGCAGCGGTTCCGGGATATTGTACCGGGGTAAAGTCATAGATTTCATTGGTATTTGGTACGACAACAATTCCCCCCGGGTGTTGCCCGCTGGAACGCTTCGTCCCTTCAATTCCTCGTGCTAATCGTTCCATTTCCGCACGACGAATTCGGACTGGTTCCAATCCTTTTTGTTTTCTAGACTCATTGATTTTATCGTAATAATCTCGAACCATTAAATAGGACGTTCTAGCAGCGGACGTACCGATGGTTCCGGCACGAAATGCATGATTTTTTCCAAAAAGTTCGCGAATATATTCATGAACGACACCTTGATATTCTCCAGAGAAGTTCAAGTCGATATCCGGGATTTTATCACCTTCAAAACCTAAGAACGTTTCGAACGGAATATCATGCCCATCCTTAATCATTTCCGTAGAGCATACTGGACAATTTGCCTTTGGCAAATCCCATCCGCAATCGGTGTTTTCAAATACTTGAGCGTTTGCTGCTTCAAAGTCACTCTCACCAAGAGAAATTTTTTCTTCATTGGTTTTCTTAAATGCAGAAAAATGACATTTCGGACATACATAATGTGGTGGAAGTGGATTTACTTCCGTGATATCCATTAGTGTTGCCACTAATGAACTACCTACTGACCCACGTGAACCGACGAGGTATCCATCCTCTAAGCTCTTGTTTACCAATAGATGAGAAATGAAATATACCGTAGAGAATTGATGTTCGATGATATTGGTCAATTCTCTATCCACTCTTCGTTTTACGATTTCAGGAAGTGGATCTCCATAAATGGAACGAACCTTTTCTTGTACCATTTTTTCGACTTTGGTTTTGATAGAAGGAATTCCGCGCTCGGCCAAAAATTCATCGGTAGGTGCATACAATTCATTTGGAATAACGACAATATTATCGACGGAATCAGCGATTTTATTGGAATTCTCGACAACAATTTCATACGCGGTATCTACGCCTAAAAAGGCGAACTCATCCAACATTTCTTCTGTTGTCATGAAGTACTGATTCGGTTTGTTTTTTCGAGAGTAAAGTGCGTGTAATCCACCACCTACGACAGGTGTATTAATCATGATTTCACGATATTTCATATCACGAGCATCCAAATGATGGACATCTCCTGTAGCTACGACAGGAATGTTAAGTTCTTTTCCGACTTCCACAACGCGTTTGATCACATCTTGAATCATATTCTTCCAATTTGGATTTTCTTCGGAAAGATAGATGAAATAAGACGGTGGTTGCACTTCCAAATAATCGTAGAATTTCGCTTCTTCTACGAGTTCTTTTCTTGTTTTGTTCATGGCAATCTCAAAAAAATGAGAGTTATAGCATCCACTGGATACCAAGAGACCATTCCGATGTTTTTGAAGTTTAGACTTCAAAATCTTAGCGTCGCCTCGGTCGTAGTATGTCGTAAGTCCTTCGGATAATAAGTAATACATATTCTTGAGACCGATTTGTTCTTTTACCAACAAATTGATATGAGTTGGATATGGATATTTATAGACTTCTTCCTTTTGGATCATTAAATTCATATCTTTGAAACGATTAAACCCTTGTTTCTTCACACGTCTTAACAAATGAAGGAAAACTTCCGTCGTTGCTTCGGCATCATTAATCGCCCGGTGATGATTATCGAGCGGAACTTTGAATTCTTTGGCTAAACGATTTAAAGAAAATTGTTTTTTCGTTGGTAAAAGTACTTTTGCCAACGTCAGGGTGTCAATCGAAGGATTGATTTGATTGGAGATACCTAGATTGCGATAATTAAAGTATAGGAAGCCGAGATCAAAATCGGCATTATGAGCAACTAAAATCGTATCTTTCGTAAATTCATGGAAATCTTTTAGGACTTCTTTAATTGTCCGTTTTCCCTTCACCATTTGGTTCGTAATACCGGTTAGATTTTCAGTAAAAGCTGAGACTTCTCTTTTTGGATCGATGAATTCAGAGAATTTACTAAGAATCGCACCGTTTCGGACTTTCACTCCAGCGATTTCGATCAAAGTATCGTAGGTAATAGACAAACCTGTGGTTTCAATATCGAACACAACATAGGTTGCTTCGGAGAGAAGTTGATTTGATTCTCCTCTTGTGATGGCGATGTCTTCGTCATCCACATAAGTCATTTCAACTCCATATAACGCTTTAAGGGAACCACCTTTGGTTTTGTTGTAAAGTTCTGGGAATGTTTGAACAGAACCATGATCAGAAACACCAATTGCCGTATGACCCCATTCTTTTGCACGTTCTAGATATTCCGAGATGTCGTTCACTCCATCCATTGCGGACATCTTTGTATGGAGATGAAGTTCCACCCTTTTGTTAGGAGCGTCGTCTGAACGTTGATCGGTTTTGATTGGACGATTGCTTCTAGAAATTGCGATTGGTACTAAAATAACTTCTTTTTGGAATTCATCATATTGTGCATAACATTTGGCTTTGATGCCAAAATTCTTTTCGATTTGTTTAAAGAAATCCAAATCCATGGATCGAAGATTCTTTTTGGTGAGGAAAATCGAATCCTCTCCATCACTCACAACGAGTTTCACAAGTCCGGAGTTCTTTGTTTCTACAAATTCTGTGTAAACAACAATCCCTTGGACACTGATGATAGCTTTTCCACCATGGCGTTCTTTATATTCTTCTAGTTCGATTTCTGTTAATGGAATTTCTTTGATTGGAATGAAATTATTGATTTCGCCACCGTTGGTTAAAGAGATGTATTCTATGGTTTCATCAAAGTCAATGCGATTCGCCTCAACAAACGTATTGATATGGTTTTGAATCGACTCGTCAATTGTCTCTTGTTTTTCATCAACGACGATTTCAATTTCACAAGCAAACCCGTTCCTTCTCATTTCCGCTTCGATTTCGTCGCGGAATATTGTTGCGCTGATCGCTCCTTGTGGAACATACACGCGTATGATATTGTCCTCTAGATCGGTTTCATATTCTTTTAAAGGGTAGATTCGTTTGTTGGTTTCAAGAATCACATCGATTGCGAAATCATAGTATTCTAAGATCATTTCCGGATCGATATCATGGAACACAACTCGGTAATCCACATCTTTCACACTAGGAATATGATCACTCAGTTTTTTTAAGCGTGTGATAAAATTCCGATAATGAAGAATCGGAATGGTTTGGCTAAAGAGAAGATCGAACGTCCAGGTTTCCGTTAATTGATCCACCTCTACGTTCGTTACTTTGCAATATTCTTTTATTATGGTGTCTTCTAGGTGCAGTTGCTCCAAAAGAACATCAATGTAATTCATTCAATCATCTCCAAACTAAAGTCTATTATAACATATATCGAAATGGTTTTTTAGTGAAAATAGTGAAAATAAAACCGGATTTTTTGGGTTCCGGTTGATCAGGTCAAATAAAAAAACAGCCTAAGCTGTTTTTTAGAATTTTGCGGTAACTTTCTTCTCCAAAATCTCTTCTAAAGCTTTTCCAACCGGTTTGACACAACGATTGTCAACGGAAGAGTATTCATCTTTCTTAATGATTTTGGCGCGCTTCGCTGCAATGTAAGCCAATTTGTATTTGGAATCAACTACTTGCAGAAGATCGTCAATGGATGGATATCGTAATCCTTCTGTATTCTTCGGGGTGATTTTTGCTTTCTTATCTTCTAAATCTCCACTGAATACATAATCCCCAAAGCGATTGCCTTGTACAGGGCGATAGTTTAGATCGATTTCTTCTCTCATTTCCATCAATTTTTCGAGATCTTTTTCTTTTATCATTATTTACCCTCCAACAATTTGTAATATTTATGGATCGAGCGTTCTGTCTTAGCGTGCTCAGCACGGATGATAGCGTAGATACGGTCAGCGGCATTATGAACATCATCATTGACGACGATGTAGTCATACTTATATGCTAAAGAGTATTCTCTTTCTGCTTTCTCTACGCGTTTTTGAATCTTTTCCGGTGTATCGGTACCGCGATTTTTTAAACGTTCGATTAATGCTTTTTTTGATGGTGGAACAATGAAGATAAAGACTGCTTCCGGGATTTTCTCCTGGGTTTGTAACGCTCCTTGAACTTCAATTTCCACAATTACTTCTTTGCCGGCTTCCATTTGTTTTTCGATATAATCCATTGGGGTACCGTAATACTCACCGACAAACTCTGCATATTCTAGAAAGCCGTTTTCATCGATTCTCTTTTGGAACTCTTCTCGAGTCACAAAGAAGTAATCTGACCCATCCACTTCTCCTGGACGAGGCTTTCTTGTGGTCATGGATACGGAGTAGCAAAAGTTGTTATCCGGAATTTCGAACAACGCCTTTCGAATCGTTCCTTTTCCGACTCCACTTGGACCGCTGATGATGACTAGTAGTCCCTTTTCGTTCAGTTTCAAGACAATCCCCCCCAACCGAAAATTGCTTTTCACTAATTATTATGTTATATCATAACACAAATAATATAAATAGTAAATTGTTTTTAAACTGTGATATAATGATTTTGGTGATAATATGAGCATGGATGGCCGTTTTTTATGGCATTTGGCGAAGGAATTGGAAGGGGAACTGAAGACTGGTCGGATACAGAAAATCACGCAGCTCGGAAAGACGGATTTTCTCTTTTTGGTTCGCGTCGCAAACCAAAATAGGAAGCTCTATTTATCCTTGTCTACTTCTCTTTCCAGAATCAACATAACCAATCAATTAATCCCTTCGGATTATCTACCCGGCGGATTCTGTATGTTCTTACGAAAACACTTGGAAGGTTCTTTTATTGACTCGATTCACACACTTGATGATGATCGAATTATCGAAGTTTCTTTTGACGCCACAAATGAGATTGGCGATAAGGTTCGGCTGTATCTAATTTATGAAATGTTTAGTCGTTATACGAATTTAATTCTTTTGGACCCGGAGCGACACATCTTGAATGCCTACAAACACGTCTCACCGTTTGACAGCTCTGATCGAACAATTGCGAATGGAATTACCTATGAGACACCTCAAGATGATAAACTCCCACCAACCGAGTATCAAGCAATCGAACAGTTCTTTCAAACAGAACCGTCCTACAAGGAAATGGTGGACAGAATCAAAGGAATATCTCCCCTGTTTGCGAATGTAGTTTTCCTCAAAGCAAAAAAGGAGTCGAAGCCTTTGATAGAAGCTTATCAAAAAACAATGGAATTACCTATCCAGCCAACCATTTGTTTCGGAGAAAAAACCGATTATTATTACAGCGATATTTTCGATAAAAACAAGAAATATTTTGATACACTTTCCACATTGATCGACTTCTACTTTACGGAAGCTTCTGCTTTGGAACGAGTCAAGCAAATCCATAAATATTTATATCAGTTTGTCAAACGAGAATACAAACGAAAAAAGAATAAATTAGAAAAACTATCGGTCGACTTGAGACAAGCGTTAGACAACGATATTTGGCGAATCAAAGGAGACACTTTGATCGCAAATCAACATAAAATTAATCGCGGTGACGCATCTTTCAAAGGCTTTGCATATGAACTAGAAAGCGAAGTAGAAATTGAGTTGGATCGATTGTTGACACCGATTCAGAATGCAAATAAGTATTATACAAAATACAAGAAACAAAAGACTGCCGTTGGTTTTGTCGAAGAACAAATGGTGATTACCAAACGTGAAATTAACTACTTTCAAGAATTACTGGATCAAATTGAGACGACTCAGTCACTCAATGATCTAAACGAAATTCAAGAAGAATTGATTCAAAATAACTATTTACCGAAACGAAAATCCGATAACAAAAAGCATCGCCCCAACTATGATACTTATAGCGATGAATTCGGTAACCGTATTTTGGTTGGTAAAAACAACATACAAAACAACTATTTGACTCATAAATACGCCCATAAAAATCATTGGTGGTTTCATGTGAAAGAACAAACTGGTTCTCATGTAATTGTCTGGGTAGAAGAGGAATTAACGGAACCAACCATTCGGATGGCGGCGCAGCTGGCTGCGTACTATTCGAAAAGTCGTCATTCCAGTTCTGTACCAGTAGATTACACGAGAATTCGCAACATCAAAAAAGTTCCTGGAATGCTAGGTTCTTATGTGACATTTACTAATCAAAAAACGATTTACATCGACCCAGATATTCCAACAATCGAATCGTGGCAAAAAAAATAAGACTTGATCCAAAAAATCAAGTCTTTTCTTTTGTTTATTACTACTTCTTTTCTTTGATTTCAGCCAAAATCATTTCGATAAATTCATAGGTAGGTACGGCAACTTGATTCTGTTCGCCATAGCGACGATAATTGACTTGTCCGCTTTCCACTTCTTTATCTCCAATGACCAATTGGTATGGAATCTTTTTGGTTTGAGCTTCTCTAATCTTGTAGCCAAGTTTTTCATCTCGTTCATCGATTTCAACTCGAATACCCTGATCTTTCAATTCTCCGACCAATGTTTTCGCATACTCCAAATGATACTCATTATTGACTGGAATGACTTTCACCTGTACTGGAGAAATCCATGTTGGGAAAGCTCCTGCATAATGTTCAATTAGGATACCGATAAAACGTTCAATGGATCCATACAATGCCCGATGCAACATAACCGGACGTTGTTTTTCCCCATTGGAATCGATATAAGTTAAATCAAAACGTTCTGGTAAATTCATATCCAATTGAATCGTACCACATTGCCAAATCCTCTTCATGGAATCTTTCAATTTGAAATCTAGTTTTGGTCCATAGAATGCTCCATCTCCAGGATTGAGTTTATAATCTTGACCCATCGATTCCAAAGCATCGGCTAAGGCCTTCTCAGCTCGATCCCAAGTTTCTACTTTTCCAATAAATTTATCTTCCGGTCTAGTCGATAATTCAATATGATATTCTAAATTGAATACTTTGTACATGTAATCAAACAAACGCACCAATTCACGGATTTCTTGGACAATCATATCTTCTGTCATAAAGATATGAGCATCATCTTGGGTGAAGTTTCTAACTCGGAACAATCCATTCAAAGCACCACTCGCTTCGTGACGGTGAACCAACCCCAACTCTCCGACTTTTAGTGGGAAGTCTTTGTAAGAATGAATGTCTCTTTTGTAGACTAACATTCCCCCTGGGCAGTTCATCGGTTTAATAGCAAATTCCATATCATCAATTGTGGAAGTATACATGTTTTCTCGGTAGTTTGCCCAGTGACCGGAAATCTCCCATAGTTCCTTGTTTAACATGATAGGAGTTTGGATCAGTTTATATCCTTCTTTTAAGTGGACATCATACCAGAAAGATTCCAATTCACGGCGAAGAATCATACCGTTTGGAAGCCAGAATGGGAATCCAGGTCCATACTCGCTCAGCATGAACAAATCGAGTTGTTTTCCTAATTTACGGTGATCGCGTTTTTTGCGTTCCTCCAATAAATTCAAGTGTTCGTCCAATTCTTCTTTCGTGAAAAAAGCAGTTCCATAGACTCTTGTTAATTGAACGTTATCAGAATTTCCACGCCAATATGCACCTGCTAAACTGAGTAACTTAAAATTCTTGATCCATTTTGTTCCCGGTAA
Organism: Bacillota bacterium; assembly: GCA_003245625.1. Taxonomy (GTDB): domain Bacteria; phylum Bacillota_I; class Bacilli_A; order Izemoplasmatales; family Hujiaoplasmataceae; genus 4572-104. The sequence continues at coordinate 33,424 of QKCT01000038.1, read as the reverse complement.
ATGAGGACCCCGACACAAATCTGTGAAGTGGGCTTGTTTATAGATGGAAATCTCTTCTGATTCTGGTAACTCATTGATCAATTCCACTTTATATGGGTCATCTTTGAACAACTCTAAAGCTTGTTCCTTGGAAACAACTTCACGCTCAATTTTACTGTTTTGAGACGCAATCTTCGCCATTTCTTTTTCGATGATTGGAAGGTCTTTCTCGCTTAAAATATCCTCTCCCAAATCGATGTCATAATAGAATCCATCTTCAATCACGGGACCAACACCGAAATGAGCATGCGGATAAAGAGTCTTAATTGCTTCTGCCAACAAATGAGCAGAAGAGTGTCTTAAGACTTCCAATGCTTCCGGATCATCCGTCGTGATAAATTCAACCGATGAGTCGGTCGTAACGACTGTATCCATATCCACAAGTTTGCCATTTAATCTAGCAACGATGGAACGTTTTTTTAATGATGGGGAAATCTCATTTGCGATATCAAACAATGATTTTTCGGAATCGAATTCGCGTTGATTTCCTCCTGGTAAATTGATAATCATAATAATCCTCCTTATAAATAAAAAATCGTCCTAAAAAAGGACGATCAAAATCGCGGTACCACCTTACTTCTTATCTTTCGATAAGCACTCCATCCGTTAACGCCTGGTACGGGTTTCTTTCTAGAACCAACTCCGAGGTGGTAATCTTCCGTTCTCTCTGTTCGGCTCACACCAATCCGAACTCGCTTGGAGATTGAAACAGGAATTTCATGTCCTCTTCTTCGTCTTTATAGTACATATTATATCTGTTTTTTTTGAGATGTCAAGAAATATGAGGTTTTTCAGTTAATTCAAATTCTTCGGTTAATGCGCGAATCCGTTCCACGATTCGAAGTGACTTTGTTTTCTCTAAAGTAGAGCTATCCTTAGACATAGCGTCGATCAAAACCTTGGACTTCAAGTTGGATGAGAAGAAGGTTGGTTTTTGATCCAATAATCGATATTGAAGAATTGGTCCCAAGACCTCATCCCGAATAAATGCATTCGGACTTTCGCCACCGATATCATCTAAAAACAAGATTTCTGTTTTCTTGAGTGCTTCGATTTTATCTTCAAAGTTCTCACTACCAATCGATGATTTGAGTTCGCGAACTAAATCTGGATAATATGCAAATGTTATATGTGAACCTTTTTTTGCGAGTTCATTTGCTAGGGTCGCAAGAATATATGTTTTTCCGGTTCCATAAGGGCCGCTGATGTACATTCCTTTGACGTAGGTGTCTTTATTGTACTGCTTAATGAAACTCATCATGTATCGATGGATTTCTTTGCGAACTTGTCCAAGCATGTCAAAATCATCCAAACTCGCTTGGAAGATTTTCTTTGGCACATAAAAGGCGTCGATGTTCTTAGCAGATTCATCGCCTTTATTATATTGACATTTCTCGTATTGGAGCTGAATGCTGCCATTATACAAAGCCAAACGAGGCCAATATCCTGTCGTATTCAGTTTACATTCAAAAAGGCCTTTACAATGATTACATTTTTCCTTTTCATCCATAAAGGTAAGGATATCATTAATGCCTTCTTTGATCGTATCGTTGGTGAGGTCATTTTTAATGATGAAATCACTCACGATTGGATCTGCCATGAAGCGGTCGATAATTTCATCATAATCGACGGATTCTGTTCTTGGCAGAAAGTCGTTGATCTTCTTCATGATGATCACCTATCTTCCATGTTATTGATATAATCTTCTAACCAATCGACTTCGACATCTTTTGGTTTGTTTTTACTATTATATGTATTCTTCGGATTATTTCTTGCAGCTTCCAAATGCTTGACATAATCCATCGCAAGTTCGACCGTGTTAATTTGATTGCGTTTCCAAGACATTCCAACTTTTTGGAAATAGGTATAACCAGGTAAAACTCCATCTTTGGTTTTTGCGATATAGGCAATTAAAACATTGACAACAGATGGGTTTAGTCCCACTTCTTCAATCAAACGCTCCACTGTACGAAGATCCGCTGAAGAAACCATTCCTTCTCCCATTTCTTCGAGTACTTGAATCGGAGATACATTTTTGAAGAACTCTACTGGGTCTGCAGGATTGTTTCTTTCTACTGGGGTCTCAGGAGTTTTTTGTTTTTCTTGTGTTTGTTCGATTGTTTCAAATTCATATCGAGCATTTTTCGAGAGACTGACGATATTGACATGATTGTTTTCATCCAAAGATTTCAACAATACATCCTTCATCTGCAATTCATCGAGCCCATACACGTAAGAAAGACTTTCTACTTTGCGTTTAATTGCTTCTGTTAAATCGTCAGTCGCAACCATTCCATCCGGAAGACTTTCTTGAAACAAACGCCAATTGAAATCATATTCATTCAACGATATTAATCGATTCTTATCTGTGGCTAATAAATTAGACTCATAGACATCTTCCTCGCTTCCAATCGAAGGAAACACTTCGTTAAAAGCTTTGGATATATTATATTTCTGCTTTTTATTCGGTTCAGAAATTTTGAAAACTTTTAGGATTTTTTTGAATCGTTTCTTTGTGATTGCAGTAATCAAATATTGTCCTAGAATACCATCATTGACAAACCCTTTTGCAGAAAGTGGTAATTTGATTTCGTAGGTGAAACTATCACCAGCGAAAAAAGTCACCAACAGTCCGATGGCTTCTAGTTTATAACGATCCTTTTCAATAAAATCCAATTTGCGATTAAGTAGTGATTCTAGGTCGGCATGTAAGTATTCTTCCGAAATCAAGGATTGTCGATCCATTAAGTTCATCAGCGTCAAATACAGAGTGTATGCGGAATCACCGATGATTGGTTGATACAATAGGGTCAATACTTGATAATCAATGGAGGAACAGAAGCCTTCACCGGAAACGACAAACGCATCGCTTCTTCTGATTGTTTCCAAATGCTTCTCCTTATGGGTGTAGCGATATTCCCTTGAAGTTTAAAATCTCACCTAATTCTTTGTAAAACTTCACGACTTTCTTTTTGGGACGACCAAATCCCATAGCCGAAAAGAAGTTTAGTTTGATGTCAACACCAGCTTCAATGGGAGTGATTTGACTGACTGTAACAATACTGTCAAATCCATTTCCAATTAAATAGACTTCTTTATGAATCTCATTGACATCTTTTAGAGCCATATTGTTTCTCTCTGCCAACTTCTTTAAGCCTTCGACGACTTGCTTAAAATTATTGCGGTAATAATGAGTCCGCAATTCGGAATCGACATGCAGTTCTCTGGTTTCGCAACTGGGCGAAAAGAATCCTCTGATTGACATGTTATTTCCTCCTTAATTGTTGATAAATGATTTGTAATTGTTGAATTGTTTCAGACACAGAATTGGAATTATCGACAACAATATCTGCCAACGCTCTCTTTTCATTCAAGTCCATTTGTGCATGTATTTTTTGAAGCGCTTCAGATTCATCGATATGATCTCGAATCATTAACCGTTTGATTTGTGTTTGCAAATCAACATAGACCAAAAGAATAAGATTAACCATGTATTCCAGGTTTGCTTCAAACAACAATGGAATATCCAATACAATCAGTTGTCTTTTTTTCTTTTTCAAGACTTCAATTTGTTGGTTCATCTCTTCCAATACGAATGGGTGAGTAATTTGATTGAGCACCTCGCGTTTGGTTTTATCATGAAAAATGATTTCTCCCAATCGTCTGCGATCGATTTCATTGTCTTTGACAATTTCTTGTCCAAAATTTTGCACAATCTCATTATACATGATTTTATTTGTTTTTAATAGATTTTTATAAATCTTGTCTGCGTCTAAGACCGTTATCTTGCGTTTTTGAAACCAATCCGATACGAAGGACTTCCCACTGGCAATTCCTCCGGTCAATCCTATAATCAATGGTGAATCATCTCTTTGGCAAGTTGGACAATAGTAGGTACCCCGTCCTCCAACTTTGATTTTTTGGATTGTGTCACCACAAATCTTGCATGGTTTTCCAGCAAATGTATGGACCAATAATTCATTTTGAAATCTTCCATCAACACCTATATTAGAGTGATAAGTACGGATGGTGGTACCTCCTAGTCCTATCGCTTTGTCCAAAACAATGGAGGCGGCATCAAGAATTCTTTTTGCTTGATAAATGGTCAACTTTGATCCCAACGTATTGGGGTTGATTTTTGCTCGAAATAAGGTCTCATCTACATAGATATTTCCTAAACCGGAAATGATATGCTGATCTAGTAGAATCGCCTTGATTGGGCGTTTAGAAGAACGAATCAAGTCATGTAATTCTTCTTTTGTCCAATGAGGATCATTGCCTTCTTTTCCCAAATCGGCGACACTTGGAAGTTGTCTCTCCTGACCTAAAGGAACCAAATCCATGGTTCCAAATTTGCGTACGTCGTGATAACAAAGGTACTCTTTGTGATCGAGTTCAAACAGGATATGCTCATGTTTGGTTGCCTCTTCTAAAGATTGACGCAAATAGTATTTGCCTTCCATTCGCAAATGACTGACCATGGTTGTCGTATCAAAATCAAAGAAGAGATATTTAGCATGTCTTCGAATATCTCTTATGGTTTGACCAATCAACATTTGTTTAAACATGGAAATCGACAAAGGAGAAATGATTTTATCATAGTGAATGATTACATTCGTGACTTTTTTTCCTACGACCAAACCTTTTAACGTCTGTCTTACGGTTTCCACTTCTGGAAGTTCTGGCATTACTTCACCTCGTATAGATTATCTCCTGTCGCATAATTCGCGACCAATTTTGTTTTGAAATCGACTGCGTGTTCCATCGTATCTTTCACAATTTGAGTAACGATTTCTTCTTCTTGCGGTTCTACATCTAATACAATTTCATCATGAATTTGCAAAATCATACGTGATTGAATGTGTTTTTCTTCAAATGTTTGCTTGATTTTGACCATCGCGATTTTAAGGATATCAGCTGCAGTCCCTTGAATTGGTGCGTTCATAGCGATTCTCTTCCCAAATTGTCTTGTTTGATAGTTTTTGGAAAGAATTTCATCGATGTATACGACTCGATTAAATTTTGTTTTGACATATCCGTTATCTTTAGCAAACGTTTCGTTTTCTTCCATCATCTCTAAGATTTCTGGATAGTTTTCATAATAGTTGTCGATAAATTCCTTCGCTTTATTCAAAGGAATATTGAGATCTTCAGAAAGTCCCCAAGGTGTTTTTCCGTAAATGATACTGAAGTTGATTGCTTTGGCTATGGATCTTTCCATACGATCGATGCTGTCTTTTTTAAAAATCAATTTACCAGTTGCTTCATGAACATCGATATCGTTTTGAAATGCGGTTTTCAAGTTTTTGACATCTCCCATTTCCGCCAAAACTCGAAGTTCGATTTGAGAATAGTCAAAGGATAATAGAACATTCCCTTTCGAAGGAACAAATACTTTTCGAATTACGCGTCCATCTTCGTTTCTCACTGGGATATTTTGCAGATTCGGATCTTTGGAAGATAGACGTCCAGTTTTTGTTAATGCCTGCTGGTACATGGTGTGAATTTTCGAATCTTCTTTCAATAGAAGCGCCTGTTTGAACCCTTCGTAATAAGTACTGAACAATTTGGTATAGGTACGATAACCTATGATTGCATCAATAATCGGACTGAATCCTGTCAATTTACTTAATACGGAAATATCGGTAGAATATCCCGTTTTTGTTTTCTTATAGGATGGTAGCCCCATTTTCTCGAAGAGTATTTCCCCTAGTTGCTTCGGACTATTGATGTTGAATTCTTCTCCAGCTAAATCATAGATTAATTGCTCGGATTCGGATATTTTAGTTTGCAAATCGGATCCAAACTCTTCTAAATTATTTTGATCAATTGTGATTCCTTGAAACTCCATGTCAGCTAGTAAAGAAGCCATCGGAATTTCAACTTCATTCAAAAGATATTCTTGTTCGAATTCTTTGATTTTTTGAAGTGCTTCCTCTTTGGTAGCCTCAATCGCTTTTACCTTTTGAATGATATGAGGGATGTAGATGGATTCTTCGGGAACATGATATTTCGCGCCTTTGTCATACACTTGTTGATCAAATTGTACATCGTGATATCCATATAACTCAACTACTTCTCGAAACTCTTCTTGATTCACAGAAGAACTATTTAAATAGGCGGCTAAAAGAAGGTCATATTCAAACCCCTTGATATGAATATTATTCCATAGCAAATGGACCTTCATTGCTTTGAGGTCATAGACAGATTTTTTGTATGTATCGGATTCCAAGAAATGAATAAAAGCTTTACTGGAAATGGCGATGTCAAACGGTATGAAATATGGGACTTCTGAGAATATCGCTCCAAATCCTAAAGGGATAGCATTATGATAGTTAGAGCCAAACAATTCTAAATGCAGATAACTATGATTTGATAGAATCACTTTAATTTCTTCTGGTTTTTTGATTACAACATAGTCACTTGGTTTGGTTTCAATTTTGGTGCCTAAGTTCTTGATGAAAGAATAGAAATTCATCTTTTGATAAAAAGCAGTAAGATCCTCTCGATTAAAGCCTTTATACTCCGTCTTTTCCAACTCTATCTCACTATCGAAATCGGTGATGATCGTCGCTAGTTTTTTGGAGAATTCTGCGATGTCTTTGTTTTCTGCAATGCGTTCTTTCAGTTTTCCTGATAAGTCATCGACATGTTCCAATAAATTTTCAATTGTTTGGTATTCACTTAATAGTTTGCTGGCGGTTTTTGGTCCAATTCCAGGTACACCAGGGATATTGTCGGATGTATCTCCGACAAGCCCTTTATAGTCAGTGATTTGTTCCGGTTTCACTCCTAGTTTTTCTACTAAGTATTCCGGTGTAAAGACTTCGATTTCTTTTAGCCCTTTGCGAGAGACAATTTGATTCACGTTTTGATCTAGTAATTGCATTAAGTCGTGGTCATTGCTGTAAATGGTAATTTGGTCAAATTCTTGTTTAAAATGATTGACGGCGTAACCTATAATATCATCTGCTTCATAGAATTCTTGCTTATAATAATAGACACCAAGAGCATCCAAATATTCTTCCATCAACGGAAATTGCATAATTAATTCAGGTGGCGTATCACTTCTTGTTCCTTTGTATTCCGGGTAGTCCACATGTCGATGCGTCTTCCCACCTGGATCCAAGGCAACCAAAACATGTGTATATCCATCGGAAAGCAATTTAATCATTGCATGCGCAAAACCATAGATTCCATTGGTATAGAGTCCATCTTTGTTTTGCATGAGATTCCCTGTATATGCCGTAGCATAATAAGATCGAAACAGCAGATTACTCGCATCGATCAATAATAGTTTCTTCATTGTTTTCACCACCGTATGTTGTTATTTTATTGTACCACATGAATGAAAAAAATGCACAAATCATGTGCATTTTTACAAACTCATTCTGCGGAATTCTTTTCCAGTAAAATTAGGAGTCCCTTTAAGATTAATGTTTCATCCTTAATCATCTTTTCATTGGTGAGTGGATAAATGATTTTTGCGTGGCCACCTGTGAGTACAACAGTCAAGTCAGGATTTTGTACATCATCTTTAACACGCTTGATCATTCCGTCGATCATAGAAGCATGGCCATAAAGCAAACCGGATTTGATACAATCAGCTGAATTGGTTCCTAATAGTTTTTTAGGAGGAATCAACTCAATTTGTGGTAATAAAGAGGCTTTATTAATCAAAGCATCTTTACTAGTGGTCAATCCTGTCGAAATAATGACCCCTTTTAGTGCTTTCTTCTCAATATAAGTAAATGTCGTAGCGGTACCTAAATCGATAATGAGACAAGTCTCATCATAGAGTGTGGTTGCGGCTACGGTATTCCCGATTAAGTCAGCGCCAACTTCCTTGGGATTATCTGATAAAATTTGAATTCCTGTTTTTACTCCTTGTCCTAAGAACAAAGGGGTAATCTCATAGCGATTCTCAAAATACTCCCGAAATACTTCGTTAAGCTCTGGAACCACGGATGAAATTATTACACGTTCACAAGAAGGTAAAAAGTCTTTTAATAAAAGACTATACTCGTCATAAGAACGATTCTTTTCTGTGTTGAGTCGGTAGACCTTATCGATTGATTTTCCGTCTTTTGACAAACCAATAGCTATGGTCGTATTCCCGATATCGATAACTGTCTTCACATTACTCACTCACTAACTGTATAAGATTGGTTAAATTTCAAGTATTGAATCAAACGATCGGCAACAATTGCACCAACTGTTGCGGCAAGAACAGCTTCTAAAATGCTATTAGAAATCAAAACTCCCCAAATCACTTTCATTGCTATTGAAAGTGTATTTGTTTCTGATATAAAGGCGAGAGCATCTCCAACCTTAAGACTTAAGGTAGAACTGTTTACAATAATCGGGAAGGCACTCACCATTAATGGCAATACCATTATCGAATGCAGCATGGATAATACGAAGAAACTAATTACCAAAGCAAGGATACGTTTCTTCACCAGCTTCAAAGTTAACTGATAGACATCGTATATCAGTAAACCAAATATAAATCTTGGTAGAATCGATACCCAAGGAAATACAAATACAAAGTTTAGGTCTGCGGATGTTGCTCCTCTGATTAAAGATACAACTCCAAAAGCTAGACCAAGGATAATTCCTGTTCTTCTACCAAGTACTGCTCCCCCAATCAAAACTGGAATATGAATTAGGGTCGCTGCTACAGCAAAAATGGTTATAAACCCAATTGGTGTAAATGCCATTACTGCAATAATTGCAATAAACATGGCTGTGATTGTCATCTCACGGATTCGATCGCGTCGTGACATCGGTTTTACTTCTTTCATTCTCTTTTCCTTTCCAAGCCACTTTTGTGGTCTCACAAGTTTTTATTTATTTCGAAAGATCAGCCGTTTTGTTTGATTTCGTTGATCTTTTTGAAATCGATTTGTTTTAGCATAGCCAGAATTACATCTCTGACTGCTTCGTAATCATCTTTGTGGATGATTGATGTTGTGGAATGAATGTAACGTGCAGGCATTCCAATTGTACATACCAAAACCCCTTCTCTAGATAACTGCACAGCGGCTGCGTCAGTTCCTCCCATGGATTTATAGTATTGAAATTTAATGTTGTTTGCTAATGCTGTTTCTTCAATGAATTGTTTCATCCCTTGATGTAAGATGGCACGTGGATCGTAGAAACGCACTAAGAACCCATCTCCCAAAGTACCACCGACTTTAGTATCTGCGAACGTATCCTGACAAGGAGAACAATCGACTGCGATGAACAAGTCTGGCTTAATTTTAAAGGATGATGTTGTCGCGCCACGGAGTCCCACTTCTTCTTGTACATTGGCACCCGCATAGAAACGACATGGTAACTCTTCTTTCTTAACACTTTCAAAAATGTCTAGTGACATAGCACATCCAAAACGGTCATCCCATGCTTTGGAGAATATCTTCTTTCCGTCTGCAGATTCAGTGTAATCGTTACGGAACACAATCATCTGTCCGATTTTCACTCCAAGATCGAGAGCGTGCTGATAGTCATCGGCACCTATATCGAGAAAGAAATCATCGAAACTGGATACTTGCTGGGTACTTTTATCTCGCAACAAATGTGGAGGTTTCGCGCCAACCACACCAGGCACTGTCGTTCCATCATCTAGAATAACATCCATATGTTGGGAAATCATAACTGTAGGAGAAATCGATCCAATCGAAAGCATTTTGATTAAACCTTTTGAAGTGATTTCTTCTACCATCGCACCGACTTCATCCATATGACCCGCAAGCATTACCGTTGGGCCATCCTTATCGATGTTGATTCCACCAAAGATGGAACCAAGGTTGTCTTGAACGATTTCTTCAGCGATTGGTGCTAGATGTTCACGCATATATTCTCTCACATATTTTTCGTGAGAAGCTACACCTGGTAGCGATACGAGATCCTTATAGTATTTTTTCATTTGTTGTCTCCTTTGTATAAGACGTTCAGATAGAAAATGCGATTCCCAAGTCCGACAAATTTCTCTTCGAATTCGGTTTGTATATTGTCATCGGGTAAATGTTTATATAAATCTAAACTTATTGTATTGATGGTGTAAGATTCATGCTTCACGAACTCCATCATAGAAAATTGAAACAACGAAAAATTGTCAGTTTTCATTTGAATGTTGGAGTTGCGTTTTAAAACAGTTTGATATCTATCCAGAAAACGATCGCTCGTCAAACGGCGTTTAGCGGCTCGTTTTTTCGGCCAGGGATCGGAGAAGTTCAAATAGATACAAGAAATCTCTTGAACATCGAATACACTCTCGATTTCTTCAGCGTCCATTCGAATCAAACGTACATTTGGAAGTGGATCTTCAATAAGTTTCTCCAAAGCTCTGATAATTACAGAATCAAATTTCTCAATGCCAATGTAGTTGATACTGGGATTGTTTTTTGCGGACTCAACGATAAACTTTCCTTTTCCACAACCAATCTCGACATGAATTGGCGCAACATGTCCGAACACTTTACTCCATTCGCCCCTGTGGTTCTTTGGATTTGCGATTAAGATATTAGGATGCGAATTCAGTGTTTCTTTCGCGTGTTTCACATTGCGAAGACGCATTTCAAACTCCGGCTAGGCGTTCGATGCTCTCCGCGTAAATCGCAATTGCGACAAGCATCTTCTTGATATCAAGAAATTCATTAGGTTGATGTGCTAATTCTTCATCTCCCGGGAACATTGCCCCAAAAGCAACTGCTTTCTTTAGTTGTCTCGCATATGTCCCGCCACCGATTGTAAATATCTCGGTTGTCGTATCTTTGCTATATTTTTGATAGGATTCCAAAAGGATTTGAATCAATGGATCTTGAGGAGAAACATAATGAGGAATAGAGTTCTTATCCAAAACATAAGATAACTCATATTTACCAGCAATCTCTTTCATCTTGATTTCACCTGCGTTGAAATCATAGTTTCTAGGATAGCGGATATTACATCCTATATTGACTTTCCCATTATTGAATCTTATCCACCCAAGATTATTCGTCAATTCTTTCATTTCTTTGTCAAAGCAGGATAGACCCATCTTATTTCCATAATGATCAAACGCTAAATATTTGTCTATGAAATGGATAAATGGAGCATTTGTGTATTGTTTTAAGAATCCTGTCATTAAACTGATGGCATTGACACCCAAGAAAGGCATTGCCCCGTGTGCATTCTTGCCATAGATTGTGTATGTATTACCATCTATTTTTCCAACATAGTCATTTTCTTTACAGTAGGAATCAAACTCTTTGGATAACTCTTTTTTTAACACAACAATGCATTCATCCGGAACAACGTTGTACCGTTCACCAGCAGTCATGGATTCCACAAGTTCATCAGTTTGATCACCGACAAAATTGTACGTGTAGATCCCCTTTTCAGCATAAATCAACGGGAATTCTGCATCCGGTGCAAATCCAATATCTGGCATTTTTTCTTTTTCTAGGTAGCGCAACACTCCTCGCATACCTGTTTCTTCGTCACAACCAAGAATCAAACGAACAGTTTTGTTAAGTTTGATACCTTGATCCTTGATCATCTTTAAAGCAATATAAGCTGCAATCGTAGGACCTTTATCATCCATTGCTCCTCTTGCAAAAATTTTTCCATCTTTAATCGTAGCAGAGAATGGTGGATTATCCCATTTCCCTCCGGCAGGAACAACATCCAAATGACCAAGGATACCTAAGACTTCTTCTCCTTGACCAAATTCGATATGTCCTGCATAGTTATCAATATTCTTTACGATAAATCCATCTTGCTTTCCAAGTTCCAACATAAAATCCAAGGCTTGACGGATTTCTGGGCCAAATGGTTCATCGATATTTTCAGGGTCATATTTCTCTAATACTGTAGGAATTTGGAGCAATTTTCTTGTCAACTCAACAAATTCTTCTTCATAATTCTTGGCGATTTCCAACCAGTTCATTTTTATCACTTTCCTTCTCTAATATTTTATCATAGATTAGAGTTTTTTTGAATTAAATTAAATCGTGTTTATTTTGAGTGTTCATTTGACAATGCGCCAATATAAAGTATAATATATAGTTAGCGTTAGTATTAAGAAGAGTGGGTCTTACTATGGTTCGAAAGATTGCAATGGAGAACTTAACATGTTCGAATTGCATTTCCAAGGTTGAACGAAGAACTAGTCGTTTGCCTTATGTAAACAGTGCATCCTTCAATTATGCAAAGCAAATACTACTCGTAGATTTTACTGAAGATTATAATGAAGAAAAAGCACTGAAAGAAATCAAAGAAATTGTCGATGTTTTGGAAGACAATATCATCACACATTACTATGAAGATAAGGTCGTTATCAAGAAAGTCAATTTCTTTCAAGAATATAAATTTGTTTTAGCAGGAATGTTATTGATTACAATAACTTTTTTCGGCTTTCGTATTTTTCCATTTATCAATTCGATATTCGGAACACACTTAACTCAATTAGTCGATCCTTGGAAGAGTATTTTTTACTGGATCGGATATCTTCTTTTGATATCTAAGTTAATAATTCAACAACTAAAGGGAATCAAGAAATTCGATATATTTAATGAGAATACTTTGATGATTATTGCCACTTTTGCGGCAATGTTCATTGGAAAATACGAAGAGAGTGTAGCTGTTGTCATTTTGTACTCCTTTGGAGAATACTTACAGAATCGGGCAGTGGCACATTCCAAAAATGAAATCTCAGCTTTGGTTGACTTAAAAGTGGAATATGCCAATGTACTGGTAAATGGCAAAGTGGTTGTACGTGATCCTGCATTAATCGAAGTTGGCGACGAACTCGTCATTAAAAATGGAGAACGAATTCCAGTCGACGGAATCGTCAAATCAGGTTCTACTTCTTTGAACACATCTGAGTTAACCGGAGAAGCAAAACTTCGAACTGTCGATGTCGGCGACGAAGTATTAAGCGGAAACATCAATGTTGGTGATGTTATCCACCTACAAGTTACCAGAGAGTATAAAAACTCGACATTGGCCAAGATTATTGATTTAATCGAGAATTCTACAAATTCCAAGTCAAAACGAGAAATGTTTATTAGTAAATTCGCAAAAGTATATACCCCTATCGTTGTAGGTCTTGCATTATTATTGGTACTATATGGTGTCATTTTTGATCCAACTAATGTCACTACTGACGATGGATATATTTATCGTGCAGCAATCTTTTTAGTGATCTCTTGTCCATGTTCTTTGGTATTATCTGTTCCACTTTCCTATTATGCCGGAATTGGAACCGCTGCGAAAAATGGAATTCTTTTCAAAGGATCTCAATACTTGCATTTGATTACAGAAGTAGAAACAATCGCTCTTGATAAAACAGGGACTTTGACATATGGTGATTTCTTCGTAAAACACGTAAGCAATCCAGAAGCATTACGTTTAGCTGCTTCCGTAGAACATTTCTCTAACCATCCAATAGCGAAAGCAATTGTGGAGTATAACACTGCACCTATCGAGACTGTTAAAAATATTAAAGAAATTCCCGGATATGGTATTTCTGGAATATTGAATAAACAAGTATTGTTGGCCGGAAGTAGATCTTTTTTAGAAAAAAACAACATTAATGTGGATGTCGAAAAACTAGAAGTTGGTTCATATACATTTGTAGCCCTTGACAAAGAATTTATTGGTTACATTATTGTCAAAGACGAACTAAAAGAAACTTCCATGGAAACAATCCGTGATTTTACTAAAAATTACGATACCGTAATGTTAACCGGAGATAATGAAACTTCCGCAAGAGACATCGCGATGCAACTTGGCGGAGTGGAATACTACGCAGAACTATTACCTGAACAAAAGCTGGAAAAGTTCAACGAAATTAGAACGAACTCAGTGTCTTTATTTGTTGGTGATGGCATCAATGACGCTCCGCTATTAAAGAATGCAGATATTGGTGTTTCATTGGGTTCCGCTACTGATCTGGCAATCGAAGTTTCGGACGTTATCATCATCAATAATGATATTCGTCTTTTACAAAAAGCGATAAAAATCGCCGAGAAAACAAAACGTGTTTCTTTTGAAAATATCTTGTTTAGTTTAACCATTAAAATTGCGTTTCTACTACTCTCCACAATCGGTATTATGTGGATGTGGTTATCCATCTTCGCTGATGTTGGTGTCGCAATTCTTTGTGTCCTGAATTCCTTGCGAATCATCTACCAAAAGCGTTATTTACATCAACAATAATGAAACCAAGACCATGCCTAAAAACATGGTCTTATATATTCTGTTTTACTATACCATCTGAATTATGCTATAATATTGTTGAAAATGATATGGACATAGGGGATCATTAGAAATGAATGAAAGAGAGATTCGCAGAACCAATCTAAAAACATTGATTTCACATTACGGACTATTAATTGTTTTATTACTGACCACACTTTTTATAGCAACAAGTGGGTATTTTTTTGCGATGAATAACGAGCGAGAATCTCTTATTATTCAACAACAGTCTTCTGCTCAAGAAGAAGTATCCTTAATTGACTATGTTCTGCGAACTTCGATATCTAATACGTTTCAAGATATGGAAGTAATTCGGGATTCCAACGAATTCGATGAGTATATGAATGACCCTACAGCTTTCACTTTAGACGAAACCCAACAAATGTTAGTTCGTATCGCTTCCAACAAAGTCGAATTCTTAAGCATCCGTTTCATTAATACGGATGGGGATGAAATCATTCATGTCGCAAATCAAAATGGAGTTCAGAGTATTTTCGAAGATGATGAGTTGGAAAATAAATCAGATTCTTATTTTTTTCAAGACACTATAAACATGTTACCGGATCAACTATATATATCATTCCTAGATTTATATACGAGAGACGGAGAAATTGTAACACCTTATCAACCAATCATCCGATTTATCGTACCCCTCTTTGATAGCAATAATACTCGAATGGGAATCTTAGTAGTCAATTATGATGCCTACCATATTTTATCCGTATTTAGTGCATATTTGGGACAAGATCACTCGAATTCGGACCTTGGACTTTATAGCAATAATACCCTTTATCGTTTATCTTATGATACAAGTCTTGAGGAGTATATTCTTGAAATTTCGAGTTGTGAAGAATGCAATGAAGAAGCCGTTCAACTCACCTCTATCCATATCGATGAAACTTTGGCAGTTCATTTGATTTCCAGCGAGGATTTCCTACAAATTTATAGTTATCCACACATCGATGAAATGATCGCCGAACACGGAAGTTTTTTGCTACGTTATCCGATTGTAATCTATCTCGTCGATTTCATCATTATTCTTGCATTTGTGGTTTTTGGTGCAGTCTTAAAAACAAGAAGTGATGACAAAGTGTTATTAAATGCAAACAAGTATCTTTCCAACACGAACAAAGATGCTGTTTTGATGACTGACTTTAAGCGGGATGTTACCTATGTTAACAAAACATTTGAAGAGATTTTTGGTTATACTTTACCCGAAATCAAGGGAAAGAGTCCTAGAGATTTAATTGGGATTCACGAAGTACCTCGTTTTATTCCTACATCAGACAATGAGTATGTTTTTGATGATTTGATTTGGAACAAGAACAAAAACGGAGTATATATTCTATCCAAATTAACTTTGAAGTCTGTCTCCACATTTACTGGTAGCATTCGACATTTTATAGGTATTTATTCCGATCCTCCTTCTTCTGTCACAAGTACTTACGAGACAGTAATTGATGACAATGGAAACTTGAAGTATGGTGGCCAAATGGATGTTTTAGCAGATGTTTTCCAGGAGCAACCAAAGTTTATTGGCTCTACCACGTTATTTATTGTACGAACAAGAGACTTTCTTAACTTCGCAAGTGACCATGTAAGTACGTATCCTTTTGACATACAAATGAAATTGGCAGAATATCTTGTCGACCAAATCGGTAGTAAGTTCTTTGTCGCCTCGCCTAGAAAGGGATATTTATTCCTGCTTTGTGATCTCGATCCCGACGAAGAAACAATTGAATCCATGATTGATATCATCAGTCGAGTGATCAATCAGTTTACCTTAGATAATTCCATTCATCGAAGTATGAAATATCTCATTTCTGTGGATCAAATTAATTCACCACTCGACACCTTCATGTCTTTAATACATAATGCTTTCGTCGCAATGGAAACATTGAAAAAATCAGAAAACTTGAAATATCTTGTTCATAAGCCACCAATGACAGCGGATTTGTTGAGGGATGATGAAATATCACAACAGTTGGAGAATGGATTCTTAAATGATGAGTTCTTTATGAACTATCAAGTCCAAATGTCGCTTAGCAATGGTAATGTCGTTGGCGTAGAAGCGTTACTTCGTTGGAAGAATGAATTACTGGGTAATATTCCACCAAATGAATTTATCCCAAAAATTGAGAAAACCTATTATATTCGTTCTCTCAGCAGCATGGTCGTAGAGAAGGTAATTAAGGACCTATCGCCTTATGTTGAGAGATTCCCTGAGAATTTCCGTATTTCTGTTAATATGACCTCCTATGATTTCTTTAACAAGCCTGTTATGGAGGAGATTGTCGAACTGATTGAATCAAGTCCAATCTCAACTCGACACTTTTGTTTTGAGATTACGGAAAGTAATTATTTGGAAAATACGATTCAAACCAATGAAATTATTGAATTCCTACATCGAAAAGGGATTATTGTGGCTCTTGACGACTTTGGAAAAGGTTTCTCTGCCTTAGGATCCTTAAAGCATATTCATGTGGATAAAGTGAAGATCGATCGCGTCTTCATTAAAGACTACCCTCAAGATGATGATGGATTGGTATTTCACATGATTGCGGAGCTCGTAACCAATCTCGGATTAACCATTATCGTCGAAGGAACCGAGAATATCGACCAAGTAAATCTCGCGAAAAGATATGGTTGCCAAGAACATCAAGGATATTTGGTTTCGAGGCCGCTACCAATTAAAGAGTTCATTTCCAAATTCATATTTAAAAAATAAAACTACGATGTCTCCATCGTAGTTTTTTTTAACTATGTTTGATCATTGCGTAACGCTTTTTCCCTTTGCGGATGATCGTATATTTTCCACCGAACGCGTCTTCAGAAGAAACCACAAAATCCAAATCCGTGACCTTAGTACCGTTGATTGTCGTTGCGTTGTTTTGAATCATCTCTCTTGCTTCACGTTTTGATTTAACGAGTTCCAAAGCAACCAAAGCATCAATTAAAGGTAAGTCCTCTTTGGTTTCAATTGCTGGAAGATGTTTAAATCCCATTTCGATTTCTTCGACATCCAAATCCTTAATTTCACCAGAGAATAATGCTTGAGATACATGAATTGCTTTTTTCAGTTCTGCTTCCCCGTGAACAATACGGACTAATTCTTCCGCCAATAGTTTTTGAGCTTTACGTTCTTCTGGGTGTTCTACAACCGCTTGTTCCAAGCGATCGATTTCTGTTTTAGATAGGAAAGTAAATTGTTTTAGTCTTAGAATGACATCTGCATCTGCCGTATTGATCCAGTACTGGTAAAACTCATATGGTGATGTTCTGTCTTTGTCCAGCCAGAGTGTACCTGATTCGGTTTTACCAAATTTGGTTCCATCTGACTTGGTAACCAATGGAAATGTCAAACCATAAGCTTGTGCATCAATAGTATGGATTTTTCGAATCAATTCCAAACCAGAAGTGATATTTCCCCACTGATCCTGTCCACCGATTTGCATTTGGCAATTGTAATGGTCAAAAAGATATTCGAAATCCCATGCTTGAAGGATTTGGTATGCGAACTCGGTAAAGGATATTCCATTTTCAATTCTTGATTTGACAGAATCTTTATTCATCATATAGGTTACATTGAAGTGTTTTCCAACATCGCGTAAAAACTCGATGGAATTTAAACTAGAGATCCAATCATAGTTGTTCACGATTTTAGCAGTTGGCAATAACCGCTTCACTTGTTTTGTGATTCCCTCAGCGTTTTTTAATGACTCTTCGATTGTCAATAATTGCCGTTCGGATTTCTTAAAACTTGGATCTCCGACAAGACCGGTTCCACCACCGATTACTAGAATCGGTTGATGACCCCGATCCATCAAACGTTTTGCGACTAAGTATGCCAAAAGATGACCAACATGTAAACTATCCGCGGTAGGATCCGCTCCAAGATAGAATGTTAGTTTCTCGTTTTCTAACTTTTGTTCTAACGCTTCGTCTGTGACTTGATACAACAAGCCACGCCATTTTAGTTCTTCAAATAATTTCATCTTAACACCTCCAAAAAAATAAAAAAATCGCCCTTTATAAAAGGACGATTACATAACCGCGGTACCACCTTAATTCACATAGTGCACTCAAAAAGATAACGGATTTACCGTGCCGTATTGGCAAACTCCTAAGTGTATTTCAAACCAAGGCTCTTCCGATTTGCACCAAACATCGGATCTCTGATTGTTAGAACGAATGATTCTACTGTCTTATTCAACGTTTATTTAATTGTTGTTCCTCGTTCAATGATATCGTGATGCAATACATTGAATTTTTGTTCGATGTGTTCGCCATCGATCTCTTTTTTCAATAACGCCATTGCCTTGGCACCAATGTCTAGAATTGGAATGTCAACACAAGACAATTTTGGACGAGACAAGGAAGCATACTTGGTATTTTGGAAACCAAAGACGGAAATGTCTTTTGGAATCTTTTTGCCTTTTTCAATCATTGTATTGATGAAGGATACTGCAATCGAGTCACGTACAGCGATGACACCATCGATCTTCTTCCCTGAGTCTTTGAATAATTCATTGAAATGAACGGTATTGACAGTGATATCTCCACTAGTACGGATGATATTAGTTTCTAATTCAGCGTCTTTCATCGCTTTGATGTAGCCGGCTTCTTTGAGATCATTTACCATGTACTTGCGAGCAGTCGTTAACATATAAATGTTTTTTCTACCTTCAGCAATCAATTTATTGGTTGCTTCGTATCCTGCTTTGAAGTAATCGATACATACAGTAACTAATTTATTATCATATGGATACAATGTGTTTGCGAGAACGATTGGAACTTTATAGTCTTCTTGAATCGTGTTTAACATCGCATATTGTTCTTCGTTAATTTCGTCATTCATATAAAGAATACCGTCCGCTTGAGAAGCAACGACATCTTTTAACATTTCTGTTTCTCCTCTGTTTTCATCTTTCAAAACATAGAGAATTAAAGAGTATTGATATTTTCTAGCTTCGACTGCTACACCATTTACCAACTCGGCAATGGAGGAACGAGACATATCTGGAACAATGACAGCTACTGAAGTAGAACGTCTTGAAGCCAAACCCTTGGCAAAAGCATTGGGTTTATAGCCCAATTCTTCGATAACTCTTAAGACTCGATCTCTTGTTTCCTTCTTGACCTTTTCCGGATTATTCAGTGTTCTAGAGACGGTCGCTAAAGAAACACCTGCTTTCAAGGCCACGTTATAAATGGTCGCTTTGCTCATAGTATCATACCCTTCTATTGAGATATTAGTCGTGAATATTTTATCACTAAAAACAAATACTTGCAATAAAATTACATTTATTTACAGGCATAAAAGACAAAAAAAGGCATTTTCAATAGAAAAGGGCTTATACAAGCCCAGTTTCTTATCGTCTTTCTTTGATTCTTGATGCTTTTGCAGAAAGTCCGCGGATGTAACCAAGGTGTGCTCTTCTAACTTTACCTCTTCTTTTCACTTCGATTTTTTCAATCATCGGTGAGTGAAGAAGGAATGTCTTTTCGACACCAACACCGTAAGAAATCTTTCTTACTGTGTAAGTTTCTCCGACGCCTCCGTTTTGTCTTTTGATGCAAAGACCTTCAAAAACTTGGACACGCTCACGGTTACCTTCTTTGATTTTGATCGATACCTGAAGGGTATCTCCAGGACGAAATTCCGGAATGTCATCTCTGATAAATTCTTGAGTGACTTCTTTCAATAATTGCTGCGACATTTTGGTCAACTCCTTTGTTTGTTCTATGTTCTTGGAGTTCAGCGGAACATAGCGATAGATAAATTCTTTTCAGCGGTAAGTATTATATCATAGTAGCACAATAAAATCAATTGTTTTTTATTGTGATTTCTTCCATAAATCAGGGCGTCTTTCCTTGGTTCTCTTTTCCTTCATTTCAGTACGCCATTTGGCTATTTCTTGATGATTTCCACTGAGAAGAACATCTGGGACTTTCATCCCCATAAACTCTCGTGGTTTGGTGTATTGAGGATAGTCCAAAGAATCCTCATAAAAAGAGTCGTGCTCAAACGATTCACTAGACCCTAATACCCCTGGGATTAACCTGGAAATAGCATCAATCATTGCCATAGCAGCGATCTCGCCGCCGGTCATAACAAAATCTCCAATCGATAACTCAACATCGACAAGAGAACGCACTCGTTCATCAAACCCTTCATAATGTCCACAGATGAAAATGATATGTTCTTTTAAAACCAACTCTTTTGCGGTTGATTGAGTGAAGGTCTTCCCTTGTGGTGTCAGCAAAACTTTTAACGCATTTTCATGATTAGGAATACTCTTAAGCGCGAGGTATATTGGTTCAACCGATAACACCATTCCAGCGCCACCACCATAAGGAGTATCATCTACAGTCATATGTTTGTTGGTCGAAAAGTCGCGGAAATTGACGAAATCAAATGTAATCAAATCATTCGCTTGTGCTCGTTTGAGAATAGAATTATCCAATACCGGTGGAAACATTTCCGGAAAAAGAGTAAGGACCGTAATTTTCATAGTAGTCCCTCCATCTCAACAATCTCAATGAACCCTTCTTCCAAATTCACTTCGATGATAAATTCATCTCGAAAAGGAATTAGAGAATGCTTGCTTGATTCTTGTAGAACATCCAAATAATCTCCTGCTGGGTAGTTTAGGACATTGGCAACTACTCCGACCAAAGTATTATTCTGATAAACGTCCAAATCCAACAACTCATTGACATGATACTCGTCTTCATACAATGTTGTTTCGGAATCACTCGGAACATAAATATCACAACCCTTATATTTCTCCACAAGATTAATATCTTGAAGGTCCTTTAATATCAACAAATCCTGATTCTTATAAGGAGCGAAAGATAGGACTTCAAATGGGAGATATTTATTCTGAAAGAAAAGATAAATTGTATTTCCTTTGCCAAACCGATCTTCTGGAAAATCTGTTTGAGTTTGAATCTTTAATTCCCCTCGAATACCTTTTGTATTCATGATTCTACCAATCTTAATATACTCCATTGTATCACCCGTTCCTTTACAGTAGAATTGTATCATAATCAGAAGATTTTGAAAATAAAAAAGAAGTTGTCACCAACTTCTTTAACCTTTAATAGTGATTTCTCCTGCTTTTCGCAAAGTATATTTCGTCACAACAGGTCCAATCAAACCATAAATGACTGAGGAAGCCAAAATAATTGCACGAACCTGAGCCCCCATTTCTTCCGGTAATACTTGCGCTGCGACCAAACTAAGTCCAATCGCGACTCCGGCTTGAGGTATCAATGAGAATCCTAGATATTTAGAAACATTTGGTTCCTGTTTTGTGATAACGGAACCCGTTGTAGCTCCAAGATATTTTCCAACGAAGCGGAAAATCATGTAAATTATTCCGAATACTCCTACTGTCAGTAACACATTGATTTGAAGTTCCACTCCTGATAAGACAAAGAACATGATGTAAATCGGAGGCGTAATAAAATAGACCAATCCATTCACTTCTTCGTTTTTCTTGGAGAAGTTAGCGAAGATCATACCTAACGTCATAGAACCTAAAATGGAGGATCCTCCGAAGTGTTCTGTCAAATAGATTGTGATAAACACAGACATTACGACAAGGCTAATGCGATTTCCTCTCCCGGTAAACCATTTCGTGGCAAGTACCAAAATAGCACCCATTCCTCCACCGAGTAATATGGATATAAAGATTTCTTTCACCGGAGAAAGAATTTGCATCAAAGCCGAAGCGTGAACAACGTCAGGATTAATTGCATTGGCAATCGCGATACCAATTCCAAATAATAATACTGCAACTGAGTCATCAATGGCTACTACTGCCATTAATGTTTCCGTCAGTTTTCCTTTTGCTTTATATTGACGAATGACCATCATCGTTGACGCAGGTGCAGTCGCTGCCGCAATCGATGCGAGAACAATGGAAAAACGTAAATGTTCATTGTTTAAAGATCCAGTAATCATGAAATATGCAAGTAATCCAGCTAAAACCAATAATACACCGAATGTTGCTTCAAAGAATGCAATTACAATTGGTTTTGTTCCTACTTTTTTAAAGTAACTAAACTTCAATTCATTTCCGATGGTGAATGCAATAAAACCAAGTGCTACTACCGATATCAATTCCAAACCTGGGATTGCGTCTGATTTAATAATGTTTAAGATCGAAGGGCCGATAATAATACCGCCCGTCAAGTATCCTGTCACATTGGGCAATTTCAGATATTTGGCAATTTTTCCGAATAAGAGTCCAGTGGCAATGATGATTCCAGAGTATAATAGTACAGTTAATTCCACGATTAGCAACTACATCCTTTGATTTGGTCGATCGGTAAGGTGAAGATGATTCCAGAATCAGGTTCACTTAAGTCCCCGCAGACATGGTCAACGATTTCGAATACGGTTTTCACCAATTCATCTTTCAAAGCAATGAGAATGACGTTGGATTCTTTTCTTGGATTTTCAAATAGTTTCTTTAAAGATCCAATAAATTCCATATCATCACTTTGAATCAATTTGCGTGCCATACCAGTGGAATTCAGTATGGTTGCACCATTAATATTATTCTTTTTTAATTCCAACAGGAATTCTTCCAGCAACTCTGTTTTGTTCATGACATAAACTACTAATTTCATACAAATATCTCCTTTTTGCCGTATCTAATTATACTCCTGTCTTTTGATTAGTCAAGGAAAAAAACCCGTTATTTTTTCAAACAGAAACGATAAAAGTCATGAAAGCGTTTTGCCCAATAAAATTCACTGTGTGTTGCCCCTTTGTCGACAACTTTTAACACATTTTCCGAACCGAGTTTTTGTTTCATCAACGCATCAAAACGATTTTGAAATTCCAAGTACATATTGCTAAAGTTATCATTTTCTTCTGTACCCATGTCGTGATACATACGAATTGGCTGTTCAACGTTACATTTTTCGATAGCTTCAAAGAATGGCTCTCCAATAAACATAAACGCTGGAGAAAATGCACCAATACAAGAGAATTTGTCTTGATATTTCAAACCTAAATATGCAGAGACTATCCCACCGCAAGAACTACCGGCAAGATAGGTATGATTTCGGTCGGGTAATGTACGATAAATATAGTCGATAAACGGTTTGACTTGTTTGATAATGAATTCCCCGTACTCATCTGCTTCTGCCTTGATTTCATTCTTAGGAATGCCGATAGTCTTTTGAAGATACTTGACCACGTTCTTTGCCAAAGCATTGGTATATTCTAGAATTCTTTTTGTCGGATGCGAATCCAAACCGACGATAATCATATCGCCACACTCTTCCGATAATTCATCCATTGTTTTTAAAACGTCCCATGAAAACCCTGAATATTCCGATGGGTCAACTAAATTCTGTCCATCATGCATATAAAGGACCGGATATCGTTGTTTGGAACCATCATAGTTTTTTGGTAAAATCACGCGAATCTGCTTATGTCTTTGATGTAAAGAATTCATAGCGAATTCTTTGACGATGACTCGTTGATTCATCCTACCACTTCCTTTGTTACATTATACAATATTGGATTTGTTTTGAAAATAAACCAGCCGAAAATCGACCTTTTTGTGTATAATGTTATATATAAGGAGTATGAATATGAAAAGAGCGCTTAAAATCATTTTGGTTTTTTTTATTGTTGTCATCGGTTTAGGGGCCGGGTTCATCTTAACATTGCAGATATTTGAATATCGGCCAGCAGATTCAACAGTATTATCCGTTGAGAATGTAGCGGCAATATCAACGACCAACGAAGTACCAACCAATACCACTTTGAAATTGCTGACATTTAACACCGGTTATGCATCTCTTAGTCAAACAGAAGACTTTGTAATGGATGGCGGAGAAAAAGGCAGAATGGATAGTTTGGAAGAAGTGGAAACAAATATGTCTGGAATTGCATCAATTCTACAAGATGCAGATGCAGATTTCTATTTGTTACAAGAAGTTGACACAAAATCCAGTCGTTCCTATGAAACCAATCAATATCAATACTATCAAGATATATTAGGCACTTCTTCTGTTTTGGCTTATAACTATCGTTGTATCTTTGTTCCTTTCCCGTTAAGTTTGAGTCAGATGATGGGAAAAGTCAATTCGGGTATTGCTACCTACACTGATTTCACGACTACTTCTGCAACAAGAGAACAATTACCGGGAAGTTTCTCGTGGCCGTTAAGACTGGCAAACTTAAAAAGGGCTTTATTGATTACAAGATATCCAATCTCTGGAAGCGATAGCGAACTTGTCATTATCAATGCACATATGTCAGCATATGATGATGGTTCGATGCGTCTTCAAGAAACAGAAGCATTACAAGCCTTTATGCAAACGGAAGTCGATGCAGGAAACTATGTAATCGTCGGTGGGGATTTCAATCAAACCTTCCCAGCTGCTGTCGACATCATTCAGTCTAGTAACGATGAATTCATATATGATTATTATTATCCGTTGATTGACTCAGGTTTATGGCAAGCTCCACCACTTTCTGAAGAATGGTTTTTAGATCACAATTTCCAATTTGGTGTTGATATCACAACTCCGACTTGTCGTTTACTCAATCATCCTTATGATACTGCAGATACCAGTAACAACCAATACTATGTAATTGATGGCTTTATTGTTTCTGCAAATATCACGATTCAATCTGTTGTTACATTGGATGAAAACTTCTTATATAGCGATCACAATCCGGTAGTAATGGAAGTTGTACTGAATTAAAAAAATAAAACACTTTCCGATTTTGGAAAGTGTTTTTTGTTTATTCGTGATGATGGTCGTGATGATGATGTTCTCCGTGATGAGAGTGATTTCCACAAGCTTCTTCGTTGGAAACCAACGTTCCTTCAAGATATTCGTTCAACACATCGATCATCTGTCCCTTGACACCGAGGTAGCATTCTATATCAAGGTTCTTAAAATTGTTTAAAGCCATTTTTCCCATGCTTCCAGTGATCACAACATCAACATTGTGTTCTTTCAAGAATTTCGGAAGAAATCCCTTTTGATGTGGCGGGGTCTTCACGATTTGGGAGCCCTTTGCGACTTTGTCTTCAATGTCATAAATGACAAAATATTCACAATGGCCAAAATGCTCTGTAATCATATTATTGTCTACTGCTAACGCTACTTTCATCTTATCCTCCTGATGATTATTCGAGATTATTATTGCGTTGACGGAATTTTCGATGACCAAGACATTTTTCACAATCTTCATCGCACAAAATGATTTCTCCACCCTCAACAATGATGACGGCACCATCAATGAGAGATTCCGCAAGCTTTTTACGAGCGATATTGTAAATTCTCTGGACTGTGGTACGAGCAACATTCATTTGAATGGCAGCTTCTTCTTGATTATAACCCAAATAATCGATCAATCGGATTGTTTCCAATTCATCGATAGCCAACTCGATTTGTCTAAGTTTACTCATACGTTCGCCTTTTGGTCCAAACACGGAATATTTAGGCATTTCGCAGATGTTTCTAGGTTTTGTTGGTCTTGGCATTTTGATACTCCTTCGCAGTATTATTCTACAATAATTATTGACATATGTCAATTGTTATTCTTGTTCAGTCTGTTGATTCAGAATTGCTTCTTCCCGTTTTAAAATGACTTGAAGCATCTCATCGTAATATTCTTCTGTAATGATAAATTTCTTCTTAAAAATAAGATAGGAAATACTGATTAAAACGATTGGGACGATGGTAATCGAGATACGCAAACTGATTCTCATCGAACCAGTTGCTTGATCGTGGAATGTTGCATCCGCTGCATCATTGATAATCATTTCTTGAATTCCATCGTTATTCTGGTCCTCAAACGAATTGGACGATAGAATCAAGTTCAAAGCATCATATACTGCTTCTTTCGTTGTAGCATCGATATCGACATCATCTAAAATTACTGTTCTTGTTAAAATATTCGCTTTATATTGAACTTGTTCCGCAGCTGTTAGTGTATCGAATACATTCTTTTGAGCTTCCAACTGAGAAATATTTTGGCTCAACATATAGATTCCTGAAACGATTAAAACCAAAGTGAAGATTCCTTGTTGCAATGCACTAGCTAATTTTGTAACAAAAGGTCGTAAACTAAACATGATTGCTTCATTTCTCTTGCCAGATTTCAACTCGTTGTACTCGATGGTATTTGTCATGTTGACAATGGAAATCATATAGAAGATCGCTTGCCCACCAAACACCAATCCACCGAAGATACAAACCGTCAGAAGATTAATTGGTAAGAATGATAAAAATCCGAGTACGAGCATCATTAAATAACCAAAAGTGATGATAATCATCGAGAAACCTAATAAGGTATTTCGTTTGTATTTTTTCGCAATTTTTGCATAAAAACTTTGAACAAGAATTGTAACAACTCCAAAGGTTGCGACAAAGATTAAAACCATTGAGCCATCATAGCCTAGTTCGAGATAAAAGAAGTTATAGCCAAGGGCTACTAACAATCCGGAGCCCACAGTATATAGTAACAACGCAAGTGCAGACCATAATAATTGGTCGTTATTCTTGATTGCAACAAACATTTGTTTGAAGGAAACTTTTTCTTCTTTTTCAGGATCTTGGATTCTTGGTTCTTTCACGCCAAACACCGTCAAAGCAGTACAAGCCAAGAAGAAAATTACGAAGGTAATCGAAATCATCGAATATCCTTTTACTGCATTTCCAACTGTTGTAAAACTAACAATTGCATTTGCCGCAAAAGCTCCGACAGCCGCAAATACAACAACCATCATGGCAATTTCATCGCGATCCTTCTTCTCTTTTGCCAAGTTCGGTAATAAAGACCAATAAGGGATATCATTTAATGTCCAAGCAATTTCCCAGAAGAAATAGATAATTCCAAAGAATACAACATAACCCCATCCATCCGGTCGATAATTAAACATTAACAATACGGCAATCCCAGTCAGTATCGCACCGGAGACTAACCACGGTTTGAACTTACCAAATCTCGATCTTGTATTATCGACAATACCACCCATGATTGGATCATTGATACCATCCCAAACTCGACCGATTACTAAAAGGATACCGATCACTGAGAATTGAGCTGCTGTAAGATTCAGTCCAGAGTACTGAATATAAGTAATAAAAAATGTTGCTACAAGAGAATACATCATGTCGCGTCCGATACCACCTACACTATAAGTCCATTTATTACGAGACATAAGACGTTTTTCCATAGCTAAGACTTTGTTTTCCATTCATTTTCCTCGATTCTATTTTGCATGTTATGAAAATTATATCAATTTTAAAATAAAAAAAACAGATTAGACTGGTTTTTTCGTCATTTCATGTATAATTAGTTCTGTAAAGAGGTAATAAATATGGAAACAATTAAAACATATCAAGAGTTTGAACAAGCTGCTAACCAGAATTTGATGGTTTTGATAGCGAAAACACAGACCTGTTCTGTCTGCAAACCACTAACCGATAAATTAGTACAATTTATGAAGGAATATGAGATGATACCTGTCTATCAAGTGTATTTGGAAGATGTAGCTTTATTTTCTGGTCAACACTTAGTATTCACCGTTCCTACCGTATTGATTTTCAGTGAAGGAAAGGAAATATTGAGAGAATCAAGATTCATCGATTTTTCTAGAATTGAACGACTTTTTCAAATTTATCTAACCGATTAGAGGGAATTTTAACCCTCTTTTTTGTTGTATTCGTATTTCTTTCTATCAATCGTTGGAAAACTTTGTAAGAACATATAAAAATACGAGATATTCATTATAGGAGGTAACCCACTAAAATCCTTGCCGAACCGTCCGCATTCCCTTGACTTTCCATACCGAACTGACTATAATTACAATTACGGCTAGTAAAGTATGGAGTATCTATTATGTTATATAGTATTGCCTTAATTTTAATCATCAGTTTGACGTTAAACCTTCTATTTGAAAAAATACGAGTGCCAGGTTTAATTGCATTCATGATTACCGGAATTGTTCTTGGACCATTTGTATTGGACCAAATATCAAATGATATTCTAGGAATATCTGGTGATTTACGCGAGATTGCGCTGATAGTGATTTTGTTAAGAGCCGGTTTGTCATTGGATTTAAATGATCTCAAAAAAGTTGGACGACCAGCAATACTGCTTAGTTTTATTCCTGCCACAGTAGAAATCCTATTTATTGGTTTTGTTTCTCCGTTAATCTTTGATATTTCTTATGTCGAAGGATTTATGCTTGGTAGTATCGTCGCTGCAGTTTCTCCTGCAGTAGTAGTACCAAGAATGATTCACTTAATTGAGAAGAAGATAGGGACTGACAAACAAATTCCGCAAATGATATTAGCTGGTTCTTCTATTGATGATATCTATGCGATTGTCATCTTTGCCATCTTCTTACAAGCGTACGAAACAAATTCATTCGCTTTGACTTCTCTTGCATTATTCCCTGTTACAATCGTTGTGAGTTTATTAATGGGAATTGGAGTAGGATTGTTACTCGTATTTTTGTTTAAAAAGATTCATCTAAGGGATACCGTAAAAGTTTTGATTATTTTCGGAGTGACATTTCTTATTGTTGTCTTTGAGGATGCAATCAAAAATTACTTTTCAATATCGGGTTTGTTAGCCGTGATTGCATTAGGCGGAACAATCCTTAAGAGTTATCCTGTTTTAGCAGATCGCTTAACACATAAATTCTCAAAAATATGGGTACCCGCTGAAATCATGTTATTCGTTTTGGTAGGTGCCGCTGTCGATATCAGCGTGCTAAAATCTGCCGGGTTATGGGCATTGCTTCTCGTCTTTGCTTCTCTGGCTTTCCGTATGATTGCGGTTTTCCTTTCTGTTTCCAAAACGGGACTCAATAACAAAGAAAAAATATTTACCTGTATTTCTTACTTACCAAAAGCCACTGTTCAGGCTGCGATTGGAGCGATTCCTCTAGCAATGGGCGTTCCAGCAGGAGCATTGATTTTGACAATCTCTGTTTTAGCAATATTCGTTACCGCACCGCTTGGAGCAATCGGTATGGATCAGACACATAAAAAACTCCTACAAACAACCAAGGAAGGCATATAAACACATGACAAATTATAAACGCATAGTAATTTTATTCTTAATGGTCTTCGCAACATTTACACTTCTATCTTGCGACTTTTTTAAATCTAATACAACAACGACAGAAGCAACTTCAACGACAATTATAACGACGACAACTTCTGATCAGTCTACCTCAATTACGATTACTACAACCGATTGGACCACTTCGGAATCGACATTGACGACGACGACAATTCCAACCACTACTTATGATACAACTGCTGGTGGTACTATAACGACAACGACTACAACGACACAAACCACGACGACTACCACTACAACAGCTACCACAACTTACAGTAATGAGGCAAGAATTGAAATTACTGTACCATCAAATTTAGTATACGAGATCAATGAACAAGTTGACTTTACAGGAATGGTTGTTACTTTCTTTGACGCTCAAGATAATTCTCAAATCTTAAATGAAACTGATTACCAAGTAAGCGGCGTGGATACAGAAACATATGGTCAAAAAACGATTACTGTTACCTATGGAAATTATGAAGCATATTTTACCATTCAAGTCAATTTACCTTCTTATTATTGGAATGCGATGAATAAATCTGGCAATACTTTATTCTTAGCCTTACGAACGATCGTCAATTCTGGATTTAGTGGGGTTTCCTATGGCGATGCAAGATACATCTTGGATGAAACAGATATGGATCCTAACAATACTGCAAACTTAATTCAAGTGTATTCCGGAGCCTCTGTTACTGGAGTTTGGTACTGTCCTACCACAAACGATTGTAACTGGAACAGAGAACACGTTTGGCCACAGAATAGACTCCCGGTTTCCGCTAGTAATTCTGTTATCAATATGGCATCTGATTTACAAAATTTAAAACCAGCAAGCGCTAGTTTGAACTCCTCTAGAGGAGATAAATACTATGATTGGACAACAACCACTGTTTCCTATGAACCAAGAGATGAAGTCAAAGGAGATTTGGCAAGAATCCTACTCTATATGATCGTCATGTACGATGAATTGAGTTTGGTTGATGGAAGTCCGAACCCAGACAACCTTGAAATGGGATTGTTCTCAGTTCTTCTTGAATGGAATGCATTTGATCCAGTGGATGATTTTGAACGAAACCGTAATGAAGTAATTTACTCGTATCAACACAATCGAAACCCATTTATTGATTATCCAGAATTTGCGGATTTAATTTGGGGAGAATAAAAAAAAATGCAACTCAGATGAGTTGCTTTTTTATTGCTTAATTGAAATCGACGACTAATTCAATCTCCGCCACGCGACTAATGGTTTCGTGGATGGAACAGAATTTCGCACCCAGTTCCGCACTTTTAATTATAGCTGCTTGATTGCTTGGATTTGTCACTGTTAATTTCATTGTAACATGCTCCAAAAGATTTTTCTCTTTCCCTGTTTCTTTGTATCCGGATACTTCAACTTCTGCTTTGTCGAATGTTAATCTCTTTTTGGTTGAGATTACTAGGAAAGTCGAATAAAAACAAGATGCTAATGCACCAAACAATAGATGGTAAGGCATCATTCCGCCTTCTTGATCTCCCATCTTTATGGTTCCTGTTGGAGAAGTCAATTCACCAACATAATTGGAGTCCATGGTTAATTTCACTGTATCTAACGCCATATTACATTCACCTCAATATATCATTATACTACAAATGGTAATTGTTTTTCAAGAAATCAAGACCGAAATCGATATCACGCCTTTTTCACAAAATAGGTGTTTATTTGTAAGCGCTTTAGTGTTATAATTTTTATAGCGAGCAATTCATTTTTTTATAATTTAATTATAAAAAGGAACAACTAAAAATCGTTCAAGGAGGATTCAAGTGAACAACACATTTTATGGCCGAAATTTCTTGACGCTTTTGGACTTTACCAAAGAAGAAATTTCCGAATTATTATTACTGGCTGCAAAATTAAAAGCTAAAAAGAAAGCCAATGCGGAATGTAGACCGCTAACTGGCAAAAATGTCGTTCTACTATTTGAAAAAGACTCAACAAGAACTAGATGTGCTTTCCAAGTGGGTGCAAACGACTTGGGAATGAATGTAACATATCTGGGACCTACCGGATCTCAAATGGGGAAAAAAGAAACAATTAAAGACACCGCAAGAGTACTGGGAAGAATGTATGACGGTATCGAATATAGAGGTTATAAACAAGAAACCGTTGAAATATTAGGAAAGTATTCCGGAGTTCCGGTATGGAATGGATTAACTGATAAATATCATCCAACTCAAATATTGGCTGATTTCTTAACCATCATAGAAAAATTTGGTCATTTAGAAGGCATCAACTTTACTTACATGGGTGATGCAAGGAATAATATGGGAAATAGTCTTATGATTGGTGCCGCTAAAATGGGAATGAATTTTACTGCTTGCGCGCCAAAGGACTTATGGCCTAAGGAAGATTTAATTCAAACTTGTCAAGAAATAGCAAAAGCATCTGGAGCAACGTTGCGCTTTACTGATGATGTGAAGGAAGGCGCTGAAAATGCCGATGTCATCTATACCGATGTATGGGTCTCCATGGGAGAGCCGCAAGAAGTGTGGCAAGAACGAATTCAAAAATTATTACCTTATCAAGTCAACAAGCAAGTCATGGAATCTGCAGGAGAAACGGCAATCTTTATGCATTGCCTTCCGGCATTCCATAATCGAGATACCAAAGTGGGAGAGGAAATTTTCCAACAATTTGGTATCGAAGCAATGGAAGTCACAGAGGATGTATTCGAATCGGAACAATCGGTCGTTTTTGACGAAGCCGAAAATCGATTACATACCATCAAAGCAGTTATGTACGCTACAATGAGGGAGCCAAAATGAGTAAAATAGTCGTTGCTTTAGGTGGAAATGCACTTGGTCATTCTCCAGAAGACCAACTAGAAAAAGTAAAACATGCCGTAAAACCGATTGTCGAATTGGTAAAAGATGGTAATGAAGTGATTTTAGCTCATGGAAATGGACCACAAGTGGGGATGATTAATCTCGCATTCGAAACCAGCCATGAAATCAATCAAGCCAGTCCAGAAATGCCATTTCCCGAATGCGGGGCAATGAGTCAAGGTTATATCGGATATCATCTTCAAAATGCATTACAGAAAGAATTAAGAGATCAAAACATGGATCAAAAAGTGGCCACGATTATCACTCAGGTTGAAGTGGACCAAAATGATTCTGCTTTCTTGCATCCTACCAAACCAATTGGACGTTTCTATGATTTAGAAACTGCAAATGAGTTGACAGAATTACGAGGATATCAAATGGTAGAGGATGCAAATCGAGGATATCGCCGAGTTGTTCCTAGTCCAAAGCCAATCAATATTGTTGAAATTGATATCATCAAGACTTTAGTCGATGCCGGTCATTTAGTCATTACCGTTGGTGGTGGTGGAATTCCAGTGATTCGGTCTGGCCATGATTTTGTTGGAGTACCTGCAGTCATCGATAAAGATTTTGCAAGTGCGAAACTAGCAGAATTGTTAAACGCTGATATGTTGGTTATTTTAACAGCTGTCGACAAAGTAAAAATCAATTTTAATAAACCAAATGAACTAGATCTTGACAATGTCACGATCGATCAATTAGATCAATATATCAAAGAAGGTCATTTCTTAAAAGGGTCAATGTTGCCAAAGATTGAAGCGGCAAAAGCGTTTGTTAGCGGAAGTGCACATCGGATTGCAATTATCGCTTCTTTAGATCAAGCAAAAGATGCCTTAAAAGGAAAGACAGGAACCAAAATCACAAATTAATAGCAAAAGGAGAGCATAGTCAGGTTCGCTATGCAACAGAGATCATGTTATCAGATTTGGAAATTGCTCAAAAGAGTACGATGATTAAAATCAGTGAGATTGCAAAGAAACTGAATCTTTCCACTGATGAAATCGAAATGTATGGAAACTACAAAGCAAAAATCAGCTACGAGGCATTGGATAAAGTCAAACAAAACAGTCGCGGTAAAATCATTTTAGTTAGTGCAATTAATCCTACTCCTGCGGGAGAAGGAAAATCCACTACTACTATTGGTCTTGGTGATTC
>QKCT01000044.1 GCA_003245625.1 Bacillota bacterium | reverse complement strand
CAGGCAAAAATCGATTGGCTCCTGTTTGGTTGACACCAAACATGCATTGATTTTTGAAAATGGTTTGGCACCGAAAAACCCACGATACGCCGACAATGGCGATGGATGGACGTTTTCAATGATGAGATGTTCTGGATGGGTGATCAATACTTTCTTACTACGAGCAAAGGATCCCCAAAGCACAAATACTACTGGAGAGTCTTTTTCATTCAACATGGAAATCACATGATCGGTAAATGTTGTCCAACCAAAATCCTTGTGAGATAACGGTTGGTTTTGTCGTACTGAAAGCATTGCATTTAGCAACAAAACTCCTTGTGTTCCCCATTTTGTAAGATCACCGGATTTCGGAATGTCACATCCGATATCAGATTTCAATTCGTGGAAAATATTGACAAGAGATGGTGGTAAATCAATTCCTTGTGGTACAGAGAATGCCAGTCCCATCGCTTGATTTGGATTATGATATGGATCCTGTCCCAAAATAAGGACTTTCGTGTTTTGATAGGAAGACAGACGAAAACTGTCGAATACATGATGGATTGGCGGATAACAAATATGCTTGTTATAGTCGTCGATGACCTTACTCTTTAGTTCTATAAAATATGGCTTCTCGAATTCTTTTTCCAGCAGTTGATCCCAATCATTCCCAATCATGAGTCTTTGCGTTGCGAACAATTGGATGCTTTACAACTGTTACATTCCAAATCGTCACAATTCTCCGGTCTTTTCGTTTGTGAGTTGATGGCATAAGTTAGGATATAGACTAATATGATTAAAACAACGATGCCAATCGCAATAATTGTTTCTGGCATGTTAGATCACCTGATCTACCATATGCCGTACAGCCTTTAACAATTCTTTGACTGCTTCTTTGGATTGATCCAAAGATGTGCCGATGACACCGGCATATATTTTTAATTTCGGCTCTGTTCCGGAAGGTCTTAAGACAAACCAGGAATCATCGGCTAAGAAATATTTAATGACATTTGATTGGTATAAATCGATATCGCTAACTTGATCCCCAACGAATCGTTTCAGTAATTCATAATCTTCTTTCGCGAACACCGAAACGCCGTTCAACGAATGGAGGGTTTGATTCCGGAAAGAATCCATGATTCTTCCGATTCGTTCTTGACCTTCTTTACCAAGGAGGTGAACGTTATCCAGTCCTTCGTAATAATATCCATACTCTTCATAGATATCAATTAATTTATCATACAACGTTTTTTCTTCCGTATTGTGATAGAAGGTTGCGGCTTCTGCAATCATCAACATCGCTTGCAAAGAATCTTTGTCGCGAACAAAATCTTTAACCACATATCCATAGGATTCTTCGTATCCAAAAACGAAAGTTTTATCGCTACCTTCTAGGAAACGGGCTTGTTCTCCAATGAACTTGAATCCGGTCAAAGTCGAGATCACTTCCATCCCAAAATGGCGAGCGATCTTCGCGCCAAAATCGGATGTAACGATCGTATTAAAGACGACACCTTTTTCCGGTAATGTTCCTAAGGTTTGCATTTCATTCAACATATAGTTGATCATCAAAGCTCCGGTTTGATTTCCATTTAAGTAAATATAACGATTGTTGTGAAGAACCGCTATTCCTAAACGATCCGCATCCGGATCGGTTGCGATTAACAAATCAGCATTGAGTTTTGTCCCCAAAGCTTCCGCAAGAGCGAATGCGGAGGATTCTTCTGGATTCGGTAATTTAACCGTTGAGAAATACGGATCATGAACCATTTGTTCTTCTACGGGATGAACATCATATCCGCATTCTCCTAGCAATCTAGTCCCTAGCATAGCACTTGTTCCATGCAATGGAGTAAAGACGATTGTAAGAGGTTTTTCTTGTTCTGGATGGATGGAAATACTTTTCACTGCATCCAAATAAGACTTGTCCATATCTTCATCTAAGAATTCCACAAGATCTTGACTCAGCATATCGGTAAAACTCATTGCTTCGATGGCAAACAAGTCCTCGACTTGATTCACATAACCAACAATTTCATTGGCGTAATCTGGTGTATATTGACATCCGTATTCATCATAGATCTTATATCCATTATATTGAGGTGGATTATGACTAGCAGTAATGACGATTCCTGCCAAAGCATTGGTTTGTCTTACTGCATAAGACAACTCAGGAGTCGGTCTTAAATCATGAAATAAGTAAGATTTGATTCCTTTCGCGCCCAAAACTTTTGCGGATTCTTTTGCGAATTCTTTCGACATCAAACGATTGTCATGAGCGATGACAACCCCACGAGACAATTGATCTTCGGGATACGTTTTCATCAAGTATTCTGCTAAACCAGCGTTAGCACGGCGAATCGTGTAGATATTTAAACGGTTGGTTCCGGCGCCTAAGATTCCTCTCATTCCTCCAGTACCAAAAGTTAAATTGGTGTAGAACATGTCTTCCAATTCTTTATCTGATTTACCTTCTAAGTCTTTTCGCACAAAGGAATCTAAGCCTTTATAGTCTAACCATTTTTGATATTCTGTATTCCACATAAGATGTGCTCCTTTCAAAGAAAATACTTTTGAGTGGCTCAAAAGTATTAAAGTATGTAATCAACGATATTTTCTTTTCGTGGTTTTGGTTCTTCATCCCCGCTTGCAGGGTATCCGAAACAAATGGAAATGTCGTGTTCATAGTTTTCAGGTATTTTTAATACTCGGTCGATATCTGCTTTATTTGCTTGATGATACATGTATCTGGTTTCACCAATGATGCAAGAACCAATCCCCATCGATTTCGCAGCCAAAGCCATATTTTCAATCGCACAGCCTGCATTAATCTCAGAATAACCTTCGATTTTAGAACTGACAACAATTACCACTGGTGCGTGATAAAAGATATGAAAATCATCTTCTTTTTCGATACCAAGGCGAGTCATTCCTTCTACCGCTAGACGATTCATCTCTTCGATTTTGTCCTTGTTCGTTACAACGGTGAAATGCCAGTTCTGTTTGTTTTTCGCGCTTGGCGCATACAAACCGCATTCCACGATTGTATTCAGTTCTTCTTCGGTAATCATATCCGGCTTGTAGTTTCGTACACTTCGCCTCTTCAAAATAACGTCAACTGTATTATTCATAAGAATACCTCCTACAAATCAATAAGATCTCTAATAGTATTGTTGCATGCTTCATAGACTTCCAATGTCTTTGAAGCCACAATCTTTCCGAAATTAATAGCTTCATGCATATTCTTACCATGAATCAAATAGAATATTGTTCCCGACAACAAAGCATCACCAGCACCGACGGTACTTTTTATCTCCTTCATTTTGTGTGTAATGCTTTGGTAAATGTTATCCTCAATATTGTATGTGATTGGTTCGTTTGCAGAAGAAACAAGGCAATGTTTTAAACCTTCTTGTTTCAACCGTTTTACACCATAGATTATATCACAGTTCTCTATGTTGAGAAGAGAATTTAACTCAAACGAATTGATTTTCAAAAGATCGATGTATGGCAAAACCTTTTGAATGCGAGTCACCTTTGTTTGAGAGACTCCATCGACATAGATTGTTTTCTCTTGAAAACGAGTAATGAGGTATTCCAACACATCTTGATTCAAATTTGTGTCCAAGACCAAGACCTCAAACAAACCGATGTAATCCTCTTTTTCTTGAAACTCTTGAATAGTCAAAGCCTCAAATGCTCTCATGTCGTTTACTCCAACAACCATCTCTCCACCGTAATCGTGAACAGCTAAATAGGTTGATGAAAGGGTATCTTTTCGAAATGACATGGAAAAATTAATTCCCAAATCCTCTAATTCTTGCACTTGCATTCCAGCGAAACGATCTTTTCCAATCAAAGTCAAGAATGCAACATCCGCGCCTAAATTGTAGAGGTTTGTCGCAATGTTTTTGGCAACGCCACCTAGAGATATCGAGATATGTCCTATATTAGATTCTTGCGAAATGATTGGGTGAATCGAAGTGCCAATGATATCAATGTTGCAAGCACCGATCACTAGAACTTTCATTCGAGAATATCAGTGAAGACATAATCTACATCATGCTTAATTAATTTCTCTGCGAGATTCTTGTCGTTCACTACTCCGGTGCTCACTTTTAAACCAAACAAATGCATATCTTTCACGATTTCCTTGGTGATATGGTTGGCTTTTACATACATGTTGATTCCGTGATTCTTGCAGAATTCAAAGTTATCATCATCTGGCTTTTCAACGAGAAGAAACAACCGTCCAGCCTCAATTTGCTTGGTTAAATGTTGTAGGTGTTTGCGATTATCGGAAATGAAATATGCTGAATCACTATTGTAGTATTCCGTCACTTCGCTTAGAATACGGTCAAAGTTTTCCGGCTTTAAATATTTGCCAAGTCTTAAGAAAACAGCTTTGCGATATGCTGAACAAATCGCAAGAAAGTCGGTCAATAACGGAATGAATAAGTTTGAGTTTAAATTGGTTGTTTTCCGATCGACCAAAGCAAATTTCTTAAGCTCGTCATAATGAAAACTAGGGATGTATAAGTTCAACAATCCAAGCCGCAATAAGGTGTCATCGCGAGTAACGATGATCTTGTTGTCTTTAGAAACAGATAAGTCGGCACTAATCCCAAAATACGACCGGTTCGCAGCCGCCAAAAAAGAGAAGATTGTATTCTCCGTCTCAATTCCGCTCAAACCACGGTTCGCTATCATGCCTTTGAAATACTTATCTATCTTAATCGTGTTCATACATACCGCCCTTACATGTATTCTTCTATTATTTATTTTACCATAAATGACTGTTTTATGAATATGATTTTCAAAAAACAAAAGATTTGGTAAAATATTATTGAACGGAGATGATTTTATGAGATTTTCAGAGCTTGGTTTTGATTTTTCAAACCTAAATACAGTATCGATTCGCAGAAAGAGTTTCTTAACAACATATATCTTATTAATTGTTAGTATTACCTTTATTATCATCTTTCTTGTATTTGGGATTCTTTATCTTTTTGAAGTACCAATGGAGATGAATGGAGTAATGGTTCCGTATACGGATCCATCCTACCAAGAGTTCTTCCGTGTCTTCTTATTGGCATTTGGCGGTGTCTCCATCGCCTTACTTTTACCAGCATTCTTAACGTTATTCATCGCTCCAAAACTGGTTTTGGTGAAAGATCAAGATCCTGAATTGAATCCATTCTTCTATATCTTTGACTCCAGAAAAAAAAGAGAAATCTATCTGACGGATCACGCAGCTTGGATTTATCAAACGAAATACAATCAAGTTCATAAAGAAGTCAATCCAAATGAACTAAAAGCAATTCGAGAAAAGTTTATCTTTTGGGAAGGTTTGGATGCTATCGAAGACTACAAGTTGATTCCAAAGGCAAAGAAAACTGTTTTAAAATATAAAGAATCAACACAAATGAAATTTGTAACTAAGATGATTCGATTCACCTTTTCCAATGAAATCAATGTCGTTCCAAACAGAATTTCAAAATTAGTAAATGTCCGTGCCGGAGGAAACTATCGAACACAAGAAGCATACACTTACTTGGTCGAAGACGTCAATCGACAACCACGTTTTGAAATTCATCCAGAAATAAAAAGAGCCTTGTCAAAGGATATCTAAGACAAGGTCTCTATCATCGTTAAAACATTGGTTGGACCTACTGCGATTTCATCTACTTGATGATTCACAACTCGAACCAGACTAGGAGTATACTCCACAGCGATATTATCGTTGATATCGTCGTATGAAGTGACTAACACTAAAAATAATACATCGTTCTCGAGAAGTTCTAGTTTCGCTAGGACTTCTTCTTTTATTGCATTACAACCACCGCATTCCAATTGATAGTAGTATAGGTAATAGGTATCATAGTTCTGCGATAATTGCATCGAAGCATCCGTCAAATAATGCTGAGAGTATAGATCATATGCATTCGTAGTAATGATTGTTGATTCGGTTGTCGTCGTATTGTCGCATCCGAATGTAAATAATAACATCAGTATCGATACAACCATGATTAAAAAACGTTTCATTATTCTCTATCCTTTGCTTTAATCAAATGAGATACTCTCTTATAAATCAAGATAACAACGGTGGAAATCATGATACCTTTAAAGAGATTAAAAGGAACGGTGATTAATGCGATAAACTTCCATAATGAATCCACATTCGAATTAACGGCAGTTCCCATCCCAACAAAGGCACTGATAGGAGCTTCTAAAAAGAATGCATAAACAGGCAAAAGAACAAATGCATTTAAAAGTGCTCCAAATACCATAATCGATAGTGTTCCAACTAAAAGACCGATTACTGCATTTTTTCTGGTTTTATGTTTATGATAAATAATACTAGAAGGTAAAACAAAGGCAATACCAATCAAAAAGTTTGCCAATTCTCCAACACCCATTGTGATGGATCCGCCTTTAATAATCAATGCAATAATAATCTTTACACCTTCAATTATCACACCCGCAAGTGGATGAATTGCAAAGGCTCCAATTAAAACTGGAATTTCCGAAAAATCCAATTTATAAATATCAGGTGGCGCGAACCAAACCGGAAATTCAAATACAGGGAACATCAAAACTCCGGCCAAACTCGATAAGATAGCAATCGTCACCAGGTCTCTTGTACTAAAACGTTTCATATCTTTCCTCCAAAAAAATACCTGAAAAAATCAGGTATCCATCAGAACATTCCTTCTTTCATCCAGACTTTACTGTCGGTCTAGGAATTTCACCTAGTCGTGCTTGCGCTCGCGGACTTTACCGCCGGTTGGGAATCACACCCTGCCCTGAAGGATATTAGTTTGTTTTTCTTCATTATATATGGATTTAAAAGGATTGTCAAATATTATGAGTTTTTTGCCACGGCGCGGACCATTGACCCATCTAGATTCTTTATTTTTAGTGGCAAAGCGATGAAGTCGACCAAATGATTCAATTGGGAAAGATGGATTAGATTTTCTACGATGATGATATCGTTAGTCATCAAATCGATATGCATCGTCATCATATCCCCTTCATGATATTCAGGAGATGGAATGTTCATACCTATGACTTGAATTCCTTTTTCGACGAAAAAGGATACAATACCTTTCTCAAACTTCGGATATTGATAATATTCATTATATGGTTTTTCTTCCCAACCCAAATCAAGCAAGAGAATCTTTGCTTGCCCAAGAAATTGTTCTTGAATCGATTTGGTTTGAATGATGTTATTGATTAAAATCGGACGGATTACTTCTGCTTTTCCAATCAATTGATTGATATCGATTTGATCGATTCCCGGTGCGTCTTGAAAGACATGGCTTTTTGCATCCATATGTGTTCCAATATGCATACCAGTTTCTACTCTCTTTAAGGAGTATCCGTGTTTTTCAATTGTGTTCTTTTGAAAATACCACATTGGAGTATCCCCTGGATACCCTTGAAAATCTTCACTAATTGTCATTGATAAATCAATCCACTGTTCCATTTTCATCACCACTACTCATTATATCACAAAAGAAAAAGGGTTGAAATCTCAACCCTTTATTTGATTGGTTTTACATGCCAAATTTGCTCCGCATACTCTTGAATGGAA
This sequence comes from Bacillota bacterium, assembly GCA_003245625.1. GTDB lineage: Bacteria > Bacillota_I > Bacilli_A > Izemoplasmatales > Hujiaoplasmataceae > 4572-104. Next base: position 7,762 of record QKCT01000044.1, on the reverse strand, counting down.
CGATCAGAGGAAAAAATTCCACTTTTTGCGATATTGATAATAGCTTTTTCTGCCCATTCACTTTCCTTCTTATAGACTTCGTTCGCTTGTTCATGCGCCACTTTATATGCGTGGTAATCTTTTAATACAAAGTAATGATCAGAATAAACTAAGTTATTGAAGATATCACGGAATTCATCTTTGTCTTCTTTTTCAAAGAATCCATTGATTAATTGTTCCAGTACTAGATGAAGTTCTGGATCATTCTGATAGATTTCTTGAGAATCATAGCCGCCTTGACGAAGGAATTGATTCACTTCTTCGGAATCCATACCAAAGATGAAAATATTTTCGCTATCGACTAGCTCGTCGATTTCGACATTCGCTCCGTCTAGCGTTCCAAGCGTCAACGCTCCGTTCATCATGAACTTCATGTTTCCTGTACCGGATGCTTCTTTGGAAGCGGTAGAGATTTGTTCTGAAATGTCCGCTGCCGGCATAATCATCTCTGCATAGCTAACATTATAGTTTTCTACAAACACAACTTTTAAATACGGATTGGTTTCTTCGTCGTTGTTTACTTTGTCTGCGATCGTATTGATTAGTTTAATAATCTTCTTCGCAAAATAGTAAGCCGCCGCTGCCTTCGCTCCGAAGATAAACGTGTGCGGATGATAATTCTTACGGAAGGATTCATCGTTTTTCAATTGATTGTAGATGCTCATAATATGAAGAGCATTCATCAATTGACGTTTGTATTCATGAAGACGTTTCACCTGAATATCAAAAATCGATGTTGTATCAAGTTGAATTCCTTGTTCCTTCTCAATACGTTCTGCCAATTGACGTTTCTTCTCATGCTTGATTTCCAAGAATGCTTGTTGGAAGGCTTTATCCTTTGCAAAAGGCAGTAGTTTTTCTAATTGGAATGGATCTTGTTTGAACTCTGGTCCAATTGTATCTTCGATCAGTTTCGATAATTCCTTATTGGAATGCAATAACCATCTTCGATGTGTAATTCCGTTGGTCACATTGATAAACTTATCTGGGAACAAGGTATAAAAATCTTTCATTTCAATGTTCTTCAATATCTCAGTATGAAGTTTCGCAACCCCATTTACAGAGAACCCGGCGACGATACATAAATTCGCCATTTTTACAACTCCATCTGAGACGATGGATAGATGATTGATCAGTTCGATTTTTTCATAACCATATCGTTCCAACAAATCCATACAGAAACGACGATTGATTTCTTCGATCAATTGATAGATTCTTGGCAATAATGGTCTCATGATATCAATCGGCCATTTCTCCAATGCTTCGGCTAAAATGGTATGATTGGTATAAGCAACTGATTTCGTTACGATTTCCCAAGCTTCGTCCCATTCCATGTTCTGTTCATCCAACAGAATTCGCATCAATTCAGGAATAATCATCGTTGGATGAGTATCATTAATATGGAAGACAACATAATCCGGTAAATTCGTTAACGTTCCATGTTGTTTAAGATGATGATTCGTGATACTCTTTACACCCGCTGATGTAAAAAAGTATTGTTGTTTCAAACGAAGTTGTTTTCCTTCGTAAGTAGTATCATCAGGATATAGGATTCCAGAGATTTTTTCCAACTCTGTCTCATACTCAAATGGGCTTTTTCCTTCTGGGTAACGAGTGGAAGGTTCTGCGTTCCATAAACGCAAATAATTCACTACACCGTTGTGATCGCCAACGATTGGAACATCGTAAGGTACGGCTTTAATATATTCATTTGGTTTATAAACAAAGCCTTTTTCTTGATCATAATCGACATAACCGAAATATGGAACATCAACAGCTTCTTCTTGTCTCCTAATTTCCCATACATATCCATCGGATAACCAGTTATCCGGAAGTTCTTCTTGATATCCATCATTGATTTTTTGACGGAATAACCCGTAACGATAGCGAATGCAATGTCCATATCCCGGAATTCCCATGGATGCCATAGAATCGAGATAACACGCAGCTAAACGACCCAGTCCTCCGTTTCCAAGTCCTGGATCGGATTCGTAATGTTCTACTTCATTTAAGTCAAAGCCAAGTTCATTAAAAGCCTCTTCCACTTGATCGCGGATTCCCATGTTCATTAGGTTGTTTGTAATCAAACGACCCATTAAAAACTCCATGGAGAAATAATAGACTTTCTTTTGGTCTTTCTTCGCTAGAACACGATTAGTATCAATCCAATCCGAAGATATCTCTTCGCGTACCAATGTGCCTAATATATTGTACCGTTCCCGAACGGTGGATTCTTTTACGTCTTTCAAATACGTTCTTTTTAAGCGCGTCTTGAACTCTTTCAAGAAGCTCTCTTTGGTTTTAAAAATACCAGTCTTCATACTAATAACACCTCGTAACCATTATATCATTATTTGCAAGAAAAAACGGAAACATCGAGTCTGTTACCGTTTTCACGTTATCTATATCAATCGATACAATTCAATATACTCTTTGGCACTGTCGGTCAAAGAAAAATGGGAGTTCATCGCATTGATAATCAATTGTTGCCAATCGTTCTTCATATGTGTATAAATTTGGAATGCATTGTTGATTTGAAAGATCAAATCTCTTGCATCGTAGTTGAAGAATTTGAAGCCGTTTCCGCGTTTCGATGACAAGTCATATGCATCGATAGTATCGTTCAATCCTCCCGTCTGACGAACGATTGGAATCGTACCGTATTTTAGCGCAATCATTTGACCAATTCCACAGGGTTCGTATCGAGATGGCATTAAAAATGCGTCCGCTCCGGCATAAATATAGGAAGGTTTTGTTGCGTTGTACGATAGATTCAAACTGACTCTTTTTGGGAAACGATTCTTGATTTCCTGAAGAGCATTCATGTAGCGCTCTTCTCCAGTACCTAAAATAACAAATTCAATCAGTGAATTTTCCAAGATATCATATAGGGCCGGAATCAGGATATCAAACCCTTTTTGTTCCACAATTCGTGTGACCATGCCTAAAACGAAATATTCGTTTCCAACTTCTAGTCCCATCTGTTTTTGCAGATCCTCTTTATTCACCGGTTTTGCTTCAAATACATTGACTAATGTATAGCGATTCTTGATTTCCAAATCAAGATTTGGATCAACATCGTCTTCCAGTCCATTTAAAACACCATAGAAATCGCGATCTCTACGGTTGATGATATCAACGAGGTTTTTACTGTAATATTCATATTTCAATTCATCTCGATAGGTTTCGGATACCGTTGAGATTTTGGTTGCATTGGTTAATCCAGCTTCCATAAAATTGACCTTGTTATGCCCGGTCATCTTATAATTCTCAATTCCTAAACGTTCATAGATCTCACTGCTATAGATGCCTTGATATTCAATATTGTGAATGGTCATTAACGTCTTATAACCCATTTGCTTGTTCTTTAAAATGCAAGGAATAAGTCCGGTGTGCCAATCGTGCATATGGATGACATCCGGTAATTGATCCAAAGCTTCCAAGGTTTGAATCACAGCTAAAGAGAAAAAGGCAAAACGATCGCCATCATCTTCATAGCCATAGATATTCTCGCGTTCAAAAAACTCATAAGATTCAACAAAGTAATACGTTGTATTTTGGTTATTCAAAGCATAAAGGCCAATTCGATACTCTTTCAAATCATAGACGATTTTATCGGTTGCTCGAAGTTCCAAAAACAACTCGTATTTATTTTTAATTTGTGGATACAACGGTAAGATCACCTGAGACTTGATTCCCAGTTGGCTGTATTTTACTGCTAATCCGCCAACGACATCCGCAAGTCCACCTGTTTTGATAAACGGGAAGCATTCCGAACTAACTTGAAGAATTGCCATGCTTTCGTTAGAAACAACAACTTGCTTTTTCTCCGATACAAACAATTTATCCGGATCGCCTTTTACAATTGCATCTTCTAAAACAATAGTTTCTTTATCTAAAACACAGTGTTCAATTACAGCGTTTTCTTTGATTTGACATTGATTCATGATGACGGAATTGTAAACCTTCGCACCTTTGGCGACATACACTTTTCTACCAATAATCGAGTTTTGCACTTCTCCGTCGATATGTGCTCCGGAAGCGATGATCGATGTGGATACTTTTGCATCGTCTCCGTATCTCGTTGCGGCTGACATTGTCTCTTTCGAGAAGATTGGTCGATCTTTCTTAAACCATTCCTTTCGCACGGACTTGAATAACATCTGCATATTTGCTTCATACAATTCCTTACTGGAATTGATGAAATAAACCGATGATTCAAAAACATAGGTTTCTTTTCTCAAATTCGGTGCGTAATCAAAGACATCGCTTAAATTACGAAATTGAATTTGATCATAACTATAAATATATTCTAACAATAGACTCTTGGATAGAATATAGGTTTTCAATCGTTTCTTATCAAAAGAAAGTACTTCCGTGATATCTGCTTTATTCATCAAGTGATAATGAAGAAAAACGTTATAATCCACGTTCCAGACCAAGTTTGCTGGAGAAACGATGACATAATCTTGAGAAGAACGTAAGAAATACTCAATATGCTCGTACATTCGTTGGAAGCTAATGGTGTCTTCGACCGTTAAGTTCAGACTCTTCGGAGGCAAGATGAAAATTCCGTCGTGCCGACGATTCAAGTCCCAACGATCTCCAGAACCGATATGATCCGCCAAAGAACGATAATTTCCATACGGGAAAATCGATACATTTGTGATATGTGAATTTTTACAATTGGATAAGGAAAAATCAATGAGTCGATATTTCGCCCCAAATGGTAAGGCTCCAGGAACACGGTGTCTGGTTAATTTCGCAAAGTTTCCTTTTGAAGTGGCGTCGATAACCATGAAAAGATTATTCATAGATTTCACCTACCTCAAATAGATTTGTGTCAGTAATCAAAGTTAATGCAAGGGGATCACAGCGATAATTGTCAGGAATGATAACCCCTTTATTGATCACAACATTTCGTAAGAAACAATCGCGTCCAATGGAAACGTTCGGTAAGACGACACAGTCGATGACTTTGGTCCCTGGTTCAATGACTGTTTCATAAGCGATGGTGGAATGAATTACTTCCCCGTTGATTAAACAACCATCCGCGATAATAGAACGTTTCGCGGATCCTCCGGACAGAATCACATGTGGATTTAAATTCAACGATTTCGAATATACCGGCATATCTTTGGAGGAATTCAACCCTAAAAAATCTGGATCATCCAAAAGATCCATATTCGCCAAGTATAAGGATTCGATGGTACCGACGTCTCGCCAATAACCTTCAAATTTATAGCTGGATACCGCTTTGTTCAACTGGATGCTTTTTGGAATAATATTTTTTCCAAAATCGATATCTTCCGGATCCGCTTTTTGTAGTAATTCTTCCAACACATTGACAGAAAAGATATAGATTCCCATTGAAGCTAAATTACCGTTTGGATGTTCTGGCTTTTCTGTAAAAGCCAAAACTTTATTTTGTTCATTGACCTCTAATATGCCAAAGCGATTCGCTTCTTGTTCGGAGACAGGAGTCGACGCTATCGTAATTTCTGCATTGTGTCTTAGATGGTGATCCAACATCTTCTGGTAATCCATTTTATAGATGTGATCTCCAGATAGAATCAAAATATAGGATGGTTGGTAATCCTTAATAAATCCATAGTATTGTTTGATTGCATGGGCAGTTCCCTTTTGCCATAAGACATCGTCTTTTCTAGAGTATGGAGTCAAAAAGCGAATCCCTCCATCTAAAACGTCTAAATCCCAAGATGCCCCACTTCCTATGTAGTACATCAAATCAAATGGCTCATATTGGGTAACAATTCCGCACACATCCAAATTGCTGTTGGTGATATTACTTAAGGTAAAATCAATCAAACGATATTTCGCACCAAAAGAGACAGCGGGTTTCGCTGTCGCATTTGTAATATCACCTAGTCGAGTTCCTCTTCCCCCGACTAGTATCATGGAAATCATCGTTTTTTTCATTTTTATCCTTTGTATTTCAATATGGTAATTGAAAGTGGTGAAATCTTGATTTCAATCGATTGATTGAATCCGTGATGATCCATATCGATTGTAGTTACTGGCAATCCGTTATAGACATTGGATCCACCATAAATCTCTTTATCGGAATTGAGTATTTCTTCATAGCTTCCCGGTTTTGGAACACCAATCGTATACGTTTCATACGCATTTGGAGTCATATTGAGAATAACGACCGCAAAATTATTTTCGTCTTTTCCGAAACGTAAGAATGAGAATATGGATTGATCGTAGTTGGATTGATCAATCCAACGGAATCCTCTTGGATTATGATCCAATTCATAGAAACACGAATGATGATTGTATACTTGTAATAAGTCACGAACAAATTTATTGGCACGTTTATGAAGTGGATATTCCAATAAGAACCAATCCAATTCTTCTTTGTCTTTCCATTCATGCATTTGAGCAAATTCTCCACCCATGAATAACAATTTCTTTCCAGGGTGTGTAAACTGTAATCCCATTAGGATTCGATAATTGGCAAATTTTTGCCAATAATCGCCTGGCATTTTATCTACCAAAGAGTGTTTACCATGAACCACTTCATCATGAGACAAAGGTAACACAAAACGTTCCGAATACGCATAGACCATTCCAAATGTAATCAGGTCATGATGGTATTTTCGATAGACTGGATCCTTTTCGAAGTATCTCAAAGTATCGTTCATCCAACCCATATTCCATTTGTAATCAAATCCTATTCCTCCATCCAAAACATTGGTGGTAAGATTCGGGTATGTGGTAGAGTCTTCCGCAAATAACAAGACGGAATCGTCTTTTTCTTTGATGGCATAGGAAAGATTCTTTAAGAATTCGATTGCGCCGTAATTGGTTCCAACATTACTATTGCCTAAATAGTATAGAATATTGGAAACCGCATCAATTCGAAAACCGTCTGCGTGGAAATAATCAATCCAAAACATTGCATTGGAAATCAAGAAAGATTTGACAATTCCTTTGCCTAAATCTAAGTTGACTGTACCCCACACGACATTTTCGCGTATCTTAATGTCGTCATATTCATATAATGGTTCTCCGTCAAACAAATATAGACCATGAGCATCTTTACAAATATGCCCTGGAACCCAGTCCATTATGACACCAATCCCATTCTCGTGACACTTGTCAATCAAATACATCAAATCTTTTGGTACCCCGTATCTGGACGTTGCACTATAATACCCTGTTCCTTGATATCCCCAGGATTCATCCAAAGGATGCTCAACGATTGGCATGAATTCGATATGACTAAATCCGTGTTCTTTAACATATGGAATCAAATAATCTACCATTTCATTGTATTTATGAAATGATCCATCTGGTTTTGTCATCCAAGAGCCGAGATGAACTTCATAAATCGATAACTTCTCTTCAAAAGAATTTCGTTGTTTCCGTTCTTCTAGATATTGATGGTCGTTCCATACATATCCATCGATATCGTAAACCTTAGAGGAAGTTTCTGGTCGATTATCAGAGAAAAAGGCATAAGGGTCAGCTTTGAAGATTGTCGATCCATAGGACGTCACGATACAATATTTGTATCTCGCCCATTCTCCGACTCCTTCGACGAATAAACTAAATACACCAAAAATGTCTTCTTTGTTCATCACGTGAGTACGAGAATCCCATTGATTAAATTCCCCTACGACCGATACGATATTGGCATGAGGAGCATAGACTCGGAACAATGTTCCAAGGATTTCTTGTTTCTCGTTCTTGACCA
>QKCT01000067.1 GCA_003245625.1 Bacillota bacterium | reverse complement strand
AAGAATTATCCATTGATTATACTGTCTTCTTTGATGTAGAACCAGATCCAACTCTAGCTTGTGCAAGAGAAGGAGCAACCAGAATGCTGGGATATCGACCAGATACGATTCTCGCTCTTGGTGGTGGATCCGCAATGGACGCCGCAAAGATTATGTGGGTTCTCTACGAACATCCTGAAGTGGACTTTGAAGATTTAGCAATGCGCTTTATGGATATTCGAAAACGAGTATATCCATTCCCAAAAATGGGGTCAAAGGCTTCCTTCATTGCAGTTCCGACAACTGCTGGTACCGGATCAGAAGTCACACCATTCGCAGTTATCACCGATGAAGAAACAGGAATCAAGTATCCATTAGCTGATTATGAGTTGATGCCTAGTGTGGCAATCGTTGATGTGAATTTGATGATGAATGCTCCGAAAGGATTAACCGCTGCATCTGGGATTGATGCATTGACACATGCCTTAGAAGCATATGCTTCCATGATGGCGAGTGATTATACCGATGGACTTGCACTCAAAGCGATCCAAACAATCTTTGAATATTTACCACGTGCTTATGAAAATGGAACAACGGATATCTTTGCTCGTCAAAAAATGGCTGACGCAGCTACCATGGCTGGAATGGCTTTTGCCAACGCCTTCTTGGGAGTCTGCCACTCAATGGCACATAAACTTGGCGCTAACCATCACCTCCCTCACGGAATCGCAAATGCATTATTGATTAGTGAAGTGATTCGTTACAATGCCGAGGAAGTGCCAACAAAAATGGGAACATATCCAAAATACCAATACCCACATACATTGGATCGTTATCTAGAAATCGCTGATTATCTAGGACTAAAAGGAAAGACAAAAACAGATAAACTAAATGCTTTGATTGAAAAAGTGGAATCACTAAAAACAGCCATTTCCATTAAACCAACGATACGAGACTACGGCATTGAAGAAGCGACTTTCTTGGCAAGTCTTGATACCATGGTAGAACAAGCATTCGATGATCAATGTACCGGAGCGAATCCACGTTATCCTTTGTTAAAAGAAATCAAGCAAATGTATGAAATTGCATACTATGGAAGAGGTGAAGCATGATGAATCTCGATCGTATCATCGCTGTACGAACCAGCAAAACAGTATTCCGAGACAATGATAAAGTCATCAAGATGTTTGATCAAGGCTACAAAAAGGCAGATGTATTAAACGAAGCATTGAATCAAGCACGCGTGGAAGAAACCAACCTCAACATCCCAAAAATTCTGGAAGTTACTACTTATGAAAAGCGATGGGCAATTGTCTATAACTACGTTGAAGGAGTCACATTAGCAGAAGAGATGGAACGTCATCCAGAACAATTGGCAGAATACTTAAATCTCTTTGTCGACCTTCAAATTCAAATGCACAATACCAAAGCTCCGCTATTAAATGCACTACGAGATAAACTCGACAGACAAATCGAGCAAAGTGATTTGTCGGCAACCATCCGCTATGAATTGCGGATGCGTTTGGAATCTATGCCACGTCACAGCAAACTTTGTCATGGAGACTTCAATCCAACCAATATCATCATCAACAAACAAGGAGAGTGTACGATCTTAGATTGGTCACACGTTACCATCGGGAATGCATCCGCAGATGTTGCGAGAACGTATTTGTTATTTTGGTTGGAAGGAAAAATCGATTTAGCGAATCAATATTTGAATCTATACTGTGAAAAAACCAACACCAGTAAAAAATACATTCAACAATGGCTTTCCATCGTTGCCGCTGCGCAATCGATTAAAGGCAAAGAAGAAGAACGGGAATTCTTATTGAGTTGGGTCAATGTAGTAGATTACGAATAGGAGGATCAATATGAAGATTACAGTATGTATCGGCAGTTCCTGTCACTTAAAAGGCGCTCGTCAAGTTGTCGAAGAACTTCAGTACTTGGTTGCCAAAAACAATCTCAAAGACAAAATCGAGTTAGCGGGGACCTTCTGTATGGGAAACTGTCAAAACGGTGTCTGTGTCACCATGAACAACAAGAATTATTCTTTAAGTCCAACCAACACAAAAACATTTTTTGAAGAAGAAGTATTAACTCAAATCTAGGAGGGTCCTCATGGCTGAATTCATCCGCTTGAACAAATCCAATTGTAAAAACTGTTATAAATGCATCCGTAATTGCCCGGTGAAGTCTATCAAATTCTCGGGCAATACTGCCAATGTCATAACCAATGAATGTATTCTTTGCGGTCAGTGTTATGTCGTTTGCCCACAGAATGCCAAAGAAATCGTGGAAGAAGTCGAAAAAGTCAACGTTATGTTGGCTGGTAAAGATCCCGTTATTGTTTCGATTGCTCCATCTTTCGTCGCTAATTATAATGGCGTTGGCATCAAAGAAATGGAAGTTGCATTGCAGGCTTTGGGATTTGCTCATGCGGAAGAAACTGCCATTGGCGCACAGATTGTAAAAACAAGATATGAAGAAATCTTGCGCCAAGAAGATACCGATGTCCTAATCACATCCGCTTGTCACTCCATCAATTTATTGGTCCAAAAGTACTTTCCTGATTTGACGAGATATTTAGCCCCTGTCCTGAGTCCAATGCAAGCACATGCACAAGATATCAAAACGAGGAATCCAGGATCAAAAGTCGTATTTGTTGGCCCTTGCATTGCAAAAAAGGATGAAGCAAATTACTACGAAGGATATGTAGATGCTGTCTTGACCTATGATGAGTTATCCATGATGCTTCAAAAAAAGAAGATTCAAATCGAACAATCCAATACAACATCCAAACAATTCAAGTCAAGATTCTTCCCGACAACAGGGGGTATCTTGAAAAGTTTATCAGAACGACTTCCTAATATTGAATATATCGCAATCGATGGAGTGGAGAACTGCATCGAAGCACTGAAAGATATTCAATCTGGTGAAGTACACAACTGTTTTATCGAAATGTCTTCTTGTATCGGTAGTTGCATCGGTGGACCAATCATGGAAAAACATCGAAAACAACCACTTCGTGACTATAGTCGTATCGCAAACTATTCTGGTTCTAAAGACATAGAATGGACACAATATCAAGGAGATCAACTAACCAAAAGTTTCCGCTCTATTCCGAAGAAAGCATTAGAACCATCCGAAGAAGAAATCACGAATATCCTCAAAAAAATGGGAAAACTTTCGACCGAGGATGAACTCAACTGTGGTTCTTGCGGATACAATACTTGCAGGGAAAAAGCGGTTGCCATTCTACAAGGAAAAGCAGACCTATCGATGTGCTTGCCATTCCTGAAAGAAAAAGCTGAGAGTTTCTATAACAATATTCTAAATAATACACCAACCGGTATTATTGTGACCAATGAAGATTTAGAAGTACAACAAATCAATAAAGCTGCCTTGCGTATTATCAACATTCGTCACGATTCTGATATACTAGGCGATCAAATCATTCGTATTCTAGACCCTCAACCATTTACAAATGCAAGAGACAATCGTCGCAACATTTACGGAAAAAAAACCTATTTAGCAGAATACGATAAATACATCGAACAAACCGTTATCTATGATCGCAATTATCATATCATCATGTGCATCATGCGTGATGTCACGGATGAGATGAAAGAAAAAGAAAGCAAAGAACGCAATAACCGTAATACCATTCAAATTGCCGATAAAGTCGCAGAAAAGCAAATGCGCATTGTTCAGGAAATCGCCCTATTATTAGGAGAAACAGCCGCAGAGACAAAAACTGCACTGACCAAACTAAAGGAGTCGTTGACCAATGAATAATCTCTTTGCAGATGTGGGATATCAAAGTTTGAACAAACACAACGAACTCATCTGTGGCGACCATGTTGAAACTATGGATCACGATGAAAATTCCAAAATCATTGTTTTAGCAGATGGCCTTGGAAGCGGTGTGAAAGCAAACATCCTATCGACATTAACATCCAAGATAATCTCAACGATGATTTCCGAAGGAATCGGAATCGAAGAATGTGTTCAAACAATTGCGGCTACGCTACCGGAATGCTCAGTTCGTGGAGTAGCTTATTCCACTTTTACCATCATCCATATTATCGACCAAAAAGAAGCAGAAATCATTCAATATGATAATCCTTCCGTTATTCTCCTTCGAAATGGAGAAAACTATGAATTCTTTAAAACCGAGATGAACATCGGTGGAAAACGGATTTTCCATTCTCGTTTAGCATTAGAAGAAGGCGATATCTTTATCGCTCTATCGGATGGATGTGTACATGCAGGAGTTGGTTTGACCTATAACTTTGGCTGGCAACGAGAAAATATCATTGAGTTTATGAAGACTTTCTATGATGTCGGGTATACCGCAAAAACGTTAACAAAAATCCTGCTTGATGAATGCCTCAAACTCTATGGTGGAAAACCGGGAGATGATACTACAGTTTGCGTTGTTCGAATAAGAAAGCGCGAACCACTGAATATCGTTGTCGGTCCACCGGCGAATCCGGATGACGGAAAACGAATGATGTCTTTGTTTTTTGCCAAAGAAGGAAAACATATCGTCTGTGGTGGGACAACCTCGATGATTGCGGCGAACTATTTGGGAGAAGTGGTAGTCCCTGAACTCAATTTCGTGGATCCAAATATTCCACCTACCGCAACCATTGAAGGGGTTGACCTCGTTACCGAAGGTGTCATTACCATCAATAAAGTCTTAGAATATGCAAAGGACTATTTGGCACATAATGATACCTATGAAGAATGGATATATAAAAAAGACGGTGCATCCAAAATAGCCAGAATGCTATTTGAGGATGCGACTGATATCAACTTTTATGTTGGGAAAGCAATCAACCCAGCACATCAAAACCCTGATTTACCAATCAGTTTCAATATTAAAATGCAACTTGTAAAAGAACTATCTGAATGTCTTAAACTGATGGGGAAACGAATCAATACCAGTTATTTTTAGGAGAGAACAATGAAGAAATTCGATACCAATGTTCAATGGATTAAATACAACGTTTTAAAAGAAGTCGCAAGTTTGGCTTGGGACAACAAACTATTTGATTCATTGCTTGATATACCGACAAGAATCAATCCCACCAAGAAACCCATCAACCGCTGCTGCATCTATAAAGAACGAGTCATAATTCAAGAACGAGTCAAAATCGCAATCGGAGGAAATAAACAAAATCGTAATGTGATTGAAGTCATCGATATCGCCTGCGACGAATGTCCTGTTAGCGGCATGGAAGTCACCAGTGCATGTCGAGGATGTTTGGCAAAACACTGTCAAACCGTATGTCCAAAAGGAGCGATTTCATTTGACGCAAACTCACGAGCCGTCATCGATCAAGAGAAATGCATCGAATGTGGACTATGCACAAAGGTATGTCCTTACGGCGCGATTCGTCAAAATAAAAGGCCATGTGAGTCTGCTTGCCAAGTTGGTGCAATTCACATGTCAAAAGATAAAACCGCAGAAATTGATAACGAGAAATGCATTGCCTGTGGTGCTTGCGTTTATCAATGTCCATTCGGTGCCATTATGGATAAATCCTATATTTTGGATGTTATCGACTTGATTCAACGTAGCCAAAACAATTCCAAATACAAAGTTTACGCAGCAGTTGCTCCTTCGATATCCAGCCAATTCAGTTATGTGAAACTGGGACAAGTGATATCCGGACTAAAAGAACTTGGATTTCACTCAGTTGTCGAAGTTGCTTTAGGAGCGGATATGGTCGCTGATTTAGAAACCAAAGAATTGGTAGAAAAAGGATTTTTAACCAGTTCCTGCTGCCCAGCATTTGTCGATTTCATCCACAAGTTTCATCGTGACATGTTAGAACACGTTTCTCACAATCTATCACCAATGGCGATGATTGGAAAAACCATCAAAGAAATGGATCCATCTGCTAAAGTGATTTTCATTGGACCTTGTACAGCGAAAAAAATGGAATTCCAAAAAGAAACAGTTAGTCCCTACATCGATTCCGTTCTTACGTTTGAGGAACTGCAAGCACTCTTTGACTCCAAACCATTCGAATTATCTTCTTTGGAAGAAACCCCATTAGACAACGCTTCATATTACGGAAGAATTTTCGCAAGAAGCGGAGGACTTACGGATGCAATCAAGGAAGCCATAGTCGAAAACCATATCGATGATTTTACATTTAAACCAGCGATATGTAGTGGAATCGCTGAAATCAAAATGGCAATTCTAAAATACAAAAAAGGCATCGATATCGGAAATTTCATCGAAGGGATGGCTTGTGTGAACGGCTGCATCAATGGAGCAGGATGCCTTACTCATGGACCGAAGAACAAAATTGAAGTCGATAAGTATGGGATGCAAGCTCACGAAAAAACAATCAAAGAAGCAATCAGTACTATGCCATAAAACAAGAGGTTCGATCTCTTGTTTTTTTCTCCTTTCAAAAAACCTTGAAATGCTTGACAACCAGCGATATTTCAAATATAATAAGGTAAATCGATGAGAAGGCCAATGCAATGTCGTTTGTTTCTAGAGAGCCGGTGCGTGGTGTAAACCGGTAACAATGCAATGCTATCCACCTTTGAGAGAGACCAATCATCTCCGTATTCCTGCGTTAAGGGGTGAAGTGCCAGCATTATGCTGGAATGAAGGTGGTACCACGGAATTTTCGTCCTTTACGACAGCGTAAAGGGCGTTTTTATTTAGAGAGGATAAAACAATGATTGATGAAAAATGGATAATGAGTAATCCTAATGAAGTAACTGCTGCACTGGCAAAAAAAGGATATGAAGTAGATTTTACCGAATACCTTGAATGGAAATCCAAACGAAATGAATTATTAAACCATATTGAGGCCGTAAGAGCACAACGAAATTCGTTGTCCAAAGAAATCGGTCTTTATAAGCGTGAAAAACGCGATACAACAGAATTGTTCGCTCAAATCGATGGCTTAAAACAATCGATCGAAGACGATGAATTGGAATTAAAAGAAATCGAACAAAAAATCACTTCTTTTATGCTTGCATTGCCGAACACTCCGGATGAAGATATCGTAGCCGGAGATAAGGAAGCGAATGTCGCTTTGTTTTATAACTTGGAACAGCCGATTTTTGATTTTGAAATCAAAGATCATGTCGAGTTAGCAACCAGTTTAAAACTAATCGATTATGAAAGAGCTGCTAAAATATCCGGAAGAGGAACCTGGATTTATTCCAATCTAGGGGCTCGTTTAGAATGGGCATTAATCAATTTCTTTATTGATCAACATATCAAAGATGGATATGAGTTCTTAATGGTTCCACATATTCTTAACTTCGATAGTGGTTTGACTGCAGGGCAATTTCCGAAGTTCGAAGAAGATGTTTTCTGGTTGACGGGAGAAGAACCACGTAAGTTTATGCTGCCAACTGCGGAAACAGCTTTGATTAACGTCCACCGTAACGAAATATTGAGTTTGGAAGATTTACCAAGAAAATATTTTGGTTACACTCCTTGCTATCGAAAAGAAGCCGGCAGTTATCGTTCTGAAGAACGTGGAACGATTCGCGGTTACCAATTTAATAAAGTCGAAATGGTACAATTTACAACCAAAGATAATAGCGATGCGGCATTTACAGAATTAGTCAATAAAGCAGAAAGTCTTATGAAGCAACTAGGATTACACTACCGTGTTTCTAAGCTAGCAGCCGCAGACATCTCTTTTGCAATGGCAAGAACTTATGACATCGAAGTCTGGTTGCCAAGCATTGGAATTTATAAGGAAGTCTCTTCAGTATCCAACTCTAGAACCTTCCAAGCGAGAAGAGGAAAAATCCGTTATCGGAATGAAAACGGAGAAATCGAATACTGTCATACATTAAACGGATCCGGACTTGCAACGTCAAGGCTGGTTCCAGCAATCCTAGAACAAAACCAACAAAAGGACGGAAGTGTATTAATTCCGGACGTTTTGGTTCCATATATGGGTGGTATCAAAGTTTTGAAATAGGAGTAGATCATGGAAATCGATCGGTGTTATGCCAAGATTCATTTGAACTACATTCTTCAAAATTATCAACTAGTCAAGTCCTTGTCGAAAGCCAAGGACGTTTTGGCTGTCGTGAAAGCAGATGCTTACGGCCATGGCGCTGTAGCAGTTGCGACCATGTTGGAATCTCACGGCTGCCGATATTTCGCAGTTGCCGATATTGAAGAAGCAGTAGAATTACGTCTCGGGGGAATCAAAGGAGAGATCCTCATCTTCGGAAGGACAACTTCATTAAACTTCCACTTTTTGAAGCAGTACAACCTGATTCAAACAGTGCATTCTTTGTCGTATGCAGAACAATTGGATGAACAAAACGCCGATATTCGAATTCATTTGAATATCGATACCGGTATGAGTCGAATCGGGTTTTATATGCATGATATCAAAGATATCGACGGTGTAGCATGGGACATTGAAACGATTGCGGCATTAAAACATCTCAAATTAGAAGGAATCTATACTCATTTTGCGGATGCTGAAAATTCCAAGACTGAGTTTTGTGAGCGACAGTTCAATCTATTTGAAATGTTACTAGATCAATTAGCTGATCTGGACATCAAAAAATTGATTCGTCATGCTTCCAATAGTGCAGCTGCAATCAAACACTTGGACAAGCACTTGGATATGGTACGTTTGGGAATCGCCATGTATGGATATCCACCAGTACCAACAAACTTAAATTTTAGACCGGCGATGGAAGTATTCGCCAGAGTGAATTCCATTCATTATCTAAATAAAGATGATAGTGTTAGTTACGGAAGAACCTATAAGGTAGAGAAAGAAGAAAAGACCGCTACGATATCCATTGGCTATGCAGATGGGTATCCTCGCAATCTTTCGAATCAAGACTTCTTTTTCTTCAAAGAACATCAATTACCGGTTGTTGGAAAAGTATGTATGGATTTAACAATGATAAAGCTGGATGATGTTGATCTGCATGATGGAGATTTTATCGAGGTATTTGGATTGCGGAAAGATTTGCGAACGATGTGTAAAACTTTGAATACGATTCCTTATGAATTATTGTGCGGAATTTCCAAACGTGTGAAACGTATTTATCAGAATTAGGAAGGAAAAGAAGCAATGATTTTTGTACCCAAGACAGAGAGAAAACAATACTATGATCTTTTGTTGCAACAACTGTTTTTCCAGAATTATATTCGTTATTTGATAGAAGAAACCGACTCTCCTCTTTATGTGGATCAACTAGAAGAACCACATGTTATGATTTTCGTACAACCTCCGGCTCGAATTCTATGGGGAGATCCGAAGTATGTTACCGTACAAGATTTAAAAGAATTGATTCCTTCTGGTTCTTGGATCATTCCAGATCGGCTGGAGTGGAAAGAATATTTAGAACTGTGGTTTCAAGACCGGATTCAAACGTATCCAAGAATGTTGTTTGATGCTTCCAAACTGAATCTTGAACACATCATTTCATTGAGAAAACCACTTCCGAGTAATTTGCGAATTGAGCCGATTCAAGCAAATCATCTTCGCCCAAGGACAATGATTTACGAAGATATCCTGAAGCGATTTTTTCCAGACATTGACTTCATGTCACGGGGGTTTGGTTTTGTATTATTAGATGAATCCAATCTTCCACAAGGATTTTGTATGACAAACTACCCTGCTTATGAGAAAGAAGTGGAATGTACATTTCGAGTTGGTTACGATGATTTCACGAAATATCGTGGCATGGGTTTGGGATTGCAATTGTGTACATATTTTCTCGAATACTGCTTCCAAAATGGATATCATCCAGTCTGGGATGCAGCTCACGAAACTTCTTCCCATATTGCGAAGAAACTTGGTTTTATCGAACAAGAAAAATGGTATATGTTCCATCTGAAATAAATAGAAAAGAGATGTCTAGAAAACATCTCTTCTTTTTTTATTGTTTCTTGCACATCTCGATAAAGTATCGATGAATCGTCAAATCTTTTGTTAATTCTGGATGAAATGCGGTAGCGAGTTGGTTATCTTGTCTAGCGGCGACGATTTTATCGTCAATGATCGCAAGAACTTCTACACCGTCTCCTACTTGTTCGATATAAGGTGCCCGTATGAACACGAAAGGAACATTTTCAATTCCCGCAAACGTTCCGATGGTTCGAAAACTTCCTAATTGCCGACCATAAGCATTTTTTCTCGCAATGATATCCATTGTCTGAATATACGGGTTGGAATGATTGTGAACGGTCTTTGCGAGTAGAAGAAGCCCGGCACAAGTTCCGAAGACCGGTAAGCCTTGTTGGATTTTTTCTTTGACAGAGTCAAATAAATCCAAGTCTACTAATAATTTATACATTGTCGTTGACTCACCACCTGGAAGGATCATTCCATCCATCGGTTGATTCAAATCTTTCTTTTGTCGGATCTCAAAAGAATCGACATTCAGCGCTTGTAACATGTTCGCGTGTTCGATAAAAGCTCCTTGAAGTGCCAAAATACCGATTTTCATGAACTTATTCTCCGCGTTCTCTCATCAATAATTCGATTTCTTCTTCGTTAATACCAACCATCGCTTCGCCAAGGTTTTCACTCACTTCTGCTAACACCAATGGATCCTTAAAATTGGTGACTGCTTTGACAATCGCTGCAGCCCGTTTTGCCGGATCTCCGGATTTGAAAATTCCAGATCCAACAAATACACCTTCCGCTCCCAGTTGCATCATCAAAGCTGCATCGGCAGGAGTCGCAACCCCACCAGCTGCGAAATTCACGACTGGTAATTTCCCATTTTCATGGACATATTTCACGAGATCATAAGATACCTGAAGTTCCTTTGCTTTATTGAATAATTCATCTTCTCTAGTCGCAACCAAATTACGAATCTCGGATTGAATCAAGCGCATATGTTTGACCGCTTGAATGACGTCTCCTGTTCCAGGTTCTCCTTTGGTACGAATCATTGAAGCGCCTTCATCGATACGACGGAGTGCTTCACCGAGATTCTTTGCACCACAGACAAATGGAACTTGGAAGTCGTGTTTATTAATATGATAAATATCATCTGCAGGAGATAATACTTCGGATTCATCGATATAGTCGATTTCCAATGCTTCTAGTATTTGTGCTTCCGCAAAATGACCGATTCTGACTTTCGCCATAACAGGAATTGTTACTGCACTTTGTATTTCTTTAATCAATCGTGGGTCACTCATTCTGGATACTCCGCCTGCAGCTCGAATATCCGCTGGGATTCGTTCCAATGCCATGACTGCGCAAGCACCAGCTTTTTCAGCGATTTTTGCTTGTTCCGCGTTGGTGACATCCATGATGACACCACCCTTTAGCATTTGCGCCAATTCTTTGTTTAATTCATAACGCTCGTTTTTCATTTTGTTTTCCTCCGTTCGCTTGACAAACTGTTCTACACGGTATATTATACTGTTGAACTGACATGATTTAAATGACCAGATTAGGAAATATTAATAAGGTCAGATGGAGGGTTTATGTTAACAGTCTTTTTTGATTTATCATCGAAAATACCACTCTATGAACAATTGTATCATTATATAAAAGAAGCGATTGAGACGAAAGAATTAGTCGCAGATGAGAAACTGCCTTCCAAAAGAAAACTGGCGGTTCACCTAAAAATCAGTGTGATTACCGTAGAAACAGCCTATAATCAGTTGGTTGCGGAAGGATATATTCGTTCGCTTCCCAAATCAGGGTTCTATGTTCAACCGCTGGTTTTATTACAGCCAATTCGGACTATCCCCAAATCGATACCAGATAAAGAAGTGAAAACAGAAGAATATTCGGTAGACTTCCGAACCAATCGAGTCGATCATTCTCATTTTCCCTATAATCGACTTGCAAAAATACAACGTGAAGTCGTTTTAGATCAATATCAAGAATTGATCAATACCAGTGATTATCTCGGTTTACGTTCTCTTCGAGAACAAATCAGTTCCATTTTGTTTGAATATAGAGGGATTGAAGTATCGCCGGATTCCATTGTAGTAGGATCTGGTTCAGAACACCTCATTTCCTTGCTAGTGCTTTTGCTTGGGAGAGACAAAGTCTATGGAGTGGAAGAGCCAGGGTATTTAAAGAACTACCGCCTTTATCTAGATTATGGAGCGAAAGCAAAAACCATTGGTTTGGATGATCAAGGGATTGTTATGAACCAAATTGGCAATGCACAAGTTCTTCATGTCACTCCAAGCCATCAATTTCCAAAAGGAATTGTCACCAGTATCTCGAGAAGAATGGAATTACTTAACTGGGTGAACCAAGAAGAAGGAAGATACATCATTGAAGATGATTATGATTCAGAGTTTCGGTTTTCCGGAATATTGATTCCCGCAATGAAGCGCCTGGATTCTCTTGGGAAAGTAATCTACATGAATTCTTTCTCCAAATCGATTTCTTCCTCATTCCGGGTAAGTTTCATGGTCTTGCCAGATCACTTAATGAAAGAATATCAACAATCCTATTCCTATTTTATGTGTTCTGTTCCGATTCTAACCCAACTGACCCTGAAGCGATTCATCGAAACCAAAGAGTATGAGAAACACCTCAATCGAATGAAGAATTTATACCGGACAAAACGCGATTATTTGATAGAATGTCTAAAAACAAGTCAGTTTGGTTCTCATATTACGATTATCGGGGAAGAGAGCGGATTGCATTTTTTGGTTCAAGTTCAAACAAGACATCCGATTCAGAGGTTAATTGATCAAGCGAAGCAGGAAAAGATTCGCGTCTATGGATTGTACGAGTATTGTTTGGAACCAAACACCTCAAAAGAAGATAATTTGATGGTTTTGGGGTACTCCCATTTGAGTCTGGAAGACATGAAATTTGCAGTTTCATGCTTAGAAACAGCATGGAAAGAATTATTTTGAAAATCCCTAAAAATTCTTTGGTATGTAAGCGTTTTATATGATAGAATATTACTTGGAAAGTGGTGAAGAGATGAGAATTGTAGAACATCCGATTTTGTCTTTTGAAAAGCAGAACGAGTTGCATTTTACCTATAATGGAAAAGCATTGATTGGATATGAGGGCGATACCATCGCCGCAGCCCTGCACGACAATGGAATTATGCATTATTCCAATAGTATTAAGAGCCATCGACCTCGTGGCTTTTATTGTGCCATTGGCAACTGTGGATCTTGCAACATGCGTGTCGATGGAGTCGACAATATCAAAACTTGTATGACACCACTAAAAGAAGGCATGGTAGTAGAATCTGAAAACGCCGAGGTGACAATCGATGCGTGAACGAGATTTGATTATCGTCGGCGGAGGACCTGCTGGCTTAAGTGCAGCTAAAATCGCTTTGGAATCCGGTTTGTCGGTGACATTGATTGAACGTGCCCACGATCTAGGTGGACAACTGGTCAAACAAACGCATAAGTTTTTTGGTTCGAAATCGGAATATGCGAAAACCAGAGGCATCGATATCGCAAAGATACTAATCGCTGATTTAGAAGCATATTCGTCAAAACTAGAAATATATCAAGACACAACAGTTCTCGCCATGTATCCAGATCATGTCTTAACAGCGATACAAGGTCGAAACTATATGAAATGGAAAGCAAAAGCAATTATCATCGCTACTGGAGCTTCCGAGAAGTTCTTAGCATTTGAAAATAATGATATTCCTGGCATCTATGGTGCCGGAGCAATCCAGACTTTGATGAATCAATATGGTATTATGCCGGGTTCAGAAGTCGTTATGGTCGGCAGTGGAAACATAGGATTAATCGTCAGTTATCAATTAATCCAAGCAGGTGTGAAAGTGAAAGCGGTACTAGAAGCTTCCGATCATATCGGTGGCTATTTGGTACATGCATCTAAATTGGTTCGCCTTGGCGTTCCAATTAAAACCAACACGACTGTGAAACGAGCATATGGCACAACAAAAATTGAACGGATCGACACCGTCCGCTTGGATCCACAGTGGCAAGAAGTCGAAGGGTCAGAAGAATCCATCGATTGTGATGCATTATGTATTTCCGTGGGATTATCACCGCTTCATCAATTGTTATCGATGAGTGGTTGTGAGATGATTTATATCAATGAACTAGGAGGACTAGTTCCAAAGAAAAACGAACAATATGAGACCACCATGCCTCGTGTTTTCGCATGTGGAGATGTCACCGGAATCGAAGAAGCATCGAGTGCGATGGTAGAAGGAAAATTAGCTGGATTAATGGCATCTTATTCTTTAGGTTATGAACACCCTCAATTTGAAACGTTGAAAGCAGAAACACTTCATCAGTTACAAAATCTAAGACAAGGACCTTGCGGGATTAAAATCCGCCAAGGATTGGAAAAGGCAGGTGAAGCGTTATGATTCGTAGAATTGGGTATGCTGACAAAGAATTGGTAAAAACCAAATTTCCATCCGAAGAAATCTTAGTTCGACCAAAAGCAATCATCGAGTGCTATCAAGAAATCCCATGTAATCCTTGTGAAACGAGTTGTCCATTCCAGGCAATTACGATTGGCGAAGATATCAATCACACACCTGTAATTGATTACTCTTTGTGTACCGGCTGTGGGATGTGTGTGTACTCTTGCCCAGGACTTGCGATTATGGTTGCACAAATCAAGGATAAACGCGCTTATTTCAAGATTCCTTACGAACTTCTACCAATCCCTCAAATTGGAGAAACATGGCATGCCATTAATCGTAAAGGAGAGATTCTTTGTGATTGTCGAATCGAACAAGTTATGCAGAGTAAAAAAACGGATCGAACCGTGGTTATCACCGCTTCTGTCCCACAAGAGTATTTATATGATTTTGTCACTGTGAGGAAAAGACCATGAGTGAAAAAGACATTATCATCTGTCGTTGTGAAGATGTGACATTAGCCGAACTTCGAGAATGTTTGGAAGCGGGATACACAACATTCGAAGAAATCAAACGAATCCTACGAATCGGTATGGGACCATGTCAAGGACAAACCTGTGCCAATTTAATTCAAAGAGAAATCGCAAAATACTTAAAACAACCAACCGAATCCATTCCAACGCATAAAACAAGACCACTGACCAGTGGGGTTGTTCTGCAAGACATTGCGGAGGCAGAAGATGAATAAAGCTAGTATCGTTATTATCGGTGCCGGAATCAGTGGATTGTCCACCGCCTATAATCTTGCCAAAAATGGAATGAAGAACATCGTCGTGATTGACAAAAGCTTCTTAAATAGTGGCTCGACAGGAAGATGTGGTGCCGGAGTTAGACAACAATGGGGAACAAAATTAAACTGTATCCTAGCAAAAAAATCGATCGAATTTTTTAGCACAGCTAAAGAAGAACTCGGTTATGACAAAGACATCGAATTCAAACAAGAAGGCTATTTGATACTCTCGACATCAAAAGCGGAAGACGATGTATTCGAAAAAAATGTAAAACTTCAAAATTCGCTGGGTATCCCATCGGTAAAACTTACCGTTGATGAAGCACT
>QKCT01000071.1 GCA_003245625.1 Bacillota bacterium | reverse complement strand
AATTTTTGCATAACAAAAGTCATTGTAAGATAGAACCCAAGAATTCCTGCTAATAATAATGCGTAAACCCATTCCTGCTTAACCAACATGTAGATAATGAATACAGCCGATATCAAACTAATCACTACGAAATTCTTTTTGATATAGCTATTCAAGTAGAATTTGTTGTAATTGACAATAAGATCTTTGTCATAAAGTGTTTTATTTCGAATTTCCATCATACGCCTCCTAAATATGTAATGTACGGAATAATTTCGGGTATACTCCAATACCAATGAATAACATCAGTGTGTAACGAATAAAATCGAACAGTGTGGCGATTATCGCTAGTACTGGTTGATTGTCTGATAAGACAGTCGGGTCAATCATCGCTGTGAATATAACTTTTAGTCCCAATCGAATCGCCATGATAATCGTTAACCCTAATGCAAATCTAGCGATATTATGCCAGAATCGATTATGATTTTCAAAGTTCACATGCTTCTTTTCGTACTGTACTGCAATGATAAAACCAAACATCGTACCTAGCATTTTAGCAACTGCTTCGCTTGCATTGTAGAATTCTACAGAATCAAGAACTCCGTTTGATGTGTGTTTGATAAGATTGATTCCCAACACGACAAACAAACCTAGAACAGATAGAATCAACATCCATTGATACACTTGATTGATGTTCTTAATTTTAGGATATAACTTTGCCATTAAAAATGCAATTAGTACACCTAATAAACCGCCAACTATTACATCTGATAAATAGTGTACCCCTAGATACATTCTACTAATCGCAACCAAAACAGTCATCGCGATCGCTACCCACAACAACCATTTCTTCTTCATAAAAGCATATAGACTAAAATACGTTGTGGAAGCAGTTTGGGTATGACCACTTGGAAAGGAAAATCCTTCAGCTGGTTTAATAGCCGTGATAGTAGAATCCACTTCAAATGGTCTAGGTCTGCTGACAATCCACTTAATAATGCTATTCAATGCCAAAGAAATAAACACAGTAAAACCAATTTGTTCGCCTAATTTCTTGTCATAACTCCAATACAAGAATCCAAGAATAACGATTAAGATAACCTCTTCTCCAAATAGCGTAATGAATTTGAATAAGGTGTCCATAAAGAGATTGCTGAAACTTTGAAGCCAGTGAATAATCTCGAGTTCGAATCCCATACATCCCTCCAACTAGAACCAACCTAGTCCGTAAAATAATAATCCAAGCACACCAGAGATTAAAACAATGATCACAGGGTGTACTCTCTTTTTCATTTTGGATACTGCGAATGAAATCGCAAAAATAATAATTGCACCAATTTCCAGCTTAAAATCTTGATATTGATAATTATCAACATTAAAGACACCGCGTAGAATAAAGACAATCGCCACAGACATAATGATGCCAGGAACAACAGGACGAATCCCTCCAAGAAAACCTTGCACATATTTATTGTCTTTAAACTTCGTAAACGCCATTGCGATAAATAAGATAATCAAGAAGGAAGGCATTACAACACCAAACGTCGTAAATACCGCACCAACAATACCACCTTGTTCATATCCGACAAATGTAGCGATATTAATCGCAAACGCACCTGGTGTCGATTGTGATATCGCAAAGAAGTCGATCAATGAATCTAATGAATCAACCCAACCATTACTCATCACTTCTTGAGTAATCAGCGGAATCATTGCATAGCCACCACCAAAGGTAAATAATCCTATTTTAAAGAACACTGCAAATAATTTCAGCAGCAGTAAAATCCACTCAGGCATCTTTATTCACCTCTTCCTTATTGATGAAGACGTAATAAAGAATTCCAAGCACACCAGCAATCAAAATTACAAATACAATCGGTATTAGTTCAAAATACGCTGTAACGAGACCGAAAGCTGCGATAATATATGCAAACACATTCTTTTTGACCTTCTTGTAAATTCGAAAAGCAGCATTCAAAATCAAGACAGAAACACCAACCCGAATCCCCATAAAAGCATATTCAACGTATTGATTATCTTTGAATTGCATCAGGAATGCAGAGATGATAATAATGATGATCATCGATGGTAAAACAACACCAAAAGTCGCTGCCATACTACCTTTGACCCCTTTGGCTCGATACCCTACATAAGTTGCAGAATTGATCGCAATTGGTCCAGGCGTTGATTCTGCAATCGCGATAATATCAATAAACTCTTGCTCATTTAACCATTTGTATTTATCTACGGCATAGAAATGAATCAGCGGAATCATCGAATAGCCTCCGCCGAAAGTAAATAAACCTATTTTAAAAAATGTCCAGAATAATTCAAACATGTTGTCTCCTAGCTGTTTTTAAATTCATTTAATCCTTGATCAATTATCTCATACACTTCATTTGCTAGTGTTGGAGTTTCTTTTCCTTCAAATGATTCATAAGGAATCAAAGGCAAAACCTTCAAATACACTTTTGTTGGTCCAATACGCCATTTTTTGGATAAATCATGCATATTATATAGAACCACAGGAGAAATGTCAGCTTGCGCTTTTTGAGCCAATTTGAAGGCTCCTGGTTTGAATTCAATCATTTCATTCGAGTAAGTTCTTTTTCCTTCTGGGAAAATCCCCATCGGTTGACCCTCTTTGACTTGTTTAATCGCTTGTAATATCGATTTTAACGCAGAACGATCCGCCAAGGCTGTAATCGGAATACAGCCAATACTACGAAGCAAAGTGCTAAGAATTGGATACTTAAACAGTGGTTCTTTGGCTACAAATGCCATCGGGAATTTCTTGTAGACTTGTTTGATGAATAAAGGATCAGTATATTCGATATGATTTGAATATACGACAAAATTATGGTTGGTTGGTAGATTCTCTAGTCCAGTCGCAATCAATCGGACACGATAAAAGAATCGAAACAAATACATACTATATAAGTGCGTTATGAAATTCTTTGATTTTGACTTAGGAGATGAGTTTTTCGCAATAAAAATGTAAATCAAGAAAACAAACCAAATCAAAAAGATAAAGATAATATTGAATATGATAAAGATGAGTAGGTAACTCAAAATTCCATAGAGATCAAGATCTATTCCGAGATTTAAACCATATAATATTGTGCAAAGGAGACTAAGTACGATTTGAATAAGGGCTAGCATTTGGTTCTCCTTTCATAGATAGCAAATGTCAATTCTTCATGATCATCGGACCAAATTAAATCGAAATCGTCCAACGAAAAATTGAGATAGACATTTCCTTCATGCTCTTTTTTGATATGAGTGATGTAAAGTCTATCCGCAAAAGGGAAAGACAGTTCATAGATTGTTTTTCCACCGATAACAAATATCTCCTCTTCTCTTTCCTCTTTCAAAAAGCCAATTAAGTCAGATATAACTGTTACGTTTGGATAAGTGAATTCCTCCAAGGAAGCAACAATGATATTCCGTTTCGGGAGTGGTTTTCCTAGTTGAGCGATGATGGAATGAAATGTTGCAAGTCCCATCAATACAGATTGATTCAATGTTGTTTTCTTGAAATATGCTAAATCTTGTGGATAATTCCACGGTAATAGATTATCCTTTCCAATCAAATGATTTGGATCAGTAGCGAAAATAAGTGAAATCATGTTATACTGCCACCTTTCCTTTAATGGTTGGATGTGGATTATATTCCGAAAGGACAAAGTCCTCAAACTCGAAATCTTCGATTTGGTCTTTATGACGAATCGTCATCTTTGGTAATGGTCTTGGTTCTCTTGAAAGTTGTAATTGAACTTGTTCCATATGATTCATATAGATATGTGCATCTCCTACTGTATGAACAAACTCGTACGGTTTAAGTCCAGTCACTTCCGCAACCATCATCAGTAACAATGCATAGGATGCAATATTAAAAGGAACACCTAAGAATGCATCCGCAGAGCGTTGGTACAATTGTAACGATAGTTTATCATCCAATACATAGAATTGGTACATCATGTGGCAAGGAGGTAACGCCATATCCTTTAATTGGGGCGGATTCCACGCATTGACAATTAAACGACGGCTATTGGGATTGGTTTTGATTTGTTCGATCACATCTTGTAATTGATCAAACCCATTAAAGTCTCTCCATTGTTTTCCATATACAGGGCCTAAATCTCCATGCTTTTCGCAAAAAGCAGCATCAGATTTAATCTTCTCAATATATTCGTCCATTGTCTCGCCATCATAATCTGCTGATTCTGTAAACTTCTTGTATGGCCACTCATTCCAGATCCGCACATTATGGTCAGCTAGATATTTTAAAGAAGTATCCCCTCTTACAAACCACAACAATTCGTGGATAATGGATTTCAAATGGACTTTCTTGGTGGTCAAAAGAGGAAATCCCTCCTCCAAATTAAAGCGCATTTGGTAACCAAATGTTGAGATAATTCCAGTGCCAGTTCGATCATCTTTACGAGATCCGTGATCTAGTATATGTTGTAAAAATGTTAAGTATTGTCTCATAATATCACCTTTTAAAATTATAACATTTTATCTTATAGATAAAAAGCCAAAAAGAAAAAACTATGGAATAATCCATAGTTCCCTCACAATACTACTCTTTTACTTTGTTGATAAAGGTGATTTGTTCCACGATGATTTCAGGATATGAAAAAACCTTTTTGTCATCTTTCATATAATGCTTTTGTTGTAATCTGGCCTTCACACCGACAGTGTACCCTTTCCTACAATAACTTACAGTAGCTTCAGCAATACCACTCCATAAAGTACACTTCAAGAAATCTGTTTCATATTCATTGGTCTCTCCACTTTTAAAAGAACGTTTCACTGCGATAGTGATAGTAGTCACTTTCATTCCGTTTTCCAAGACACTGAGTTCTGGATCTGTTACAAGTCTTCCCACTAAGATCGTTTGATTCATACTAGCCTCCTTTTTAAGGAGGATTATAGCAAGAATCAAATCAAGAACCTAACTATAGTTTTTTATAATTCAATTACCAATTAAAGCGAATTTTCGACTTGTTTTTCACAAACAGAAACAAAAAACAAACAGGGATTTCCTGTTTGTCTGATGATTTTGTAAAATGTGGTTGAAAACGAGTGTTTTTTAGAACTCAAATTTAACGTCTTCGCGTTTCGCTTCTTCTGCTTCAAAGTAAGGTTTCTTCGCCATTTTGATTTGTTTAGCGACAATACTTTGTGGGAAGGTAACGATGATCGTATTGATTCTAGTTACGTTCGCGTTGTAAAGACGTCTAGCTGCTTGAAGATGTTCTTCTGTATTCGCAACTGCTTTTTGTAAGTCTTGGAATACTGTGTTTGCTTTCAAGTCTGGGTATTTTTCAACGACCACATTAATACCTTGTGCAACTTGATTCATTTGGCTGAAGAATTCTTCTTTGTCTTTCAATGTTGCATCTTGAGGGATACCAGAACGCCATTTCACTACTTTTTCCAAAGTTTCAGATTCGTGTTTTGCATATCCTTTTGTTGTTTGCAACATTTTTGTCAGCATATCAAAGCGTTTTGTCAATGCAACGTCAATTCCTGATTCTGCTTCTTGAACTTTGAGTTCCAATTGACGTAGATTGTTCATTACTCCGATAAACCAAAAGACGATAATCAATACGACGGCTACTACGATAATCGCAACAATTCCGCCAGGGCTCATTAATGTTAACATGTTATTTCCTCCTATTTTTTAAATAAATTATTGTTTAATTTCAGTGTCATGATGAAGTCTTTGATCACTAAAAGATCTTGCTGGAACTCGCGGATCATTGAATCATCGATTTTACGGAACATCTGTACTTCGAATGTATCTTTGTTATTATTGATTGCAACATATAGATGTTCTCCATGGAAAGACAATCCGATCCGTCCGTGATGACGTTTCTCTAGATTGTGAATGGCTTCCATGATATCCGGTGTAAGGATGTAGAAAGCTGTGATGTCTTCTGTAGCATAAGTCTTAAATTTCTTATTAAAGTCTACAGACTCTAGTTCTACTTTGGAATATCCTCTGGAACGTGGTGAACCACTTTCCAAAACATACAAGGACCCGACAAAGTCTTTATTAAATGAGAACCGGAATACACGTCCGATAAAATATGCAACATAATATACTCTTGTACCGTTTTTGGTGTGTTGCACATGTCGTTCTTCTAACTTAACATCAGAAGAAATAAATTGTACTCCATCCAATTCCCCTCGTAAATGATCTTCCGAGTGGAATCGATCTGCGACTTTTAAGAAGTCGGTGCTATAAACGATTTGTGGTGCGAGTCCCATCTCGGGTTGATATTCAATTCCTGGGATTGCTTCTTGAAACATCGGTTTTAAAACGGTGTTTTTGAATGTCTTTTTCAAACTTGAGAAATTAGCCATTCCTACACCAAAGAAGATAAAACCTCCGATGCCGATGATGATTCCTAACACGAATAGAGCGTTCCCTGAGGCATTGCCAACCATCCCCATTAAAATTCCAATTGCGGTTATCACTCCACCGATTACAACTTTGTTTTCGGATTTCTTCTTTTTTGCATTAAATTCACTGTATTTATCGTTCATGAAGTCCCCCTTTTATTTTGCAAATTTGATCGATGCTTGTAATGCCTTCTGCCATGCTTGATAGAGATGATTTCTAGTACTTTCTTCCATATTTGGATGATACTCTCCATCAACTTTCCATTTATTTAGAAGATCCTCTTCTTTCCAAAAACCACTAGCTAAACCTGCAAGATATGCAGCCCCTAAAGCTGTCGTTTCACTGATTTTTGGACGATAGATATCGGTATCCAAAATATCACTTTGGAATTGCATCAAAAAGTTATTTTTACTTGCTCCGCCATCAACTTTTAATGATTTTAGTTTAATACCGGAACACGATTCCATCACGGTGATAACATCTTTAGTTTGATATGCGATTGCCTCTAATGCACTTCTTGCTATATGTGCTTTGGTTGCGCCTCTGGTTAAACCAAAGAAACAACCTCTTACTTCATCTTCCCAATATGGTGTACCTAATCCTACAAAGGCAGGTACAAAATAGATTCCAAGATTATCTTCAACGGAATTCGCCATTGCTTCCGTTTCACTAGCGTAATTGATAATTTCTAAACCATCTCGAAGCCATTGAATCGCTGAACCAGCAACGAAAATAGAACCCTCAAGAGCATAAGTCACTTCTCCTTGAATCCCCCATGCAATCGTTGTCAATAAACCAGATTCAGATAACTTTGGTTTGTTTCCTGTGTTCATCAGAATAAAACAACCGGTACCATAAGTGTTTTTTACATCTCCGGCAGCAAAACAAGTTTGTCCAAATAAAGCGGCTTGTTGATCGCCTGCAATTCCGGAGATTGGAATCTTTGCTCCAAATGCACTTTCATCTGTATAAGCGTTTACTCCGGAGGAGCAAACAACTTTTGGTAAAAGACTTGCTGGCACATTCAGAATTTCCATCAACTCTTCATCCCATTGTAGATCGAAGATATTATAAATCAATGTTCGAGATGCATTACTATAGTCTGTTACGTGGTATTCACCACCAGAGAGATTCCATATCAACCAAGTATCGATAGTTCCAAAACGAAGACTTCCAGCACATGCTTTTTCTCTTGCACCAGGTGTATGATCCAATAACCATTTGATTTTAGTACCAGAAAAATACGGATTGATTAGTAATCCGGTTTTCTTTTTAAAAATATCTTGATAACCTCTACCTATCAATTCGTCACAAATCTCTGTTGTTTGACTGGATTGCCATACAATCGCATTTGCGATTGGTTTGGAAGTCACAGCGTCCCAGATAACGGTTGTTTCTCGTTGATTTGTGATTCCAATGGAATCGATGTCTGACATTGTTAAATCGGCTTGATCCAAGGCTTGTTTCATGCAAAATTCAACGGATTTCCAAATTTCCAAAGCGTCATGTTGAACATAACCTGCTTTGGGAAAATATTGTTTGAATTCTTTATTGATAAATGAGACCGCTTCACCATCATGGTTAAAAATGATGACACGTGAAGATGTAGTCCCCTGATCAATCGCCATTACGTATTTTTTCAAGTTGCATCACCTTTATTTATTATATCAAATTGTGTTTTAAATTAAAACCAAAAGTGATATAATTACGATAGAAACCATAGGGAGGAATATATGGAAAAAATCATCTTGAAGGATTACTTAGAAAATCCGATTCATGTTTACATCTATCAACCGACTGGTAAAATCAAAGGTGTGGTTCATATTATTCACGGTGCATCGGAACATTTTGCTCGCTACGGATTGTTTGCGGAGTTTTTGAATCAACATGGGTATTTGGCAATCGGTTGTGATTTTTTATCTCACGGATTATCCACAGAAACATTAGACTATGTCCATTTTGCAGATAAGGATGGAGATATCTTAGCATATGAATCTGTAGTGTTAGTGAAAGAATACATTGAAACCAATTATAAAGATTTGGATGTGTATTTGCTTGGCCATTCCATGGGGAGTTTTTTGGCAAGAAAGCTCATTCTTGATTTCCCTGATTTTTATAAAAAGGCAGTTATTTCCGGTACTGCTTATGTCGGTCAAGGAATCATTACGATGGGAAGTTTGTTGATTAAATTCATCCGCCTATTCAAAGGCCCTAAATATGTCTCCAAATTAATCCAAAATATGGCGATTGATGCCAATCCAAATAAAATGAGAAAAGATGGTATCATCACAGGGATTAATGAAGAATGGTTAACCAGAGATGTCGAGATTCAACAATATTATTTCAATTCGAATATGTGTGGACAACCTTTTACGATTCAAGCAAACTTGGATATGTTCCAATGGATGTCTTTTGTCAATAACAAGAAAAACATCAACAGCGGGAATAAATCGATGCCAATCTATTTCATGTCAGGAAATAACGATCCGTTATCCAATTATGGGAAAGATATTCAGAAATTGTATGATGTGATGCAGGCATTAGGGTATGAACATGTTCAAATGAAATTATACCCAGAATGCAGACATGAAATACTCAACGAATTGATTAAAGAGGAAGTTTACGCAGACATCTTAGCTTTCTTCGATGCAAAATAAAAGTCGGATATTCCGACTTTTTTTATTTCTTGCGCTGGTATTCCTTGATGGATTGATAAGTATCGTTGGCAATAACGATATGATCCAGCAAATCGATTTGCAACATCCGACCTGCTTCTACGAAGCGGTCTGTGACTTCGATATCTTGTCTAGAAGGTTCGGGATCTCCTGAAGGATGATTGTGAACCAAAATAATCGAATATGCGGAATATTTAACCGCATATTTAAAAACTTCTCTAGGGTGAACCATTGATTGATTTAGCCCACCAACAAAGATTTGTTTTTTTGCGATTAAATTGGTTTTCACATCCAAATAAAGTGCTATTAGTACTTCTTGTTGTAAATTCTTCATTTCATATCGTAATAATTGAAATACATCATTAGGACTGGTTAAAGGTATCAAGTCCTTTTTTTCTGATAAGACTCGTTCTCCCAGCTCAATTGCTGCTAAAAGACTTATCGCTTTCGTCTCTCCAATTCCTTTGATCTTAGCAAGTTCTAGAATCGTCTTATCTTTCAGTTCCGATAAAGATCGTAAAGAACTTAGTAATGACTTTGCCAAATCGATAGCACTTTGATCCAAGTACCCAAACCGAAATATAATGGCGATTAGTTCATATGTTGAGAGACTTTTGGCTCCTAGTTTCATAAGACGTTCTCTCGGTCGCTCTGTTTTTGGCATATCTTTGATTGTATACATAAAAAACACCCATATACAGAGTACCTGTAAGATGGGTGATTTCTTTATTTAACGAGTAATTTTCGAACTTCCGAAATGAAATAAAGCGATCCTGTCATAAGAAGGATTTCATTTTCTTGTAGATGCCTTAATTCTTCAAATGCCAATTGATAATCCAAATAGACTTTTTTATTTTGATGATGTGACTCTAAGAATAGATCATTGGCATCGGCGCGACGCTCATAATCAAATTGTGTAAAATAGAGTTCGTCACAAAAACTGTCTAACACATCGATGATTTTTGCATGTTCTTTATCGTGCATAATACTGACTAAACATTTAATCTTTTTGTCTGGAAAAATTGCCATCATAGCATCCTTAAGTGCTAAAGCTCCACCAATATTATGGGCTCCATCCAAAACGATATGATGGTCGAATATCTCTAGTCGACCAGGCCATTTGGTTTCAAACAAGCCTTTTTGAATCATCTCTTCTGTAATTGTTAGATTTCGTCGTTTTGCCAATGCTTTGATTGCTTCGATTGCCAACACAGCATTTTTAATTTGATGAAAGCCAGGAAGATTTAGAACATAGTGATTCCCTTCATATGTGAAAGAAGTTTGTTCGTTAACAACTCTATCCGTTACTTTCGTACAGTCAATGCGAGTCATAGTCGTATGGTGGGTCTTTACTGTTTCTTCAAATAGCGGCAAAAGTTCCTCTTGCGAAACAGAGGTCACCAAAGGAACGTTGTCCTTCACGATTCCAAGTTTGTTTTTCGCGATTGATTCCAACGTATTTCCCAAAACATTCATATGATCAAAAGAGATATTGGTAATGACTGAGACCTGTGGACGAATCACGTTAGTCGCATCTAAGGTGCCGCCCAAGCCGACTTCGATGACCCCATAATCCACTTTTTGATCTCGAAAATAGAGAAAACAAATTGCGGTAATTACTTCAAAGAACGTTATGGTTTCACCCATTTCGTTAAATTCATCCCATAGTGGCTTAATCTGATTCGCATAGCGAACGATATCATCATCACTGATATAAACATCATTGATGGCAATCCGTTCATTGAATTTGACAATATATGGTGACGTATATAATCCAACTTTATATCCTGCTTGCATCAAGATGCTTTTGATATAGGAAGCTGTTGATCCTTTACCGTTGGTTCCGGCAACGTGAATGGTTCGAAACCTTAAATGTGGACGACCCATTAATGCTAAAACGGAAGAAATGCGATGCAGGTCTAATTTAGACCCGAATCGCTTGATGTTTTCTATCCAGTGTTTTGTTTCTTCAAACGTGGTGAACATATTATCCTTTTAATTCCCCAAGTCTCGCCTTTGCCTCATTGAGGTTTTGTTGGTACTTTTCTAGTTTATTTCGTTCTTCAGCGATTTTTTCTTGTGGTGCTTTCGACATGAAATTCGGATTCTTTAACATGTTCTCACAACGTTTGATTTCGCCTTCCAGTCGTTTGATTTCATCTTGAATCCGAGTGAGTTCCGCTGAAATATCAACCAATGAACCAAGCGGTATATATGCTTGCAGATTTGGTAAGATAACCGTAACTGCATTCTCAATTGCAGGAATATCCTCCGCAATTTCGAGCGTTTTTGGATTCAAGAACTTGCTGATGTACTTTTCATTTTCCAACAGGAACGCTTTATCCTCTTGATTGGTTTGAATGAATAAATCAATTGGTTTTGACCAAGATACCTGATATTCATTTCGAATCGTACGAATCTTTCGAATCAACTCAAAAATCCATTCACTTGACTCGGTTTCCGGGAAATCGATTGAAGTTGGTTCTGGCCATGAAGCTAACATGATTGATACTTCTTTATTTGGTAATTTTCCATAGATTTCTTCTGTAACAAAAGGCATAAATGGATGTAATAATTTGATGATCTGGTTCAGTGCATAAACCAAAACAACCTTAGTTTGTTTGTTTTCAGATAATTTTGCCATTTCAACATACCAAGACGCAAAATCATGCCATGTAAAATTATAAATCACTTTGGCTGCTTCACCGAACTCATAACGATCGAAGAAATAATTTGCTTGCGTAATCATCTGATTCAATTTCGTAATGATCCATTGTTCCGCAAAGGTCATTTGTGTTTCATCCAAGACGATTTCATCCGCTGATAATTCGCTTGTATTCATCATGACATAGCGAGAGATATTCCAAATCTTGTTGATATAGTTCCAACTGGATTCGACTTTTTCTTCATCGTAACGAAGATCTTGTCCAGGACTCGAGTTTGTCGTAATGAAGTACCTTAAAGAGTCGGCACCATACTGTTCAATAACATCGATAGGATCGACACCATTCCCTAAGGATTTCGACATTTTACGTCCGTCTTGTGCTCGAATTAAACCGTGTATATAGACTTGTTTAAACGGAGACTCTCCTGTGAATTCCAACCCTTGGAAAATCATTCTAGCAACCCAAAAGAAGATAATATCATATCCGGTAACCATAATATCATTCGGATAATAGCGTTTAAAATCTTCACTTTGTTCTGGCCACCCAAGTGTTGAAAAAGGCCATAAAGCAGAGGAGAACCAAGTGTCCAAGACATCCTCGTCTTGTTTCCATCCTTCGCCTTGTGGAGCTTCTTCGCCGCAATAAATCTCTTCACCTCGGTACCAAACAGGGATTCGATGACCCCACCACAATTGACGGGAAATACACCAATCTTCAATTCCTTCCATCCAATTGACAAAGATCTTCCGGAATCGATCTGGAACAAACTCAACGGTATTTTGAGTGAGCGCTTGTTCAGCCAATTGATCCATCCGAACGAACCATTGTTCTGATAATCTAGGTTCTACGATAACGTTCGTTCGTTCACTATGACCAACTGCATGAGTGATTGGTTCAATTTTGATTAATAAGCCTAAAGACTTTAAATCTTCTACTAATTGTTTTCGGCATGCGAAACGTTCCATTCCCTCATACTGACCAGCAAGTTCATTCATGGTACCATCTTCATTCATACAAAGTGGCATCTCTAAGTTATGACGTTTTCCGACTTGAAAGTCATTTGGATCATGGGCTGGAGTAACTTTCACAATTCCCGTACCGAAATCCTTATCAACATATTTATCTGTGATGACTGTGATTTTTGTATTAGTTGTTGGAATGAATACTTGCTTTCCTTGAATCGCCAAGAAACGTTCATCTTCCGGATGAACCATAACTGCGGTATCACCAAACATGGTTTCCGGTCTTGTAGTCGCAACCGTTAAACCGCCTTCCTGATCAACGAAAGGATAAGTAATGTAATACAAAGCACCTTGGACATCTTGGTGTTCTATTTCGATATTGGATAACGCTGTTTTCGCTTCAATATCCCAGTTGATGATTCGTTTTCCACGATAAATAATACCTTTATTGTAGTAATCGATAAAGACTTTATTGACTGCTTTTGATAACCCTTCATCCATAGTAAAACGTTCTTTGGAATAATCCAAAGCAAGTCCCATACTGCGCCATTGTTGGCGAATAAAGGAAGCATATTCTTCTTTCCATTGCCAAGCAATTTTTAAATACTCTTCTCTTCCTAAATCATAACGACTGATTCCTTGAGCACGTAGTTTTTGATCGACCTTTGCCTGAGTTGCAATTCCGGCGTGATCCATCCCGGGCAAATAAAGGGTATCATACCCTTGCATTTTTTTACGGCGGATGATCAAGTCTTGAATCGTATTATCCCACGTGTGACCTAAATGTAATTTACCTGTGACATTTGGTGGTGGAATCACGATTGTAAACGGCTTTTTCGATAAGTCTCCGCTCGCAAATAAATTATTCTGGAGCCAGAAATCGTATTTCCCTTTTTCGACTTCTAGATGATTATACTTTTTGTCCATTTCCATAGTGGTTCTTCCTTTCTTTGGTGGCAATAAAAAATCGTCCTCGAAAACAAGGACGAAAGATTCCGTGGTACCACCTTAATTCCTATCACATGATAGGCACTCAATGCTTGTAACGAAAGCCTACGGACAAGACTACTCATTTCACCTTGTCAACTCCATGGCGACATTCACCAAATCAGAAGGTAAACTCACACCAAATGTTTACTCTCTTTGCTTCTGAGATTGATTACTCTTCCACTTCACTGTATTTGACTTGTATTTTATCATTGATTCTTCAAAATGTAAAGAACTTTCATAATATTTCTCAACGATCAATAAACCCGTATAAGGGTTCAATTCCATAAAGGATAAAGCCAACTTATCATCGATTTTCTTGACGATGCTAGAATAAGTATGATAATGATAAAAAGAATAGTTGTCGTCCGGATGATTTTCTAAATATAATTTCTTTCTGTCGTGATCCAAAAACATCACGTCACCAATAAAAATCTTTCCAAAAGGAGCGAGATAATCGATGAGTTGATTGATCAATGCAATCGCCGTTGTTTGATCAAAATGTTTGAACAAATAATTCACGACGATGAAATCAAAGCGCTTGTTTCTCAGTTGGAATGGGATTCCTTTAAGAATATCATGCTGCATCAAGGATGCATCAGGAAAACGAAGCTTTGCTACTTCTAACATCTTTTCACTGATATCAAGGCCGGTGAGATGAAGTTTTTGAGGGTTGATTTTATCATATAAGGATGCCGTCCCAATCCCGATATCAAAAACTTCCGCAACATCGATATGACGATTGTCATAAATATAATTTGCGATGATATCTTGCATCTCTTCATACGCGGCATAGGGAAAACGATTCAAGCGAATGTCTTCTTGAATGATTTGGTCGTATTCTCTAGCGAGTTCATCATATAACTCTTTCATTTGGTCACCTGATTCAAGTGTGATTCAAAATAGTCCCATATTTCATCGCGATGTTCCATGGTTTCTGCAGAAAAAGTGATAAAGGTATCCATAGGACGAGGTTTCAAGACTTTTTCGATTGCTTTCTTTTGATTGAATTTTTGATTGTTGGAAAGTTTATCCGCTTTCGTTAAAACAATCAATATTTCGACTCCTGCAGTTTTAAAGTATTCATACATCAACAAGTCATCGCTATTAGGCGTTCTTCGAATATCGAGCAATAACACGGCGAGTGTGATTTCTTGTGAAGTCAAGTACTGATCAATCATCGTTTGAAAATCGAGAATTTGTTGCTTATTGACATTTGCGTATCCATATCCAGGGATATCGACAAAATAAAAAGCTTCATTGATTAAAAAGAAATTAACCAATCTTGTCTTTCCCGGAGTTTGGGAAACCCTGGCGATATTTTTTCGATTTAACATAGCGTTGATGAAAGAAGATTTTCCAACGTTGGAACGGCCAGAAAAAACAATCTGTGGAAGATTATCTTTTGGGTATTGCCAAGTTTCAACTGCCGATCCTTCAAATGTTACACTTCGTATTATCATCTTAATCACCTATTATGTATTATATCATAAAAGAGCGACTTTTGTGAAACCGGAATCACGCTTATTTTTTTCGATATAAAAAAGAAAAAGGTCCCATATTGAGTGAACCTTTGTTTTCCTTCACTACTTCCAATTGGAAAGCGTCTGAGCATTAAAATACGTGATAATTACGATACAGACTGCTTCTAGTACAAAAAACAGAAACTTCGTTTTGGTGGGAGGTTCAGAGCGAAAACGCAGACCAGCATCCAAGGCAATCAAGCCTCCTGCAAACACCCATAATAGGATTTGGCTAACACGATTGAACACTATCAATTCACTGATCGAAAGATCAATGATTTTCATAATCCAAACGGATTCCAAAAAGTAAATAAATTGGCCAAAAATAAAATAAATACAACTAATCAGTATGACACGTGTGATGTCATATCTAAATTGGAC
>QKCT01000060.1 GCA_003245625.1 Bacillota bacterium | reverse complement strand
TTCGTGGCTTTTTCTTTAATTTTCTTAATTATTTTATTAATTTAGTTGTTTTTTCCTTTATTTAAATACCCTTTTAACTCAAAAATTACATCACGAATTTCAGCAGCTTTTTCAAAATCAAGTTCTTTTGCGTATACAAACATTTGTTTTTCCAACATGTCAATATTCTTAACAAGTTCCGCTTTGGACAATTTATCAAAGTCGTTTTCTTCTTGATTGGTATCTGTTTTAATCGAAATTCGATCGTGAATCTCTTTGTAGATGGTTTGTGGAGTAATACCGTTTCTTTGATTGTATTCATCTTGAATCTTGCGACGCCTATAGG
Source organism: Bacillota bacterium (assembly GCA_003245625.1). GTDB lineage: Bacteria > Bacillota_I > Bacilli_A > Izemoplasmatales > Hujiaoplasmataceae > 4572-104. The sequence continues at coordinate 3,947 of QKCT01000060.1, read as the reverse complement.
TTTCATCGATTGCTTTTTGCATCGAATCCGTTATTCTAGATGCATACATAATAACTTTACCGTTGACATTTCTCGCTGCGCGTCCAATTGTTTGAATCAAAGACTTTTCACTTCTGAGGAATCCTTCTTTGTCCGCATCCAAGATTGCAATCAAAGAAACCTCTGGTAAATCCAATCCTTCTCGCAGCAAGTTGATACCAACCAAGATATCAAAATCGCCTAAACGAAGTTTTCGAATTAAGTCCATTCTCTCTAATGATTTTACTTTCGAATGTAAATAGCCTACTTTATATCCTAGACTTTTCAGATAGTCTGTCAAATCTTCACTCATCTTAATGGTGAGTGTAGTAATTAATGTTCTTTCTTTTCTTTCAATGGTCTTATCAATTTCAACCAATAAATCATCAATTTGATGCAAGGAATCTCGAACAAGCACCTCTGGATCTAATAAACCAGTTGGGCGAATGATTTGTTCCACAACCTTATCGGTTCGACCCAATTCATAATCCGCAGGTGTCGCTGAGACATAAATCACTTGATTGATTTTATCGTTAAACTCTTGGAAATTTAATGGACGATTATCCAGTGCACTTGGCAACCGGAATCCATATTCTACGAGGGATTGCTTTCTCGAACGATCCCCATTATACATCCCCCTTACTTGTGGTAATGTAACATGAGACTCATCAACAATCATTAGAAAGTCATTCGGAAAAAAGTCAATCAATACTGATGGCGTCTCCCCTTCTTCTCGTAATGCCAAATGACGAGAATAGTTCTCAACGCCAGAACAACTACCCATCTCTTTTAACATTTCTAAATCATACATGGTTCGTTGTTCGATTCGCTCTGCTTCTAACAACTTGCCATTATCCTTAAAATATCGAACTCTTTCAACCAACTCTTCTTTGATTCTCTTCAAAGCTTCTTCCATTTTCGTCGCTTCAGTTAAAAAGTGAGATGCTGGAAACAAAGATAAGACTTCAAAATCTTGAAAGATTTCTCCTGTGACAATATTAAACTCTCGAATTCGTTCAATCTGATCAAACTCAAATTCCACGCGAATTCCTTTTGTTTTATTATAGGGAGGCAATATCTCAACCACATCACCTCTTACACGGTAACTACCACGAACAAAATCGATGTCATTTCTCACATATAAAATCTCGACAAGTCGATTCAGTAAATCATCTCGATTCATCTGTTCGTTTCTTCGCAACGTTACCATTCCGGCTTGATATGTCTCAGGATCACCAATCCCATAAATACAAGAAACAGAAGCTACGATGATCACATCGCGACGTTCAAATAGACTAGAAGTCGCTGCGTGCCTCATTTCATCAATTTCATCATTGATTCGGGAATCCTTTTCGATATAAATATCCGCTCCGGGAATATATGCTTCCGGTTGATAATAATCATAATAAGAAATAAAGTATTCCACTCGGTTTTCTGGAAATAATGTTTTCAACTCCGAATACAATTGTCCTGCCAGCGTTTTATTGTGAGCTAAAACCAAAACCGGACGATTCACCTCATTAATAACATTGGCAATCGTATAGGTTTTACCGGTACCGGTGGCACCGAGTAACACTTGTTCTTTTTCACCATTATTCAGATTTTCAATTAATTCCTTGATTGCATTCGGCTGGTCCCCTTTGGGTTGGTACTCCGAAATCAATTTGAATTTATCCACGAATATCACCACTACTAGTATAACATACAAGTATTGTTTTTTTCTTTCCATTAATCTGTTACAATAGATACTGAGGTTATCGAAATGAATATCTTACTAGTTGGCATTAATTCGAAGTACATCCATCCTAATGTGGCAATCCGCTATTTAAAGGCGAATTGCGATTTTGATGTGGAGATATTGGAGTTTACAATCAAAGACCCTATTGATAGAATCATCCAGTGTATATTGGAAAAGAAACCGGATGTATTAGGATTTAGCATTTACATCTGGAATGTAGAAATCATGAAGAATATCATCCCATTGATTCGTTCTTCCCTCCCTAATATCAAAATCATATTAGGTGGGCCAGAGGTCAGTTATGAATCCGATGAGTGGATTCTAGAATATTCTGTTGATTATATCATATCAGGGGAGGGAGAACTCTCATTCAATCTCTTATTGCACGCTTTAATGGGAAACAAATCTATTGCTGAAGTACCAAACTTAAAATACCTATCCAATGGGGCAATCAAAACGACTCAACTAAATCAATACATGGAAATGGATGAACTAAAATTACCCAGCTATGAAAGCGGATTTGATCATCGAAATAAAATCGCTTATGTCGAATTATCCAGGGGTTGTCCATTTCAATGTTCTTATTGTTTGGCTTCGTTGGAAAAGAAAGTGCGGTATTTCGAACGCTCAATATTGAAAGAGCAATTGATCGATCTTTACTCCAAAGGAGCGAGAACATTTAAATTCTTAGATCGGACATTCAACATCAAGGAAAACATCGCAAAAGAGGTTATCGATGATATCAGTGAAGATTATTTTCAAGACGCAACGTTTCAATTCGAAGTCAACGCAGACATACTTTCGAGTTCATTCATAGAATATTTAAATTTAGTTTGTCCAACGAATCGAGTGCGTTTTGAAATTGGAATTCAGTCTACCAACGATGTCGTTAATCGAGCAGTTGATCGACATCAAAAAACCGCACAATTGATTGAAAATATCAAACAACTTAAGGTCGGGAACATCACATTGCATCTCGACTTAATCGCCGGCTTACCATACGAAGACTTAAATAGTTTCAAGAAAACCTTCAATGATATCTTTCTTTTATATGGTGACGAACTTCAACTCGGTTTCCTAAAACTCTTAAAAGGGACGAAACTCTTCTATCAAAAAGACTTGCATGGGTATATTGTTCCTGATCTAGCTCCATATGAGTTAATACGAAATGATTATCTTTCGGAACACGAACTGGAACAAATACATGTTGTTGAAGAAGCACTTTCAATCTATTGGAACAAACCATTCTTAAAACAGTCAGTACAGAGTATTACTGCGACTATCCCTTCTCCATTTGATTTCTTCTTTCAACTAGGAAGTTATTTTCTCAAAAGAAATCATTCATTCCATCGTTATCAATTAACAGATGTCTTTCAAACATTGGAAGAGTTTATGAAAGAAGAATATTATATATATAGTATAAGGAAAGAATATATGATGTTCCACGAAATCAAACCAAAACTATATTTTACCAATGAAGTGGAAAAAAATGATACTGTCCGTCTCTTTCACCAAAATCATCCTGAGTACAATATCAACGATTTATTCAAGTACGCAGTAGCGATTCAACAACAAGATGACATCTTACTTTGTCTCTACTATCCGAATCATACAGAATTTCACAAAGTAAAAGCCTGATTTCTCAGGCTTTTGTTTTTTTTGTCTAATTTAGTTTTGTCAAATAAGAATACAAGTCCGTGGTTTCGTCATTGATACTAAGTGCTTCATTGATTTCGCAATGACCGATTTCCATACTCTTCGTATAAACTGCCATTCCACTTAATCCAGCTTTCAATAATTCAACGGCGTGAACGCCCATTTTACTTGCTAGAATACGGTCGAAAGCACTTGGCGTTCCACCTCTTTGGATGTATCCTAATACTGTCGCTCTTGATTCATAATTGGAATTCGCTTGAATATCTTTTGCCAAATCAAATACATTGGTAATATGTTCTGCGACAACAACAATCAAGTGACGTTTCCCTAGATCTTGAGCATGTTTGACTTGTTTTAATAAGTCTTCTTTATTAAAGCCGGTTTCCTTTGTGATTACGATTTCCGCACCACAAGCAATTCCTGAATAGATCGATAGATCTCCACAGTCGCGACCCATAACCTCGACCACGGTACATCTTTGATGAGAGAAGGAAGTATCTCTCAATTTATCGATTGCGTCAATTGCTGTATCAAG
>QKCT01000061.1 GCA_003245625.1 Bacillota bacterium | reverse complement strand
TACAATAAACATGAATTAAGATTTAGGGAGGATTATTATGAAGAAAAAACTGATGACAATCATGATGCTTCTTGTATTGGTTTTTACACTAGCCAGCTGCGATTTTCTATCGACAATAGAAGCATATAAAGGGTTTTATACAGACTACCAAGATTATTCAGCTAGATACGATGAAGCAACCAATTATACGGTTCTTACAGAAACAGAGTTCACGATTTCTGACGCGACTGCGGAAGGACTCAACGACATTTCTTCTAGAGTCTATGTTATGCTAGATGAAACCTCACCATTCCTATATGTGGAACAAACCTTAGATGGAATCTCTGAAACTTCTTTATATGAAGATGGAGAAGATCTCTATGTGGAATATATAATTGATGGTAATGTGGCAACACCGACTATCCCTGCGGATGGAGAACGTTATGATGGTTCCAACTCCGCGAACATCTTTAATGAGAACTTTAATTATGAAGATGTGCAAAACGAGAAAAAAACCGTGGATCACACCTATGAAATGGATGTCTATTTAAATCAAGTCATTAACTTAGATGAACTTACTGACTTTATTTCACAAGTGGAAGTGTTTGGTGGAAGTTTGTCTTCCTTCGATAATGCTTTAGCGCATGTTGTTGTTACCTTTACGGATCAGGATTCCGTCATTGATCTTTCTATCGCTGTCACCGATTATACGATTACGTTTGAAGATCAAACCTATGTTACACTTTCTTTAACAAACCATACCGTATTGAGTATCCCAGAAGACTTTGAGATGCCAAATGTTCTTGCGGATCCATATCAATTGGTCGCTGTCGATGATATTCGTTTGGCAAGAAGAGTTTATACGCCGGGAGAAGTGATTACTTATCCTGCATTATCAGGGCAACCTGGATGGGTTCAAGTCTCTTTACAAGCCGGAATCTCGTTATTCACCATTGAAACTGACGGAACGATACCTTATACATACACCTTATACGATTCGGAGCAAAACCCAGTGGATTTGACCCCGACGATGTATGATAATACGAAGTCAATCGAGTTGACTGAAGCTGGAACATATTATTTATATATCTCTCCACTTGCGGATGTTCAAATCGATATCGCAGTCTTGGATGAAAACAATCCTATTAATGTAACAACTACTACAACAGAAGCGGTTGCTACAACGACAACCTCATCTACCGCAGACTAAAAAAATAAGGCCAATTTAATTGGCCTTTTTTTATGCATTCAAATCGATGCGGTAACACAGCTTTTCTTTCTCATCCATATCTGGATAAGGATAGAATCCCATTTTCTTCAAATATTTTTTGTGTTTTTCATTGTTTGTATACGTAATCAATGAAGAGAATCCTTTATCCAAGAAGATTTGTTTCTTGTGTTTATAGATATATTCTCCCATTTTAAAATCTCGATAGGTTGGAACGACATAATCAAAATCGATTCTTAAGATGGTATCGCTTTGTTTGTTTCCAACTACGAAACCTGCAGGTACGACATTGCGTAAGATATAGAACGATAAATCCGATTCATCAACATTAATATCATGTGTAGGGAAATACTGCTCAATATCATTTCGATAAAAGTCTAAGAAGTACTTCAGGTAAGCAGAATTCTTATCGATTGAGAGTACCTTGAAATAGTCCTTCGAAGAATACATTTTATACAAGTAATAGATGTTGATCAAAGAAATTCCTGTATTCATAATCCCAACCGGTAGTGCAGGAAGTAAATATCCATAGATAGCAAAGATGATGCCTCCAAAGAGATTAATCCAACGTAATTTCTTAGCGGAACTCATAAGCAATGAAACCAAAATAATAGCAGAAGCTAAATATCCTAAATACTCGAGCATAATAGCCTCCTTTCTTTATAACCAAAATAGTATATCACATTTTTTGAATATTGCAATCGAAAAGATTGTTGAAATCAAAAAATCAAATCAGAAGATTTATTGGACATCACTTGTATTTGTAATTTGATAGGTATATAATAAATTTGAATTGATACAATTCAGAAATGTCCTATATGACAGTACAGGAAGGGAAGGTATTCGTCATGAGCAAGGTGCTAAACTGGATGAAAAGACATCACAGAATTGCGACCATGATTTTTGTTGTTGTATCTTTACCGTTGATCTATTTGCTTGTTTACTTTACAGGGGGGATTAAGTATGTGTATTCTCACACGATGTATGTCCCTATCCTTGTGGCAGGGTTTATCCTTGGTGGACCATATGGTTTGATCGTTGCGTTCATTGCCGGAATCTTAATGGGACCGATGATGCCTCTTGAGGTCAGTACTGGGGAACAACAACCGTTTATCAACTGGTTTTATCGCATGGTAATCTTTCTTTCAATCGGCGGATTATCTGGGTATTTTTCTGACCGCTTTAGGAGAGCATTGAAACTGAATAGAACGCTTATTTCAGTAAATCAAGAAACCATGGTTCCAAATACCAATTTTATGGATTTAATTCCAGAAGGATCCGGGACCTTTACAGTGGCCAGTGTAATCATTAGCAATCGAAATAACATCAATGAGGTATTTGGATACGAAATATTTAATAAAGTTGTCAATCTAACCTATGTTCATCTCATGAGTGGATTACCACAAGGAAGTTATGTCATGCAATCCGATTCTCATTTGCTTTGGGTGATGGTTCCCTTTGAAGAAATCCATAAGGATACTGAGAAAATCATTAGCTCCTTATCCAGCGCTATTATCGTAGATGACGTCAAGATTTTTGTCGAGTATTACATCGGAGCTGGTAAAATGAGTACAATCTCGGAATGCAGAACATTCAATCCATTCCGCGAATCAGATCGATTTGCTAGATTTGCGGAGAAGAACAATCTCCCTTATGCAATCTATGACGAATCCAAAGTAATCAAACATCATCAGTTCAATTTATTAAGCGAGTTTCGACACGCTCTCGATTCCGACGAAACCTATTTAACCTATCATCCGATTATTGATCTGAAGAATATGAGCATCTATCAGTTTGAAGCACTCATCCGCTGGCAACATCCACAAAAAGGATTGATTATGCCAAATGATTTTATTCCTTTAGTAGAAAATACTCAATTGGTTCATCCTTTGGTAGATTGGGTCGTCAATAAAGGATTGGTGAAACTGAGTGAATTTGGCGCAAAAGACATTAAAATAAGAGTTGCGTTCAATATCTCTGCCAATAACTTTAATGACAGTAAACTATACGATAAAATTGTGGAATTCTTAAATCTGAATCACATCGATGCGCATCAGGTTTCTTTGGAAATCACAGAAACGATATTGATGGATAATCCAGAGCGAAGTAAAGCAATTATCAAACGCTTCAAAGATTTAGGCGTTACGATTGCGATTGATGACTTTGGAAAAGGATATTCATCCTTTGCTTATCTATCACAATTTGCGATTGATTATGTGAAAATTGACCGATATTTCATTAACCACTTAAAAGACGAATCGATATTCGAAATCGTGAAAGCATCCATCAATCTTGCGCATCAACTAAACTTTAAAGTCATCGCTGAAGGCGTGGAAACAATCGAATGCTTGAATACAATTCGGAATTTATCTTGCGATTATGCCCAAGGCTTTTATTTCTCAAAGCCGGTCCATCAAGACGATGTAATCAATTATTATTTACAGAATAATGACAAACTAGGAGAATTACAGAATGAATCATGAAATTACAAAACCGACTTTACTACTGAATGAATCTGGATGTTTAAACGAACCGGGTTATGCCAAACGCCCGGTTTTTGAATACCATAGAAAACAGATTGCCGCAAGCAAATGGCGAATCAAAGAATGGGATTATTATGCGATGATTCATGATGATCTAGCCTTTGCCTTTACTGTAGCTGACCTCGGATACTTAGGAATGGTTACTGCCACAAAGTTAGATTTTAAAACCAAAAAAGAAACCAAAAAGACCATCATGGTTCCTTTTGTCTTCGGAAAGTTCCATTTACCGAATATTGTGGAAGCCGGAGATGTGTACGTGGAAAATAAGAAATATGAATTTCATTTTGCGGTAGAAGAAGGCAGAAGAATCATTCATGTTGTCATGAAGGATTTTGAACAAGGAAAAGATCTTGTCGCAGATCTCATTTTGACACAATACGAAGAAGACCGCATGGTTATTGCGACCCCTTGGAAAGAAAATCCAAAAGCATTCTATTATAATCAAAAAATCAATTGTATGCCAATTGAAGGAAGTGTCCGTATTGGCGAAGAGACTTGGACCTATGACAAAACGAAACATTTCGCAGTATT
>QKCT01000097.1 GCA_003245625.1 Bacillota bacterium | reverse complement strand
AACATGATTTTTGGATGGCTCATCAATGCTCGACCCATCGCAAGCATCTGTTGTTCTCCACCAGATAAAGTACCTGCCAATTGCGATTTTCGTTCTTTTAATCTTGGAAAGTGAGTAAACACTTGTTCCAGATCCGTTTTAATTTCATGCCGATCATTTCGATAGTAGGCTCCCATCTCTAGGTTTTCTAGAACGGTAAGTTCTGGGAAAACATGCCTGCCTTCAGGCACGTGAGAGATTCCTTCGTGTACCACCTTATGTGGTTGATACTTTTGAATTGATTTACCAAGGAAAAGAATTTCACCCTCTGTTGTATCGAGTAATTTTGATATGGTTTTGAGGATGGTTGTTTTACCGGCTCCATTTGATCCGATTAAAGTAACGATTTCTCCCTCTTTTACCGAAAAACTAACACCTTTTATGGCATGAATCACTCCATAATGAACATGAAGATTTTTTACTTCTAGCATCATATTATTCACCTAGGTAAGCCTTAATGACTTCCGGATTGCTCCGAATTTCGGCTGGAGTCCCCGTTGCGATGATACGTCCATAGTCTAGTACGACGATGCGTTCGCAGATTCCCATTACTAGTTTCATATCATGCTCAATCAATAGAATAGAAATACCAAAACGTTGACGTAACAATTTAATGGTATTCATTAATTCTTCGGTTTCTTGGGGGTTCATTCCCGCTGCAGGTTCATCTAACAATAAGATTTTTGGATCAGTCGCTAGGGCTCTTGCGATTTCCAACTTGCGTTGTTTTCCGTAGGGAAGATTCTTTGCTTGCTCATCTTTGAAAGAGGTAAGTTCAAAGACATCCATCAATGATATCGCCACTTCATTCGCTACAGATTCTTCCGCTCGATAGCGTTTTGTCTTAAAGACAGACCCAAATATTCCATAGCTCATACGATTGTGATAAGCCACTTTGATATTTTCCATCACAGTCATGTTCTTGAAAAGTCGAATGTTTTGAAATGTTCGACTGCTGCCCAAGTGAACAATCTGGTGAGGCTTTCTGCCTCGTATATCCGTATTACTGAGTTCTATTGTTCCATCCGTTGGAAAATAGACGCCGGTTAATAAATTGAATATCGTCGTTTTTCCAGCTCCATTCGGACCAATTAAACCGACGAGTTCATCCTCTTTAATCGATATTTCAAAGTTGTCTACAGCGCGAAGACCACCAAAATTGATTCCTAAGTTTTTCACTTCTAGAATGGCCATTAGCAGTCACTTCCTTTCTGATTCAGCTTCAATAGTTTACGAATGGACGCAACCCATTTTAAGAATAGCGCTTTGATTTTTGAAGGTAGTAGTTTGATTTTCCCTGGAAGAAGTTTCAGATTTTTCCAGAATTGAATTGCTTTTGATTTTGTTTGTGTTAGGTCCAGTTCTTTTGTGCCCATTAATCCTTGTGGACGATACAACATGATGATGACCAGTAAGGAAGAATAAATCAAGTATCGATAATCATTAACGCTGCGTAATACTTCTGGTAAGAAGACTAAAACGATGGCTGCAATAATGCTTCCGGATAAACTTCCCATTCCACCAAGTACAACGATGACAAAGATTTCAACTGATTTCATAAAACCGAAAGATGATGGTGCCAAGAATCCTTCTTTAAATGCAAACATCGCACCACCGATTCCAGCAAACATGGAAGCTACTATGAAGCCTATCATTTTGTATTTTGTAATGTTAATTCCGACGCTTTCACTGGCGATTTCGTCATCGCGTATAGATAGAATTGCTCTTCCGTGTCTTGAATTCATAAATAAGAAAATCAAAGCAACGACGATGACTGTTGTCCAAAAAGCGATTGGGAAAGTCATGATTCGAGGAACACCGTATAAACCTTGTGCTCCATTAGTGATATCGGATAAATTGGTAATGACGACACGGATGATTTCACCGAAACCAAGTGTCATAATACCTAAGTAATCACCTCTTAACCGTAATGCTGGGGCTCCGACAAGCACCCCTGCAAATCCAGCCATAATCATCGCTGCTAGTGCAGAAACGATAAACAGAAGAAGTGTACTTTCGATGTATGGTTGTAACAAGATTGCAATTAATGCCGCTGTATAAGCGCCGATTGCCATGAATCCTGCATGTCCTAAAACCAACTGTCCCATAAATCCAGTCGCAATATTTAAACTAGTGGACATAATGATCATGATCAATACCATGATCAAAAGATTTGAGATGTAACGATCAATGGTACCGCTTTTGATCATTGTGAACAAAACGATGAAGATTAATGTAATAAATGTGTAATGAACTACTTTCTTATTGGTCAATAATTTGATAAGTGTTTGATTAAATGCTGTCATAATTACACCTTCTCTTTCGTATTCTTCCCAAGAAGACCAGAAGGCTTAACAAGAAGAATTAAGATGAGAAGACCGAATACGATTGCATCTACCCATTTACTGGATATATACCCTTTTGTAAAGGTCTCAATAAATCCGATGATATAACCACCTATCATTGCCCCTGTAATATTTCCGATTCCACCGAATACAGCCGCAATAAACGCTTTTAGTCCAGGCATTACACCCATTGTAGGAGCGATTTGTGAATATGTCATCGCATAGAATATACCCCCTAATGCACCTAAAGCACTACCAATTGCAAAAGTAAGGGAAATTATTTTGTTGATGTTGATACCCATTAATTGAGCTGCTTCTTGATCTTGTGATACGGCTCTCATCGCTTTTCCAGGTTTTGTCTTTCGCACAAATAAAGTCAAAGCAATCATGAAGAAGATGGAAAGACCAATCGTCGTAAGTGTGAGTCTTGAAATGTTATAGCCAAATAAAATCAAGGGATCGCCTGTAATCAATGGTTGCATTACTTTTGGTGTAGCACCGAAAATCAGTAATGCTAGGTTTTGTAAGAAAATACTCATCCCAATTGCAGTAATCAACGCACTAATTCTGGGGGCTTTTCTTAATTTTTTATATGCAATACGTTCAATCAAAATTCCCATCAGTCCGGAAAGAACCATAGAAATGATGATAATCAAAACAAATGGTAAATCAAATGGGAACATAAAAGCGAAAATAAACGCAAAGTAAGCCCCGAACATCATGATCTCACCATGCGCAAAATTGATTAGTTTGATAATCCCATATACCATGGTATATCCAATTGCAACCAATGCGTAGATACTTCCAACTGTCAACCCATTGATTAGTTGCTGTACTAATAAATCCATATGTCACCTCATAAAAATCGTCAGATAGGGAAGGTTTGCTCTTCCCTATCTGTTTTGTGTCTATTTGTCTTAAAGTTGAAAATGTTAATTATGCTTCAACTTTTGCTGCGACAACGTGTTCACCGTTTACGACTTGAATGATTGTGATTGATTTGATTGGATCCCCATTTTCATCAAATGATAAGGAACCAGTAACACCACCGGTAAATTCTAAAGCAGCTAAAGCAGTGATTACATCATCTGCGTCTGCAGAACCAGCTTCTGTGAACGCTTGAGCCATTGCATATACAGCATCATATGCTAAAGCTGCCAATGCATTTGGAGCTTCACCGTATTCAGCGGTATAGTTCGCTACGAAGTTTTGAACAGCGTCAGCGGTGTCAGTTTTTGCATAATGGTTCGCAAAATAGAATCCTTCTGCAACAGAAGCATAATCTGCTTCGATTCCATCCCAACCGTCTCCACCAACGAATGGAATGTCTAATCCAAGGTTAGAAGCTTGTGTTAAGATAGCACCAACTTCCGCAACATAAGCAGGAAGGAATACAGCGTCATAACCACCATTGTTAATATTGGTAAGAATTGCATTGTAGTCATCATCTGATGCTCCAAATTCAAATGCAGTGTAATCCAAATCGCGTGCATCAAATTCGTCCATAAATGCGTCAGCTAAGCCTTCACTGTATGCATCATCACGGTTGTACATAACGGCTACATTTGTAGCGTTTAATGTTTCAGCTGTGAAGACAGCCGCAACACTACCTTGATAAGCATCTGTATAACATGCACGGAAAATATTGTCTGCGTTCAATGTTACCTCAGGATTTGTCGCTGTCGGTGTTAGAACAGGAATGTTATCGCTAATCGCTAGAGACTTAAAAGCTAAGGTTACGCCACTAAATGTTCCACCAATTAATGCATCGATTTCATCGTTCTCAATCAAACGGTTATAGGCGTTGACACCTTCAGTAGTATCACCTTTACTATCATAAGCAATGATGTCCAAAGTAGTTCCAAGCAAACCACCAGCCGCGTTGATTTCTGCAGCCGCCAATTTCGCTCCATTTTCAACAGCGATACCATACATAGAGTAATCACCTGTTAATGGTCCAATCACTCCAAATTTGATTGGATCTAGCGCTGTAGTATCTGTCCCAGTACCGGCTGTGGTTGTTTCAGCACCACATGATACAAGGGCAAATGCGAATGTAAATATAGTCATTAAAACTGCCAATTTTTTCATGAAATTCTCCTCCGAAAATGAAATTTTATGAAAATCATACTACAACGCTTTCGAAACTGCAACCGAATTTGAAAATGTAAACGCTATTATAGAATGAAAACGTTTCCGTTACCTTGAAAATGCTATATTGCACTGTAAATATTCACTAAAAAGGGCTAAATATAGGCCATTTATGAATATTTAGGTGTTCTATATTTACTAAAAGACGCTATCGATTGTATCGAAAGCGTCTTTTATAAGGATGGATGGTTGGATTAGGGAAATTATGATTTCTTAATCATCGTATTCATCGTCATACTCATCATCATCATCGTCATCATCATAATGAGTCGTTGTACTTTGAGTAGTTGTTGTTGATTGCTCGACTGGGATTGGAGTGTAACCTTCCAAAGTCCCAATGATTGGTAATGTAGATAGAATGGACATGCTGTGTGGACTGGATTCAAATACGGATGTCGCGTCTGTTCCTCCCAATTGAATTCCTTGATGAGTTCCATTGGTAAATGCGTTTGTTACATCATAGACTACTCCATATACTGCAATGTATGCTGTAGATCCGTTGGCTCCAGTATATTGAGCGAGTTGCTCCAAAGTAAATATTGGCAGTGTTTGTTGATTGGTTGTAGTCGATGAAGTTGTTGTAGAAGATGTTGTCGTGGTAGTCGTAGTTGTTAGTGACGTGTTTGTTTCTAACACTCCTACAATTGGTAATGTTTCAAGAAGCGCCATACTATGAGGGCTTGTTTCAAAAGCAGATGTTGCATCTGTACCGCCTAATTGTAAGCCTTGATGTGTACCATTGACAAATACATCGGTTACATCATAAACAATTCCATATACTGCAATGTAAGCTGTAGATCCATTCGCACCTGTATATTGAGATAACTCTGCTAATGTGAATACTCGAGTAGAGTCGTTTGTAGTAAAGGAAGTATTGGATGTCTGTGTGCCATCACAACTGATGAAAGCAAATCCAAATAAGGCGATAGTGAAAAGAAAGAATAATTTTTTCATAACGAACCTCCTAAGTTAAGATACATTTAGTATATCGCTAGATTATTAAAACAAGATTAAAAGTCACTTAAAATTGCATTTTAATCGTATTTTAATGCTATTTGATATATGATAAAGATAAAGGAGGGATGAAAGATGAAACTGCTTATCGTAGAAGACCAGAACGAATTACGTTCAATCCTAAAGAAAAGACTCAACGATGCGGGATATGTTTTAGACGACGCTGCTGATGGCGAGACCGCACTTGATATGATCGAGTTTACGGAATATGATGCGATAATCCTTGATGTCATGATTCCCAAACTAAATGGATTCCAGTTGTTAAAGAACCTTAGAGAACAGAATAATCAAACCCCTGTATTGTTGTTGACCGCAAGAGACTCGGTCCAAGATCGTGTGCTTGGTTTGGATTTGGGAGCGGATGATTATCTTGTAAAGCCTTTTGCTTTTGAAGAATTATTGGCAAGAATACGTTCCTTGTTAAGAAGAAAAGATACCGAGATTCAATCTGTTCTAACCTTAGATGATTTAGTGCTTAACAGAACGATAAAAGAAGTCAAAAGAAATGATACTATTATACGATTAACGAAAAAAGAATATATGATATTAGAATATCTTATGTTAAACAAAGAAGTGGTTGTTTCCAGAGAACGCTTGGAAACGATTAGCACGAATTTTGACTATGAAGGGTATTCCAACGTCATAGATGTATATATTCGTTTTCTTAGAAAGAAGATAGATGAAGGATATGACAAAAAATTGATTCATACCATACGAGGGTTTGGATATGTCATGAAGGTGGACGAATGAAACGTTGGTCCATCAAATTAAAAATCATTTTTTGGTACACTTTGTTTTTTGCGCTGTTGATCATCCTCGACTTTTATCTTTTAAAAACATCCGCTTCACAGATTTTGAATGAGCAAGCGACGAGACAAATCATTTTGGTTGTAGACGAAGTTGCTCCCACTTTGCAAGTAGAGGATGATGGGATCTATGTGGAAGGTACTGACGAAGATGACGGTGGGAAGTTTTCTTTCGAACATGACGGAGTTTCCTTTCTGGTTTATCAGAATGACCAAGTATCATTTGGTACTACCCCGACAGGGTTTGATTCATCGGATTCGATTCAGTTGAATAAGGTTCATCTGCAGGATACCGATACTGGATCTTGGATGGTATATGATGTTAGCATCGAAGATGGTTATGTCTTACGGGGGCTTTATGATCTAAGTTTGATCAATAATTCGTTTCAAAGCATTGTATTTATAGCACGAGTTATTTCTCCATTTATCATACTTCTAGCAGCGATAGCCGGTTATTTCATTATTCGCAAGTCATTTCAGCCAATTAAACATATTTATGAGACTGCTTCTATCATTAAAGAGGAAGAAGATTATTCAAGAAGGATTCCGATCAATGAATCCAAAGATGAAGTTCACGATTTAGCGGTTATGGTAAATCAAATGTTGGACAAAGTCGAACAATCGCTTGCTAGAGAAAAACAATTCTCATCCAATGTGTCACACGAACTAAGAACTCCGTTGACTGTGATGCAAGCTCAAGCAGAGTATATGCTGGAACGTGCAAAAACAGATAACATGAAAGAGGAAGTAAAAACGATTATGAATCAAATCTCTTTCATGGAAAATATTGTGACTCAGCTTTTAGAAATTACCAGAACAAAACAAATTTCTAAAACAGATATGGAATCCATTGATGTCTATGAACTAATTCAAGTAACGATTGATTCCTTATCGATGCAACTTGATCAAAAACATATTCAATTAACGCTTGATAAACCTCAGTTTGATACGACAATCACCAGTAATCAAACGATGATGATCAGAGTGTTCTATAATTTAATCATTAATGCTGTAAAGTATAATAAAGATGAAGGAACAATTCATATCAGTTTTGAAGCGACACAAAATACTTTAACCATTCAGATTGCTGATTCAGGGATTGGGATTAGTCAAGATAATATCGATAAAATATTCTATCCATTCTATCGAGCGGATGAATCACGAACACAGTCTGATTATAGTTTGGGTCTTGGTCTTTCCTTAGTTCGAGAAGTAGTAAGACTACATGGTGGAGAAATCAATGTTAAAAGTCAAGAAGGAATTGGTACTACTTTCTACGTCTCTCTTCCTAAATAAAAACATCCTAGTAATAGGATGCTTTTTTTATGTAGTCGCTTTTCTTTTCTTAATCACTTTTTTAATAGACCGTAAGATATCTTCCACTAACGTTCCAGTGAAACTGAATGCTTCATAATCAATCTCAACACCAGGATGATCGGAACGAATCTGTTTTTCTAAAGAAAGTACCATTGGTCTTGGTCCGCACAAGTAAACTATCGTGTTTTCGTCCAAATCCATGTGTTTACTTGTTAAGTATCCTTCTTTGGAGGCATCGAATAGAGTAAATGTGAAATTTGTATTCTTTGCCGCTAGATTTTTTAGAATATCTGTATGAACCGCTTCATTTTCAAAACGTACAGAATAGTATAGATGGATGTTTTTATGGAAATCTGGTTGGGATCGTAAGTATCCCAAGAATGGTGTGATGCCAATTCCACCTGCAATCCAAATCTGTTTTTCCTTTTTGCTACGAAATGTCATACTTCCAAATGGTCTCGTTATTTTTACAGAAGCGGGAATGGATAATTTCTGCTGTAAAGATCCAGTAAAATCTCCTAAAGCCTTGATGGTAAAGTAGATGAATTCACCATCACTTCCTGAAATCGAGAAAGGATGCGGTCCTTTGGAGATTCCTTCTTGATCGATCTTAATGAACGCGAATTGGCCGGGTTTAAAGCGAAATCTTCGATTCAATTTAACCTTGAGCTCGACAATGCTATCTGTAAGTTCCATTTTTGATACAATAATACCTTTGAATCGAAATGCAGTTGATTGATACAGGATTATCATATATAAGGATGAACCTAATCCAATGATTGAGGTTGCTAACATCCAAATCGATAACGTATCAAAACGGAATAAATCGACCCAAGAAGAGAAGAATCCATGATATAATGATATAAAATAAGGAATGATCAATAATCGATGAATGAGTCGAAAATGTTCGTATTTCATAAATTTCGCTAATAGCGCAATGGCAATCAAAAAGAGAAATCCGTTTCTTGCTAATTCGCCAGCTCTACCAGCATACCCTAAAAGAGGGATATAAGTGCTATAAGCAATGACATTTCCTACCGCAAAGAATCCATGAATGAAGATAGCAGCTGTAGTAAAGATTGCTAAAATGCGATGCCAGAAATACAAACCTTCTAAACCACCAAATATTTTTACAATAAATGGAATTCTAGTTGATAATAGGAACACCAGAAAGAACCCCATTAATAGAGAAGAACCAAGTAAAGAAGTTTGTAAGACATCAAATGATAAAAACGCTGATTGAATTTTTTGGATCCACAACAAAGCGTTTATCAATAAAACACCCAGAATAAACAAGATTGCGCCAATATTTTTCTTAAGAAATACCATTTTTTCACATCCTTTTAGTTATAATATACCAAAGGAACATTAAAATTTCATGAAGGAAGCAATTTTTTTTGAAAGGAGTTCTAATATGCATAATGTTATTTTTATTGAAGGTTTACCCGGAAGTGGTAAAACAACCTATGCAAAAAGAATCAGTGAATTCTATGAAAACCAAGGGTATCAAGTAAAACGATTCTTCGAAGGCGATCTTCATCCTATCGATTTGGCTTGGTGTGGTTACTGCAACAAGGATCAAATGGAAGCAATTTTGACGAAATATCCCAAGTTTAAAGAAAAGATACTGGAAAATACAATTGAAGAGAATGGGAAATACATTATCGCATATACGCGAGTATGGCATGAAGAAACCACTCAAGAGTTTTATGATGAGATGGCCAAATATGAGGTATACCAATGGGATTCCAAAGAAGACTTCCTAAATGTCCATAAACAACGCTGGGAACGGTTTGCCAATGATTTTGATCCGAATACGGTATATGTGTTTGAATGTATCTTCCTGCAAAACCATATCACGGAACTTATTTTGAAACACAATGCATCCAAAACCGAAATGATTTCTTATTTTAAAGATCTCCTTGAGAAAATTCAAAAGACAAATCCGCTTATCTTCTACATCTATCAAACGGATATTCAAACAACACTAGAACGAATAATTGAAGAAAGAAGAACAACAGATCCTACCAGAAATAGAGATTGGATTGAGAATGTCAATCTATTCTTGGAAAACACGAAATATGGAAAACAAATGGGATATACTGGAAAAGATGGTATGCTGAAATATGGTTCCCATCGGCAAAATATGGAAATCGACATCCTTCAATCGCTTGATGCGCCTTCGCATATTTTTTCATTAAAGTATGATTATGAAGAAGTATTTGAAGAAATGAAACAGATATCGATTGAATAGTAGAACCAACATTCTTTGAGAAACCAGAAATGAGGAAATCATATGATTCATTGGACAAAGCAAGAAGCAAGGGAATATTTACTAAACTATCAATTTATCAATTCGGAGTATGCAAAGGATATTCGACATGTTTTTGAGCGACTCCAAACGATTCAGGTAGATCCTCTTAATGTGGTTGGGAATAATATGGAATTAGTGTTACAATCGAGGCTAAAACAGTTCCAATCAAAGGATCTTTACCACGCTCTATACAAAGAGAGATATATTATTGATGGGTGGGATCGTCAAATGAGCATTTTTTTGACGGAGGACTTTCCAAAGTTTCAACCAGTCAGAGAAGAAAGAGCGAAAGCTGATCTATGGATTGTAAAGAAGTATCGTGGGTATGATTCAACAGAGTACATTGATGTTGTACTGCAAGAGATTAAAACAAAAGGACCATTGTTTTCTAAAGATATTTCTTTTGGCGAAGCAGTAGAAAATCGATGGGGTAGAAATAAACCATCATCCGCTACTTTGGATTACCTCTTCTTTTTAGGGAGAATTGGTGTCTTTGATAGAAATAAAACACAAAAACAGTACGACTTAATTGAAAATCTCATTGATAATTATAATGATCCATTTCCATTTTCAAACATGGAGGAATTCCTAGATTATTATGTGTTACGGAGAATCAAAACTTCTGGACTGACATGGAATAAGCAGATTCCTTTTTATGGTGCGTATATCACAGATAATAAAACACGCACAAATCATATCAAACGACTTTTACAACAAGATAAGATTGTTGAAATACAAGTAGAAGGAATCAAAGATATTTTATACGCGCCAAAAGATGCCCTCAAAATACCAATCAAAATAGAAGATCGTATAAGCTTCTTGGCTCCTTTGGATAATGCGATTTGGGATCGAGCTTTACTAAAACTCTTATTTGATTTTGATTATACTTGGGAGGTTTATACACCTGTAAATAAAAGGAAATTTGGATATTATGTCTTGCCAATCGTTTGGGGGTCTAATATCATTGGTAGAATTGAATTTGAAAACTATAAAGGGGAAGGACCGTTTGTTGTATCCAATATATGGTTTGAACCGAATGTGAAACGAACAAAACGTCTCGAACAAAAATTAACTCAAGCTTTTAAACGATTCGCAAAATACCTAGGGACGAAGTCTTACCAATTCGATGGAAACCTTATACAGCTTTAGTTGAATTTAGAAATCTGTTAGATTTTGAACCTTTATAAAGAACGAACGTTCATTTTAATCGTTATCATTTTATATAGTGAATTTTTTATTTTAGTGATATAATAGACTAAAGCGGGGTGATACCATGTATCGATCCAAATTTGCCAATCAGGATATCGATGATTTGTTTGAGGCAGTAACCAAACTGGAAACACAGGAAGAATGTTATCGCTTTTTCGAAGATCTCTGTACAATCAAAGAAATCTTCGATATGTCACAAAGGCTGAAAGTGGCAAAAATGTTAGAAGAGAAAATTCCTTATCAAGAGATTGTAAAGGAAACAAAAGCATCAACAGCGACCATATCTCGTGTCAGTAAATCACTAACTTACGGTGCGGATGGGTATCGAATGATGCTGAAGAAACTCCATAATGAGGATCAATAGAATCGCAAAAAATGCGATTTTATTTTTTTTATATCGATGTGATAGCGTTTACTTTAATTTTATACTTTACAATAATAAAGCGATAAAGTATAATGAAAATCACGAGGTGAACAAAATGAAGAAATTACTAGGCATTCTATTATTGTTATTTACATCCATTACATTGGTTGGCTGTAATAGTGACAGCACCATTAATACATGGGCTGAAATTGAAGAGAGAGGATATTTTATTGTTGGACTAGATGATACATTTGCGCCGATGGGCTTCCGCGACGACGATGGAAATCTTATTGGTTTTGATGTGGATTTAGCGAAAGAAGTTAGCAGTCGCTTAGGCGTTGAAGTTCAATTCCAACCAATCGATTGGGATTCAAAAGTTTTGGAACTTAATAGCGGAACAATTGATATGATCTGGAATGGTCTTACCATTACAGATTCAAGAAAAGAAGAAATGTTGTTCTCTATTCCTTATATCGCAAATACGCAAATGATTCTTGTGCAAAAAGATTCAGGAATTGATACGATTGCTGATTTAGCAGGTCTTAAGGTTGGGGTTCAAATTAGCAGTGCTTCGGAAGAAGCAGTAAATGACAATGCAATCAAAGACCAATTGGGAGAATTGGTACGTTATGACACATTTAATGCAGCATTACTAGAATTGAACAATGGCACGATTGATGCTGTTGTAATCGATGAAATCATGGGTCGTTATGTGATAAGTCAAACTGATGAAGCGTATGATGTTGCAACTGAAAACTTTGGCGAAGAAGAATATGGAATTGGGTTCCGTTTGGAATCAAGTGATATTAGAGATGCAATCAATGCAGTATTGCAAGAAATGATTGCGGATGGTACAGCAGCAGAAATCTCTATCACATGGTTTGGTGAGGATATCTTTATTCAATGATTCAATACCTATTAGATACGATAAATTACTTGCTTGGGGGTATGTGGGTATCACTTAAGATATTCTTTGTGACATTGGCAGTATCTTTACCGGTTGGTATTGTACTGTCGATGTCTTACCGTTTACATCCATTATTGCAAAAAATTATCGCATTCTATACTTGGCTGTTTCGTGGAACCCCGCTAATGTTGCAACTATTCTTCTTTATGTATGGATTACCAGCATTTGGTATTCCTGTTGATCGCATGATGGTTGCCTATATTGCATTTATTATCAACTACAGTGCATATTTTACAGAAGTGATAAGAGCTGGTATTGAAAGTCTACCAAAGGATCAATTTGAAAGTGCAGCTGTTATGGGGGCTAAAACATTCCGAATTTACCGTTCGATTGTGATGCCACAAGCAGTACGAATCCAGATTCCAGTCATCACCAATGAAGTGATTACTTTGATTAAGGATACTGCTTTGGTCACCGTAATCGCAATCTCTGACTTAATGCGAAATGTGAAAGAAATTGTGTCTAGAGACTTTACCATATCACCATTCTTTTTAGCGGCTATCTTTTACTTGCTCATGAGTTATTTCATCATTCGAGTATTTCGCACTCTAGAGAAGAAATATGATTTTTTAGGGTAATTCGAATAAGCATATTATTTTACTCCGCTTAGCTCCTGATATATAATGATATCGAGGTGATAACATGAGTAAATATGATGAAAAGATTCAAAAATTAACCCCATTACAATACAAAGTTACTCAGCAAAAAGGGACAGAACCCCCATATCACAATGAATATGATCAGGAGTTTAGAGAAGGTATCTACGTTGATATTGTCTCCGGAAAGGTTTTGTTTTCTTCTAAAGAAAAATTCGATGCCGGGTGTGGGTGGCCATCTTTTACAAATCCGATAGTGGAACAAGAAATTGTGGAAAAGATTGACTTATCTCATGGTATGATTCGGACTGAAGTAAGAAGTAAAGAAGCAGATAGCCATCTTGGCCATGTATTCAATGATGGACCGAAGGGTGCGCTGAGATATTGCATTAACTCTGCATCGCTAAGATTTATTCCAAAAGATCAAATGACAAAAGAAGGATATGGTGATTTCCTGTATCTCTTTGATTCAAAATAAAAAAGAGGAAAGCACTGCAAAACAGTGCTTTTTTTTATTAAGAAAAAGTTTTGCACATTAGGAAATACTACCTTGTCCATTTTCGTGTATAATAAGAAGCAGGTGATATAAATTGATTCGATTAGTAATTGCAGATATTGATGGTACCTTAGTGGAAAACAATCATATCTCAGAACAAACTCTAAAGACAATTCAACAGTTGCGAAGTGATGGTATTACATTTACCGTTGCGACCGGAAGGCACTTTACTGCTTCAATCCCCATCATTGAACGTTTAGGTGTACAAGAACCAGTAATTTGTAGCAATGGCGCTTATTTAGGACTGCCAAGTAAAAACCAGGTTATTCAAGAAATTTGCATTAATCAGGATATTGTCAAAGATGCAATTGATTTGATTTCTCAAAATGGTTCAGACTTTTTACTATATACCACAAAAAGAATTGTTGCGACAAAACAAGCCAAAGAAAAATTAGAAAGTAGAATTGGTAGTATTCCTGCTTTTGTCATAGGGTTTGAAGAGATAATGGATTATATTTTGGAGGGTGTTGTAAAAATCTTAATCATCGAAACCGATGATATCAAGTTTGAGAAACTTTACAACCATTTTCAAGAGAACAATGATATATCGATTGTCTCAAGTAATAAGAATTTTCTAGATATAGGGAGTCGATATTCGTCCAAAGGAAACGCTTTGCTTCAGTTGTGTAAGTATTATAATATTAGCTCGAATGAGGTTTTAGCAATTGGAGATCAGGAGAATGATCGATCGATGTTGGAAGCTGCCGGAGTCGGTGTTGCAATGGGAAATGCCTCAGCAAAACTGAAAGAATTCGCAAAATATCATACTGATACGATTGATAATGAAGGATTTGCCAAAGCAGTGACAAAATTTGTATTTGAGGAAAACGGAGATAAAACATGTTAGAGAAAATTATTAAAAGTCAAAAAGAATACTTTTTATATAATCATACAAAATCATATTCATTTCGCTTAAATCAGCTAAAAAAATTACAACGGTTGATCCTTGAAAATGAAGATAAGATATCTGCAGCCCTGTATGAAGATTTGCATAAATCTAAATTTGAGAGTTATTCCACTGAAATTGGTTATTGCCTTCATTCTCTAACCTATGCAATCAAACATTTAAAACGTTGGATGAAACCAAAAAGAGTAAATACACCAATCTATATTTTAAATTCAAAATCCTTTATCATTCCAGAACCACTTGGAACAGTTCTCATTATAGGTCCTTATAATTACCCATTCCAATTGGTTATTGAACCGTTGATTGGTGCAATTGCTGCAGGAAATACAGTAATCATGAAACCAAGTGAAATGTGCACAAATACAGAACGTGTGCTGGCAGAATTAATCAATACTAACTTTGATTCGAACTATTTACAGGTAGTAACTGGTGACTATTTAGTTACACAAGAATTGTTGCGATTTTCTTTCGACCATATATTCTTTACCGGGTCTTCTCGTGTTGGACAAATTGTTTATGAAGCAGCTAGCAAACATATGACACCTGTAACATTAGAATTAGGTGGTAAGTCTCCTACCATCGTTGATGAAACTGCTGATCTAGTAAAAGCCGCTAGAAGAATTGCCTTTGGAAAGTTCCTAAATGCAGGTCAGACTTGCATCGCTCCAGATTATGTTTATGTTCATGAATCCGTTTATGATCAATTCCTTAACGAGTTAAATTTGATTACCAACAATTTATATAATCATTTTGATGATTTTAGTCATGTTGTGAACGAAAGACATTTTCAACGCTTAGTTAAATTGATTGATAAAGAAAAGGTGACGAACAAACACATTACGGAAGCGGATAAGAAATTTATCTCCCCTACGATCATGAAAGATGTTACTTGGGAAGATAGCGTAATGAAAGAAGAGATTTTTGGCCCAATCTTACCTGTCCTTTCCTATTCTGATATCAACGATTTGATTCCTTTCTTAAAAACAAAAGAGTTAAAAACAAAAGAGAAACCATTGGCATTGTATTTGTTTAGTAAGAATAAGGTACTTCAAAAAAGAGTGATTTCTGAAATGTCTTTTGGTGGCGGAGCAATTAATGATACCCTTATGCATATCAGCAACCATCATCTACCATTTGGTGGAGTTGGGAATAGCGGTTTTGGAGCATATCACGGAAAACATTCTTTCTATTTGTTTTCGCACCAGAAAGGATATACCTCTCGATCCTTTTTAATTGACCCCCCAATTGCTTATCCACCATATACAAAAGCAAAAGAGACATTGATAAGAAAAATAATGAAGTAAATCGGTTAAAAACGGCAAATCATTGCCGTTTTCTTTTTTACCAGATGGTACAAATTTTTTAGTAACGTGATATAATGTTATAAAAGAAAATCTTAATATTACTGGGGAAAAGATGAAAAAGATATTTTTGGTTGTGCTGATAGCACTTGTTTCTAGCGTAACACTGACTGCTTGCGTGGAAACAGATACAACAACCACTACAATGGATTTAACCACAAGAAATACAATATATGATTTGATTGATCAGGAGTATGCATCTTTAGCGTTACAGTTTCCAACTCAGATTGATTCAGATACCATACTTCCGGAACCGAGTAGTTCTGCTTTTTCTGTGAAATATTCAGTAGAAGGAGTCATTCTTGAAAATCAAGTATTGTCTTTTGTAAAATTGGCATACGACAAGACGATTGTACTATCCATTGAGTTAAGTTATCAGGGGCTATATAATCAATATGAGTATGAAATTCTCCAGATTCGTGACGAGGAACTTTATAGCATTGAACAAACAAATCAAATATTCGACCTCTCTTTTAGTGAAGTAATTGATGCAATACCATATCAAATCTATTCGGATTTCACGTTGCCATCCATTGATATCGACGGAGTAGAAGTCGAATATCAATCGGATGATATTCTTATCTATCGAAATCGTCTGGTTTTTCCTTTTCCCGAAGAAATGGAAATTGTGTATGTCAATGTCGATGTGACATACAACAGAGAAACTAGATCAACAACAATTCCGGTGCGTCTATCTTCCTTTGATCAGCTTCCGCGTATTCCTGAGATACACATAACTACTACCGGTCAAGCAGAAATTGATTCCAATGACCTTTACACAGATGGAACACTGGACTTGATTGAGTTTGATTCAATGCTCAATCCGACCATGACTCTTGATGCCAAAGACATGGGAATCCGTTTGCGTGGAAACTCCACATTGTATATGCCAAAGAAGTCGTATAAAATTAAGTTTGATAGCAAAACTGCTATGTTCTCTGACTATAAGGAAAAGGACTGGGTTTTGTTAGCGAATTTCGCTGATCAAACTTTGATTCGCACATACCTAGCTTTTGATTTTGCTAGCGAACTACAAATGGAATTTTCACCAAGCACGGTTTTTGTGGATTTATATATCAATGATGTTTATCAAGGAAATTATATGTTGACAGACCAAGTTGAGGTTACGAATGATCGCGTGGATGTGGAAGAACATTCCACTGAACTAGATACCGGATATCTTTTGGAGTGGGATGCAAAAATCTATGATACGAGTATTGATCATTCTGATGAAAACTATTTCTTTATTTATGGAATCCCATTTGTGATTAAATCACCTGATTGGGAAGATCCCGAATATTCAATTGATCAATTATATTTTATCGAAGATTACATGCTGACGGTTTATTTGACACTAAGAGATGGTTTGGA
>QKCT01000006.1 GCA_003245625.1 Bacillota bacterium | reverse complement strand
TATTGGTTGCATAACCAGTTGCCATTCCTTGCGCACCATTAACAAAGAGATTAGGGAATTTTGCTGGCAAAACAACAGGTTCTAATTCAGCATCATCAAAGTTTGGCACAAACATTACTGTTTTTTTATTAATATCTCTGAGCAATGCTTCCGAATAAACAGAAAGACGAGCTTCGGTATAACGCATCGCAGCTGCCGGGTCATTGTCTATCGAACCATTGTTCCCATGCATATCAATTAACAAAGAGTTGGTTTTCCAGGATTGGCTCATACGTACCATGGCGTCATATACGGAAGTATCCCCATGTGGATGATATTTCCCGATGACATCTCCGACGATACGAGCTGATTTCTTGTATGGTTTATCCGAGCCCATCCCTAGTTCGTTCATCGCAAACAAGATGCGTCTTTGAACTGGTTTTAGTCCATCTCTCACATCTGGTAATGCACGATCTTGTATGATATATTTTGAATATTTTCCGAAACGATCGCCAACGATTTTTTCCAAATTCATTGGAATAATCGTTTCATTTAGAAATTCGGTGATTTTCTTCTTTGCAGTCTTAGCCAACGTTGTTCACCCCGATTTCAAAATCGTCGTCGTTTTCAAACGATACGAAATTATCGATCCACTCTTTTCGTGGCTCGACTTTGTCTCCCATCAATACTTGGATTCGTTGTTCCGCGTCCGCGAGGTCATCAATACGTACTTGAATCAAAGAACGGGTTTCTGGATTCATGGTAGTGTCCCAAAGTTGTGATGAGTTCATCTCACCCAAACCTTTGTAACGTTGAATGGTATACGAGGATAGTTTCTTGCAGATGGATTCTCGTTGAACTTCATCCCATGCATAGAACTCTCCTTTTTGTTTGGAGGAGATTTTATACAAAGGTGGTAATGCAATATAGAGTTTACCTGCTTCAATCAATTCTGGCATATAACGGAAAAAGAAGGTGATTAACAATACTTGAATATGAGCACCATCGGTATCGGCATCGGTCATGATGATAACTTTATTATAATTGGATTTGGAAATTTGAAAATCATTTCCAAGTCCGGCACCAATCGTACTGATGATAGTTGAAATTTCTTCGTTCTTTAATACATCTTCAATTTTTTGTTTTTCTGCATTAATGACTTTTCCTCGCAATGGTAATATCGCTTGGAACGTACGATCTCGACCTTGTTTTGCAGATCCACCTGCGGAATCCCCTTCCACAAGGAATAATTCGTTGATTTCGGCATTTTTTGTTGAAGCAGGGGCAAGTTTACCGGAGAGAATCGTTTCGCTCTTCTTAATCTTTTTTACAAGTCTTGCGTCATCTCTCGCTTTTCTAGCCGCTTCCCAAGCTTGACGTGCACGAACTGCTTTTTCAATCAATTGATTGGATACAGATGGGTTCTCTGTTAAATAGATATTGAGTTTATCGGCAACAATCATTTCTACGGAAGGTCTCGCTTCCGGTGTTCCGAGTTTGTTTTTGGTTTGGCCTTCAAATTGCAACAAGTTTTCTGGAATGCGAACAGAGATGATCGCTGTCATCCCTTCGCGAACGTGAGCACCTTCCAAAGAAGGATCTCGTTCTTTGATTAAATTGATTTTCCGTCCATATTCATTGAATACTTTGGTAAATGCAGATTTAAATCCGGTTTCATGAGTTCCACCGTCCCTTGTTCTTACATTGTTGACAAAAGAAATGATATTGTCGGAGTAAGCTTTAGAATATTGGAACGCAATCTCAACTTCAATACTATTCTGTTTCCCAGAGAAATAAACCGCTTTATGAATTGGAGATTTGTCTTTGTTAATGAATTCTGCATATTCCTTGATTCCATGATCATAGACAAAAGTACGACGTTGTTTGGATCTGTAATCAATGAGTTGCATTTTAAGTCCTTTGATTAAAAATG
This sequence comes from Bacillota bacterium, assembly GCA_003245625.1. GTDB lineage: Bacteria > Bacillota_I > Bacilli_A > Izemoplasmatales > Hujiaoplasmataceae > 4572-104. The sequence continues at coordinate 13,969 of QKCT01000006.1, read as the reverse complement.
CACTCTCCCGAACGCGTTCTTCCAAAGTCTGGAAATTAAATAATGTGGTTGAAAAAATAGTTTGATCCGGTTTGAACCATACTTCGGTACCGGTTCTTTTTGTTTCGCCAAGAACGATTAGATCTTCGACTTTCTTTCCCCCGTTTTCAAATCGCATCTTATGGATTAAGCCGTCTCTGTGAACTGTCACTTCTAAGAATTCGCAAAGTGCGTTGACAACAGATGCACCAACACCGTGTAATCCACCGGATACTTTATAGGCACCATCAGCACTGAATTTACCGCCAGCATGTAGTTTGGTAAAAATGACTTCGACTGCAGAAACTCCGCTGGAATGCATATCGACAGGCATTCCTCGACCATCGTCAGTTACTTTGACAGAATTATCTTCTAACACTTCCACTTTAATCGCTTTTCCGAAACCACCTAAAACTTCGTCTATAGCGTTGTCAATGATTTCCCATACCAAATGATGAAGGCCTCTTGAATCTGTCGAACCGACGTACATACCTGGACGTTTACGGACAGCTTCTAAGCCTTCCAAGATTTGGATGGATTTCGCGTTGTATTCATTGTTCTGCTTTGCCATAGATTCCGCTCCTTTTTTTCTCTATCGTTTATTATATCAAATTTAAAGATTTTTTTCTTTCTTTTTTGGCTTTTTTTTGGTATAATTTGTGCATTACGGAGGTGCTGAATGATTAAGTTCGCTTTACTGCTATTAGCATATCTTTTGGGTTCAATCCCTTTCTCATATTTACTCGGCCGATATTTCCGTCATGATGATATTCGTAAACATGGTAGTGGAAACTTAGGAACTACAAATGCGTTTCGTGTTTTCGGAAAGTTAATTGGTGTTTCGGTTCTTATTTTAGATGTTGTAAAAAGTGGTTTACTGGTTTATTTGGTCAAACATAATCTGATTTTTCCAAATCTAGATTTGTTCCACCCGTTGATTTACGGACTCGCTTCCGTGATCGGACATATCTTTCCGGTATGGTTTAAGTTTAAAGGTGGAAAAGGAGTTGCAAGTGCCTTTGGGTTGTTGCTTGCCTACTCACCAATCACCGCTGTTGCTTTGATTCCAATGTTTGTTTCTGTCACATTCCTGACAAGATATGTATCATTGGCATCTACATTTACTACAATGACAGCTGCCTATTTAGGGTTCTTCCTCTATTTGTACAGTGACAACACAGAAGACTATAATATCTATTTTATGATCGTATTGATTATCGTCACGATATTGATTTTCGTTCGACATGCATCTAATTTCAAACGCATTCGGTTAGGTACAGAAAATAAGATTAGCGTCGGCAAGAAAATCGTTCCGGAGAAATAAAAATAGCCGTTATCGGCTATTTTTTTTTTATTTGGCTTGCTTCATTGATTGCATCACTTGTCGAACTTGTTTTTCCGACGGTGTACGTCCCATGGAAGTCATCATCGCTCGAATCATATTTTCATTGATTGGAGGATTCTTTTCCAACTGATCTTTGATTATTTTACGTGCTACGAAGAACCCGATTACTGCCCCAATAATAAGTGCAGCAAAGATTAATCCGATTGCTAACCATGTATTCATACAATCACCCCTTTAACTATCAAAACTATTGTATCAAATGCGAGTGGTTAATGCAAGATTTTTCCATTGTTATTTTCGATAAATCATGAAAAATGGGTTTACAAAAAGACGATAGATTGATACAATATACATGGTAGAAAAATAGCCAATAGGAGGAATGTTTATGCCAAGAAAGATTTTGGATACTTGTATCGCCTGTGGTACCTGCAAGTCTGAATGTCCTGTAGATTGCATCGCAGAGGGAGATATCTATGTAATCGACGCTGATGCTTGCATCGATTGTGGCGTTTGCGAAGCGAACTGCCCAGTGCAATGTATCGTTGTTGAATAATTGAAGAAAAACGATAAAAAATAGCGGCGAGGAAACCGCTATTTTTTATGATACCAGCATGCATCTATTGTTTAAAATAAGAAGAGAGCTTCCTTAAGGAGGAAATTAAGAGTTCATCCTCTTCTAACTTAAGGTCGTTGAATATCGAGTTAATCATTTCGTTATGGAAATCATTATGTTTTTCCAATACTTCTTCGGCTTTCGGGAGAATTCCGATGATAACCTTTCTACGATCCTCTGGATCACGCTCTCTGGATACGAATCCCTTTTGGAATAGCGTATTAACAGAGACCGTGAGACTGCCCACTGTGATGCCAAGTTTATTGGCAATATTGGTCATTGTTGGTTCATCTGTTTTGGTGATGGCTTCCAACACATGGATCTCGCTCATAGAAAGCTTCACGCCTTTGTCTTTTAGACTTTCGCTTTCGATTGCCAAGATCCGGTTGAAAATGTCTACTAGAAGCTCATTTACAATCGCTCTTGCTTCTCTCAATCTATCTGCGTCTTTCAATATATCCCACTCCCATAGTTCCTGGTCCCGCATGACATCCGACTACCGGTGTCAAAGGGATCAATAATACTTCAGAAATCCCAGCCGCTTCATATTCAGCTTTGACTTCTTCCATTTCATCGCGATTGTTGGTATACACGATGAAGGCTGTCACATCTTTGTCTTTTACTTCGTGAAGGAAGCGATGTTTCATCTCTTCACGCGCCTTTTTTGTTGTACGAATTTTCGTCAAACTTTCGACTTTTCCTTTTTTACTGATTTCAAGTAGCGGCTTGATTTTTAACAAAGAACCAATAAATCCGCTGGCGTTGGAAAGTCGTCCATTTTTCACAAGATACTTTAACGTATCGACTGCGACGAAAATATGGTTGTGATCTCGAATATATTTCAATTCTACTAAGATCTCTTCGACGGATTTACCTTGATCCGCCATTTTTTTTGCGTTGATTGCCATGAGCGCTTCCACATAGGAAACTGACATAGAATCGAACACATGAACTTTAAAATCGACCATACCCGCTGCGAGAATTGCGTTTTGATAGGTACCACTCAATTCTTTGGATATTGTGATAATGATTAGTTCATCATTTCCAGCTTCATGCATTTTGGTATAAAGATTTACAAGATAGCCGGTACTGGTTTGTGCCGTGTGGATGTCCAAGTCTGGATTTTCGTCCAGTTGTCTGTAGAAATCATCGGCGTTGATGTCGACAAAATCCTCGAACTCCTTTTCTTCGATCACCAATAGGGAACGGAAGATCTCAATCCCCTCATCGCGATCTAGATAGTCAAGTCCGGAATTCCCACAGACAGCGACTCCTATTTTACCCATATTGTCTCCTTTTAATTTCAAATACTTTGAACTTCAAAACTATTCTAACATAGTCTAGAATGATAATCAAGTATTTTGCTAAAACAAACAAAAAAAATCGGGAATTTTCCCGATTTTAATATTGTTTGTAAGGATTTGTGTCGATCTGAGAGGCGATAAACTCCACATCGGGGAATTTCTCCTGCAATAACTGGATAACGGAAGAAACGAAGATGACTTCGATATGATGACCAACATCAATCACGGTTATTCCTAGTTGTATCGCGTCTAATGCAGTATGATATGTGACGTCACCAGTAATGTATACATCACAATTACGTTTCTTAGCAGCATACATATGATGACTCCCAGAACCTCCGGAAATCCCAACGGAAGAAACTTCTTTGTCGGTTTTTCCAATGACCTTTACGTGGTCGAGTTGGAACGTCTCCTTTACACTTGTTACAAACGTCTCAAAAGGAGTTGGATCAATGCTTCCATATCGACCAATGTTGTCGACTTCATCCAACAACTTAGGATTTTGAATATCGAGTGCAGCACAAAGAATGTCATTCATTCCACCATCTGCTTGATCAAAATTCGTATGTGCCGAGTACACGGTGATATGATGCTGTATCAAGTTTTTGACGATCCATCCTCGTGGAGAATCGAAGACGATATTTTGCATCGGTTTAAACATCAGTGGATGATGGGAAAGAATCAAATTTGCCTTTAGCTCGATTGCTTCTTTCACGACTTCCTTGGTAATGTCCAATGTCACCAAAACGCGTTTGGTTTTATGATTCAATGTCCCAATTTGCAAACCGACATTGTCCCAATCATATGCGAGATCCGTCGGGTAGAATTCTTCAAAATATTTGATTATCTCGATCGCGTTCAAGTGAGTACCTCCTTTAAGGTTTGATAACGTAATATCAGCCTTTGTTTTTCTGTTTCATCCTGAATATTGGCAATCGCCAGTTCCAAAATGTTGATTTGTTTATTTAGATATTCCAGAAATGGTTCTGGTCTTTGGATAAGAATATGTGGTCCAAATTCCAGTTCTAGTTGCGACAAAGTCATAGGACCGGGTTCTGCGACAATGATCGTATAGAACTTTCCTTTTTCTTTCAGAAACTCTTCCGCAATAATCTGCCAATTGTGTTCCATTAAATATTGTCTCAAGACAACACTTTCAGAATTTGGAGACAGAACAATGCGTTTTAAATGACTCGTATCGGCGGCTTCCAGTATTTGTGTAATACTTCTCCCTCCCATACCCAAAATCGAGGCAATGTCGATGTTTGAAGTAAGATAAGGAAGACCATCCGCTAAGACTAGTTCGATGTCTTCTTCCAAATAAGAGGCTTCGATATTACGTCTGGCATTTTCCAAAGGATACTTTTTATTGTCGGACGCAACTGCACAATCCACCAACCCTTGGCTGACTGCATAAATTGGCAAATAGCCATGGTCGGTTCCACAATCCGCAAGACAGTGGAATCCTTTCAGATATGTTGCGGATGCCAATAAACGATTGGAAATCATTTGTGATAGCCGTTATGGAAATCCTTCAGTTTTTTGGATCTAGTCGGCGTACGTAGTTTCCGAATCGCTTTTGCCTCAATTTGGCGAATACGCTCTCTGGTTACATTGAATTCTTTTCCAACTTCTTCCAAAGTACGTGATTTTCCGTCAAGGAGTCCGAAACGCATTCTTAAGACTTTTTCTTCGCGATCAGTTAAAGTTCCAAGAGCGGCGTCCAATTCCCGTTTCAGCATTTCTTTGGATGTATATTCATACGGAGTAAGAATATCGCCATCTGGGATAAAATCTCCCAAAGAGGAGTCTTCTTCCTCGCCAACAGGAGATTCTAAAGATATTGGTTCTTGAGCGGTTTTTTGAATTGCTTGAACACGCTCTACAGAAATTCCCATTTCTTCCGCCACTTCTTCTTGTGTCGGTTCTCTTTTTAGTTTTTGGGTTAAGGTGCGTTGCGTACGAACCATCTTGTTGATGGTTTCAACCATGTGCACCGGAATACGAATCGTACGAGCTTGATCGGCGATTGCTCTTGTGATTGCTTGTCGAATCCACCAAGTTGCATAGGTAGAGAATTTGTAACCTTTGGTATAGTCAAATTTCCCAACTGCTTTAATTAGACCCATATTACCTTCTTGGATCAAGTCTAGGAATTGTAACCCTCTTGAGACATAGCGTTTTGCGATGGAAACGACCAAACGGAGGTTGGCTTCCACTAATTTCGAAGAAGCAAATTCTCCGCGTTTGATGAGTTCTTCATAATCCGCAAGTTCTTCTGTTGTAATGTCGATTCCTTCTTCTTTTTTGTATTCGAAGTCTTGTTTTGCCTTTTTAGCACGATCGACTAAAACGGCTAATTCATATTCTTCTTCACTGGATAATAACTCGACTCGTCCGATTTCTTTTAAATACATACGGACTGGGTCATCGACTTTGATGGAAACCATGGAATCGAATTTTTTCTCTCTCATCAATTCCTCTTCGATTTCTTTAGAGAAATTGTTGTTGAGCTCGATGTCTTTGTCTTTGACAAAATCATCGTCGATATCATCAAGACTAACGGTATGACTGTTCTTATCCTTATCGTTTTCTAGCATATCGAAAAACTCTTCCGGTAAAATCCCTTTTTTCGCTAAATCTTGTACGAGATCATCAAAATCCTTCGATCTTCTATCCAAGACCTCAAAGATTTCAGCGATTGTGAGAAATCCGTTTTGATTATACTTCTTTTCCAATGTTTCAATGATTTGTTTTTTGTCCATTGTTTCCCCTTTCTAATTTCATGATTGTTCCCTGAATGAGACGATTTTCGTCCATTAATCTAAGATATTCCTTTGGATTGTTATCCGCTAATGCTCTTTTCGCATTGATTTCGTTTACTTTAATGTCTTCTCGAAGATTGGCAATCTGTAGCATCAAAATGCATGATTCCAAATCTTCTTGGTTATAGTCATAGGTTTGATACAGGTATTTGTCCAAAGTTTCCACTTCTTTTGCGCTGATTTTGGAGCGTAACACGATCACGGGATCCTCTGGATATTTCCCCCATGCATTCATGGTGTAAATCAAACTTCGAATTCCAGGATTTTGAAAGTGCATCATTCGAAGTTTACTTTCAATTAAATCTCGATATCGGATATCCTTCAAATAGTAGTTCAAAACCGCAATTTCCGCGATTTCATACCGAGGGTAGACGATATCGTGTTTTTGAGTTCGAACCAATTTCGCTTGATAATCCGAAAACTTCTTTTCGTCCAAGCGATTTTGTTGGTAATCTCCTAGAAGTGTTTGATAGTTGGTATTGGTTTCTGAAGCGAATCGTTTTAAATATATTTCTCGAATCATTCCAGAGGTTTTACTGAAGAAGTCAAAGAGTTTATCCTTTGCCTGTTCGATTTCGATCGGTCTGCTAAAGTCTTTTTGTTCGACAATCATTTGGTAGACAAACTCGTATTGATCCAACTGATTGTTGTTGAGATAGTCTTCAAAATCCTTGTGCTTGGAAATATACTCATCTGGATCCATATTATCTGGTAGTGAGACGATATGAACATTGAGTTTAGCTCTTTCCAGTAGTTTGATGGCTTTGTAAGATGCTTCTCTTCCCGCTTTGTCTCCATCATAACACACCACAACATTATCTGTGTATTTTTTGATTACCATTGCTTGATCTAACGTCAATTGGGTTCCCATCGAGCAAATCGCTTCTTTGACATTTGCCATATGGGCTTTAATGACATCCATGTAGCCTTCCATCAAAACAACTCGTTCTTTGGTTCTAATATGGGGAGCTGCATGATAGAGGTTGTATAAGGTCAATCCCTTGGAGAAAATCTCGGTATATGGAGTATTCACATATTTTGCCGGATTTTCATTTTGACCGAAGATTCGACCAGAGAAACCAATCACACGATTTTGTTCATCGCGAATTGGAAACATAATTCGATCGCGGAATAGGTCATAAAAATTCCCATCACTGTTGCGATTGACGAGTCCTGCATTCATCAAGTCCAACGGTTGAAAGTCATTGGAAAGATGAGTCAATAATGCGTTGTTTTTATTGGGCGCAAATCCGAGTTCAAATTCCTCTATGGTTTGAATGTTGAGTCCGCGATCCAACAAGTAATCCAACGCAGATCTGCCGGATTCAATATTTAGTAAATTTAGGGTGAAGAACTGTAATGCTAAATCATTTGCTTTGTATAAATTGACATCCGTCCGCTTTAGTTGGGTATTGTGATCTTCTTCAATATCGATGTGATACCGTTCTGCAAGATAGCGAATGGAATCAACATAACTTAAATGTTTGTACTCTTCGATGAACTTAATCGAATCGCCTTTTTTCCCACAACCGAAACAATTAAAGATTTGACGTTCTTTACTAACGAAAAAAGAAGGTGTCTTTTCGCTATGGAAAGGGCATAAACCTTTCATGTTCTTGCCGGCAGCTTGTAATGCAACAAACTCTCCTACAACATCTACAATATCAGCCGTATCTTTAATTAAATCAATTGTTTTTTGGCTGATCATTGCCATAGATTCACCTTCTTATCAATGCAATTATTATTTTAATGCTTTGGCTAAATAATCATTTAGTTCTTTTAACGATACTCTTGTTTGTTCCATACTGTCTCTTTCCCGTACCGTGACGGTTTCGTCTTCCAGTGTCTGTTGGTCAACGGTGACACAATATGGAGTCCCGATTGCATCGGCACGGCGATATCTTCTACCAATATTACCAGTATCGTCATAACTGACTTCGAAGTCGGATAGAAGTTGTTGGTAAACTTCTTCCGCTTTTTCGCTTTGGTATTTCTTGACCAAAGGTAAAACGGTCACTTTGATCGGTGCTAAAGCTTTGGTCAAACGAAGAAGTGTTCTCGTTTCTCCGTCTTCCAATTCTTCTTCCTCCAAGGAATCGCAAAGAACTGCAAGTAACAAGCGTTCTACTCCAAGTGCCGGTTCAATGACATAAGGGAGATAACTTTCATTCGTATCCGGATCCAAGTACTCCAATTTCTCACCGGAGTATTCTTGATGACGACCTAAATCATAATTTGTTCTGGATGCAATTCCCCATAATTCATCAAAGCCCCATGGATAATCGAAAACGATATCCGTGGTTGCGTTTGAGTAAAAGGATAACTTTTCTTTTGGATGGTCATAGAACTTCAAATGTTCTTGCTTTAGACCAGCTTTCAATAAGAAATCCATTGCGAATTGTTTCCAATACACAAACCATTCTAATTCCGTTCCTGGTTTACAGAAAAATTCCATTTCCATTTGTTCAAATTCACGAGTTCTAAAAATAAAGTTCCCCGGCGTTATTTCATTACGGAAAGACTTTCCGATCTGACCGATACCAAACGGTACTTTTTTTCTGGAAGTACGTTGGACATTTTTGAAGTTTAAGAAAATTCCTTGAGCAGTCTCAGGTCTCAAATAGATATCATTGACAGAATCCGCTGTCACTCCTTGATGGGTTTTAAACATCAAATTAAATTCGCGAATTGGTGTGTAATCAAAGCCACCGCACACGGGACATTTGATTTGTTCCGCGATAATGAATTCGTACATTTTATCATAACTCCAACCATCGGCATCTACTTCACCTTTGGTGGATGTTGAAATCAAATTGTCGGCACGATGTCTGGATTTGCATAGTTTGCAATCCATGAGTGGATCTTTAAATCCTGTGACGTGCCCGGTAGCTTCCCAAGTTTTTGGGTTCAAAAGAATTGAGGAATCAATTCCAACGTTGAGCGGGTTTTTAGAAACAAAAGATTCCCACCAAAGTTTCTTGATATTGTTCTTCAAAGCAACACCAAGAGGACCATAGTCCCATGTATTGGCTAAGCCTCCATAAATCTCCGATCCTTGATATATGAATCCATAACGCTTTGCATAAGCGTTTAATTGATCTAATGTCTGTTTCAAATGTCTCATCCTCTCATTTTTTTGTACATACTGCACCATTTTAATTATATGTTTTCTGGCCATTCTTGTCAAGGAGACGAAATATAATACATTATATTTCAAGAAAATGGGAACTTATCAATAACCGATAAGTCCCGCCAGCATTTTGCGCGATTTTGAGCGAAAATTGAGGTGATATTCATAATATCGATCAATAACGCTCCTGAGTTCTTTGAAAACCTCAACTTCTTGTTCTACTTTTTTGGGGTTTTGTAAATCATAGTAATACAAGTCCATCATCAGCGTTACACAGGCGGATGAGACTTTAGATTCTCCTCCGGGATAGTGATCTTTGCAACAAAAACCACCCTCTTTTACACTGAAATGCAACTGTTCTGTTTTTTCACAACTGACACAATGAGAGAACATAGGATTGATACCAAGCAAATGTAACAATTTCAATTCTACCATATTTAAGTACATGATATAGTCTTCTGATTGGTCAACTAGGTCAAATACTTTACCCAAAAACAGATATAGTTTTTCATGGTCGTGATCATGTGTTCCTACATGATAAATCAGTTCCAAAATATGTTGAACATAAGTGAACTTTTCAAGTTGTTCTTTGGTTTGTCTGTAATCCTTGAGAACATCCCCATCTCGCAGTGTACGAAGATCTTTTCCACTTACATGTAATCCAACTAGATTCTGAATCCGAGTTAAGTTCAGGTAAGGACTTTTCGGTTTCCTACTTCCGTGAACCAACACACTAGTTAATCCGGATGTTGTATAAAGGTAGATAATCTGTGAACTTTCTTTATAATCCAGTTTTTTGAGGATTAAACCTTCGATGTATTCCATCGATATCACCCATTTTGGTCAGGTCGATAGCCGTAATTTTTCAAATAGTGTTCGCGGTTGCGCCAATCTTTTTCGACTTTGACAAACGTTTCTAAAAAAGTCTGCTTATGCAATAAGGCTTCGATATCATTTCTGGCTGCAGTACCGATTCGTTTCAGCATCTGCCCGCCTTTTCCAATGATAATTCCTTTTTGAGATTTTCGTTCCACAACGATGGTCGCGTTAATTTCGACAAGGTCTCTCTTTTCTTTGAATTGTTCTAAATACACCATGACAGAGTGAGGTACTTCTTCATGGGTATATTCCAAGATTTTCTCGCGGATAAACTCTTGAATCAAAAACGTTTCCGGACGATCCGAAATTTCGCCATCAACATAATATTGCGGACCTTCTTTTAGGATCTTTTTGATATCCAAAATCAAAAAGTTAACGTTCGTTCCTTTGAGTGCTGAAATTCCAAACACACCAGCAAAATCATACTTTTCTTTGTAGGTATTGATTGCGGTTTCCAAGCGATCATAATCACTGATGGTATCCATTTTATTGATAATGAGAAATACCGGTGTTTTAATTCCTTTTAGATTTTCCAGAATTCCAAGATTATACTCCAAGACATCGTCGTATGCATTGATTAAAAACAACACCAAATCGACAGACTTAACCGTCGATAATGCTGCAGAAGACATGTATTCTCCAAGTTTAGTCTTTGCTTTATGGATTCCAGGAGTATCCATGAAAATAATTTGCGAATCATTATCGTTATAAATCCCGGAAAAAACATTCCGGGTCGTTTGTGGTTTATTCGAAACGATTGCGACTTTTTGTTTCAAGATATGATTCAAAAGAGTCGATTTTCCAACGTTTGGTTCGCCGATGATGGATACAAATCCAGATTTGAACATTATAAATCCTCTTTCGTAAATCCAGCTGGTAATAGCTCTTTGTTCTTCATGGATTTCATTTCTCCAAGAGAGTTTGCCAAAATAACTTCTGCATCTTCTTCCATTAATTCTCTCATAACTTGACGACAAGCGCCACAAGGAGAGACAAAGTGTTCTTTGTCAGTATAGACCAAAATCCGTTCGATTTCTTCTTTCTTCACACCTTGAGAATATGCGGCAAACAAAGCACTACGCTCAGCACAATTGGATAATCCATAAGAAGCATTCTCGATGTTAATCCCTTGAATTGTTCTTCCATCTTTGAGTTCTAACACGGCGGACACACGGAAATGCGAGTATGGAACATAAGCGTTTTGAATGTTTTCTTTTGCCAATTCGTATAATTTATTCAAATTATCACCTCTTGTATTTGGATTGGTTCATGATGGCATGTTGTAATCCCATCATTTCTTCATTGTCTGAATCTGTGATATGGTCATAACCAAGACAATGTAGGAATCCATGAAGAGCGATGAACGCGAGTTCATACTCAAACGAGTGTTGTAACTCCTTGGCTTGCTTGGTTACTGTGTCGATCGAGATAAACACATCTCCGATTTCGACTAAGTCATCGATGTTTTCAAAACTCAACACATCGGTTGGTTTGTCCATTCCCCGGTATTGTTTGTTGAGTTCGTGGATTTCTTCATCGGTGACTAAAATGACTGAAATCACTGTTTTTTCAGTCAATTTTAAATACTTATAACCCAATTTAATGATTTGAGTTACGATGGATTGATATTGTTTTTGATCATCATATTGATTGATGAAATTAATCTTGATCATTTTCGAACCTCTTGATGATTGTTTGAACGAGAGGATGACGAACAACATCACGATCATCGAAATATTGGATGTCAACAGAATCGATATCCTGGAGGATTTCTCCGGCTTTCACTAAACCAGAAGTCATCCTTTTCGGTAAATCGCTTTGTGTAATGTCTCCGGTCACTATCATTTTCGAACCGAATCCCAGTCTCGTCAAGAACAGTTTCATTTGGTTGATTGTTGTATTTTGTGCTTCGTCTAGAATGACATATGCATTGTCCAAAGTTCGACCTCGCATATAAGCAAGTGGAGCAATTTCAATGATACCTTTTTCAATGTAATCAGTTGTTTGCTTTAATCCTAAAACCTCATACATTGCATCATAAAGTGGTCGTAAATAAGGATCTACTTTTTCTTTTAAATCTCCTGGTAGGAATCCCAAACTTTCCCCCGCTTCTACTGCAGGTCTTGTCAAGATGATTCTTTTGATAGAGCCATCTTTCAATTTCTTTAATCCGAGCAGAACAGCAAGATAGGTTTTCCCAGTACCGGCCGGACCGATACCGAAAATAAGCGTGTTTCTCTCGATTGAGTCCACATAACGCTTCTGGTTCAGTGTTTTGGGATAAATTGGTTTACCGGCGAAGGTGCGGATGATTTCCGTTCGATCCACAAACAAAGACAAAATGTCTTCTTCGCTGTTTTCGGCAAGTAGGTTCTTGATATAGATGATATCGCGATCCGAAAAACTGATATTGTGACGGATCAACGAAATCAAAATACGGAACATTTTGGAAATACTCAAAATGATGTTCTCTTCTTGAGTGTCGATCATCACATCTTTATTGTTGGAATAAATATCCACTTTGTACAAGCGCTTCAGCAACTTTAGATTTTTGTCATTGGAACCGAATAATTCGATCATTTCATGAAGGTTTTCTAAGTCGCTTTCCAGTTTAATGATGTTTGTCACTTACAGGAATCATCTCCTTTGCTATCATTATACCACAGTATCTATGAAAAATCATACCGAAAGTGGCTATTTTAGTGGAAAAAAGAATGACAATTCCAAATTTAGAATTGTCATTACTGAGTCGTCATTAATTATCTTGTTTTCGTTTTTTTTGCACGTGCTTTTAATTTCTTTGTAACACTTGGTTTCTCGTAGTATTCTTTCTTACGGGCTTGAGCCAATGTTCCTGAACGTGACACATCACGTTTAAAACGACGAAGTGCATCTTCGATGGTTTCGTTTTCTCTCACGACTGTCTTTGCCATTGCTTTCACCCCTTTTCTTTAACCATAGACATTATACTAGATTATACGCTATTTGTAAACTAATTTTTTTTGTCATTGTTTCATTTTGGTTTTTTTTATGATAAAATGATATTAGTCGAAATTTAGGCAATTTTTAGGACAAAAGAGGTTGATACTATGAGATTCTTATTTTCCATCGGTGATTTAGATTTAGTCACCGTTATCGGGATCGTTGTTGGCGCAATTGTAGTCATTGTTATTTTAGCGTTATTAATCAATTCCGGTAAGTACGCTGCTCGATATAAGAACTTCTATAAAAAGATGGATAAGACCATCAATAAGAAATTCAATGGAAATCTTTTGAACGAAGATATCATTAACTTGTATGCAAAAGATCAAACCAACACCTATAAAACCCTACGGAACAAAGGCAAAAAGAGAGTCAAGAAATACTTTGATTACTATGTCAAAAATCTTCCGGAATTGGTGATGCTTAAAAGTTTTACTTCTTCGGATAAAAATAAGAACCAAATCGTTATTCTTTTATTGGATGAGTACGATAAAGTTCAATATCGTTGGTTCAATAAACGTAAAACCAAAGGCATTATCAAGACTTGCGATAAGTATCAGATGTTAACGACGTTTGTTGGTTTCTTATATGAACTTCCACTCAATGTCCATGAAGGTGCTCCGTTCCGGTTTACAAACCATGATAACGACTATGTTTTAACGTATCAAGTGGTCAAAAAAGTCAAAGGTGGAAAACGCAAAGTCAAAGAGAAAAAGCTGAGCAAGAAAGAACAAAAAGCATTGGCTAGAGTGGAGAAAACAAAAGAAAAGAAAGCTCGCAAGAGAAAATAAAAATCCAGAAAAATCTGGATTTTTTTATTGAATTTCACCATAACAGTATGTTCCATCATAATCGGTTAATTCAACGTCGATC
>QKCT01000031.1 GCA_003245625.1 Bacillota bacterium | reverse complement strand
GAATTTCGCTGCAATCTTATCATAAACCATAGCGCTTACTTGTTGGACTTTTAACGGTGAGATCCAAAAATGTGGATCATATCCTAAAGTGGCTTCCTCTTCGGTATCTTCCTCTTCGTCTTCATGGGAGTGGATAATACCTTCTATAAATTGGATATAATTGGTTTGATCTTCAATTTTAACTAATTCAACTTCCCGGTTCGTGAATAAACTTTCGATCTGGTAGTCGATGTATTGATCATAGTTTGCACCTACATAAATTAGGTAGGTTGCATTTGTCATCGCAATGATTTCTTTTGGAGACCAGTCTACTGAGTTTTCATGTGATGTGACACCAGGGACAATACCAACGGTATAATCGGTTCCTTCAAAAATTCGTTCAGTAACAAACTTTAGCGGATATACCGTTACATATACATCGTGTTCTTCGGTTGTAGCACAAGATATCAATGAAAACCCAATTGCGATGGTTAATAATGCAATAAGCCATTTTTTCATTCAAATCACCTCATATATTATAACGTATTTGGCGGTTTAATTCAATTTGCGTTCGCTAATGATTTCGTACATGAATTCTGACATATCTTTGCGAACATATTCACTTACATCTTTGACGGTAATCGTTAATTCTTTGTTTCCATAAGTGATTGTAAGTACATCATCGATTTTTACATCGGTAGAAGGTTTTGCAGAGCGACCATTGATCGTAATCCTATGGTTTTTCGATACTTCCTTCGCGATGGTTCTTCGTTTAAATATTCGAGATACTTTCAAGAACTTATCCAGTCTCATTTTTCTCTCCTCATAATAATTAGGGATACGATTAGGTATCCCTATTGTTTTATTAGTGTGGCAAATCCTTTTTATCGGATTCGTCTTTTGGTGTTTGTTCTGTTTTGACGGAATCGCTTGCTAGGACATTATCCCAACGAGCTAATTTGCCTGTTTCGTTGATTTCGTCGATATCTTCTTTAGTTAGTGTTTCAACTTCCAGTAGATATTTTGCGATGGTTTTCAACAAATCGATATTGTTACTAATCAATGTTTTCGCATTTTCATAACATTCGTTGATTACGCCGCGAACCTCTTCATCAATCTTGGTTGCGATTGCTTCGGAGAAATCTTTTGATTTTCCATAATCTCTACCCAAGAATACGGTTTCTGTATCGCGTTCATAAGTAACAGGTCCTAAATGATCACTCATACCAAATTGGGTTACCATTGCTCTTGCAATAGCAGTAGCACGCTCGAGGTCATTGTGAGCACCGGTTGAAATTTCATTGAAGATCAACTGTTCTGCTACTCGACCACCCAATAAACCGGTAATGCGTTCTTTAAGGTTTTGTTTTGTTTGCAGGAATGCTTGTTCTTCTTCCGGTAACATCATATTGTATCCACCAGCTTGTCCGCGTGGGATAATGGTTACTTTGTGTACGATATTTGCATTTTCTAATTTTAATCCGACTACAGTGTGTCCGGCCTCGTGATGAGCAATGAACTGACGTTCCTTCTTCGAAAATACACGTGATTTCTTTGCCGGCCCCATTAATACGCGGTCAACAGCTTCATCGATATGATGTAATTCGATTTGAGAACGGTTTTCTCTTGCGGCTAGAAGCGCAGCTTCGTTCATAAGGTTTTCTAAATCCGCACCTGTGAATCCAGGAGTACGTCTTGCGATTTCTTTGAAAGTGATAGTTGGATTAATCTTTTTATTTCTTGAATGAACTTTTAAGATTTCTTCACGGCCTTTGATATCTGGTGTACCAACGTAGATTTGACGGTCAAAACGACCAGGTCTCATCAATGCAGGGTCTAAGATATCGACACGGTTTGTTGCGGCAATAATGATAACTCCACTGTTGTGTCCGAAACCATCCATTTCAACCAATAATTGGTTTAATGTTTGTTCCCGTTCATCATGTCCGCCACCAAGACCTGTTCCTCTTTGACGACCGACTGCGTCGATTTCATCGATAAACAAAATACATGGAGCATGAGCTTTCGCTGTTTTAAACATATCACGAACACGAGAAGCACCAACACCGACAAACATTTCTAAGAAATCAGAACCGGATACATAATAGAATGGAACATTTGCTTCTCCGGCAACTGCTCTAGCGATTAATGTTTTACCAGTTCCTGGAGGACCTACAAGCAGAATACCCTTTGGAATTCTAGCTCCGAGGTCGAGATAACGTTTTGGATGTTTTAAGAAATCGATGATTTCCTTTAACTCTTCTTTTTCTTCATCAGCTCCAGCAACATCTTTAAATGTAGTATCTTGGTTTTTGCTGATTTTTGCACGACTCTTACCAAAATCAAATGCTTGACGATTTGAATTGGATCCATTTCTCATCATGAAATAGAACATGAAAATAAATCCACCAATGATCAAGACAATGAAGATGACATTTCCAATATTGTAACTGGAAGCCGGTGAGAATGTCCAAACAATGTCATTGGATGCATAGATATCGGAATTCAAGCTATTGATTACAATTACTGCATTATCCAATTCGGTATCGTTTGCTAAATAAGTAATGTATTCATCGCCACTGGTTAATATACCTGTGACCTTATATGCCCGATAATTGACATCACCAGACATTGGTGTGACTTCGACTGTTTCAACCCCTTGATTCTTTAATACAGCGTTAAACTGTGAATTAGACAATTGGATTGGAGAATTCATATTTCCGAAGGTCACAAATATTGTGATTACAATAACAATCAAAATCAAAATCGTTAAGAATTGTGTTGTACGATTGTTGACGGGATTGTTAGTCGGTTTTTGATTTGTTGCCATAGTTTCCTCCTACTTCGTGTAAACTTCTTCCTTTAGTACACCGACATATGGTAAATTCCGGTACATTTCATCGTAGTCTAAACCGAATCCTACCACGAATTCTTTCGGGATCGTTGTGCCAATGTATTTTGGTTCGAAGTCAACAACTCTTCCTGCTGGTTTGTCAAGTAAGGTTACGACTTCTACGGAGTTTGCTCCACGGTATTTCAATAGTTTTGTAATGACGTTGATTGTTTTAGCGGTATCAACGATATCTTCCGCAATGAGAATATCTCTTCCTTTTACAGGGATATCTAAGTCTCTTGTGATTTTTACATCACCAGTAGAAGCAGTTCCACCGTGATAACTTTGGACACCCATCAATTCGATTTCCATATAGAGATCGATGTTCTTCATAAGTTCTGTCATAAAAGGCATACAACCTTTTAGCAACCCAATCATCAAAGGTTTCTTTCCAGAATAGTCCTTGGTGATTTCCGCACCAAGGCGTTTGCAGATGCCTTGGATTTCTGTCTCAGAAACCAAAACCTTCTTAATGTCTTTATCCAGCATTTTTATTACCCCTCCAAATAGATGAAATAAATGCAATTATTCCCTGTTGTTTTTGTTTGATGAATTCCTGGAATCCATAAAACTTCCTGCGTATTATTAACAAGTATCGGCAATGTATTTCTTTGATACAATGGTACTTTTTTATCAATGAATACGTTCTTCAGTTTCTTGGTTCCAGCCGAAGTTTTTAGTCGGTCTCCATCTTTGCGATTGCGCAAAGTTAATGGAAAAGTGAAATCTACATTATTATAACATAGTTTATACATATCTCCATATAATTTGTTCGGTTTTTTAGTTATAATAACTAAACTTCCATCGGGTAGTTTTAGGTTTTGTTCTCCGGTAATTTCAAATTGATAATCTTCAACAATTGGTTTCCTTGTTGCAAATCCGATTTGATTATAGCTCTTTTGAATAACTAAGGAAGGTTCAAATAAGAGTTCTACTTGAGGTTTCTCGTTATAAACTAAATCACGAATATCTAGGATGTTTACATAAGATAATTCTAAGGTGTCATTCGTGACTTTGTTTACAACTCTTTTAATAACTTCGATTTGAATGATTTGTTCTAAATCCTTAAATGCCTCAATATCAAATGCAAGTCCGATTTGAGTGGTCTTTAAGAATACGTCCAAAAACATTTTGGACAATTTCTCGATCAAAGAAAAAGCCATGGTTTGATAATTGGAGAATTGATTAAATTTATCTAAGAACTTTGGGTTTTCTTTTTCTAGTAAAGGTAAGACGTGGTGACGGAACCTGTTTCTTGTATAATCATCTTCTTGGTTCGAGGCATCCTCTTGATAAGAGACATTATTCTCCTTTTGATATGTTTCGATTTCAGTTCTTGCGATTTCTAACATCGGTCTAATTACAAGAAGACCTTTATAAGTAGATATCGGCATAATTCCGCGATATCCCTCAAAAGAAGATCCTCTTACTAAACGCATCATAATCGTTTCAGCATTGTCATTTGCATTGTGAGCTAATACGATTTTATTGGCTCCAATTTCATTTGCAGTTTCCACAAAAAAGTCGTATCTCTTTTGATGAGCATAATCATGAAAATTTACATCGTTATTCGTTTCCAACTTATTGGTATAGGTTGGAATCGAATGCGTTTTGCAAACATTCGTAATCAGTTGATAGTCCAAAAAACTTTCTGCTCTTTTTTGATGATCGAGATATGCCACTGCAAGTTTGATATTGATTTCTTTTGATTTCTTAGCCAGAAAATCAAGCATCACCATAGAGTCGATACCACCGCTGACTGCCAATAAAAGAAAGTCATTTTCGGAAATTAAGTTCATATTAAAACGTTCTAACATTGGTATCACCCCCATGATAATCACGTTATAGTATCCCTTCATCACGGATACAAAGATGCAGAATTCATTGATTGCATAAGAATTGTATCAAGTGTATGTGATGGTTATATGTCGCCACTATTGATAAAGCGAAAAGTTGTTGAAAACCCTGAAATTCTGTTATAATAGACCTAGCAAAAACCGAGGTGTTATAATGAAGAAAATTATCCTTGCCAGCAATTCCCCTAGACGTCATGAACTCATGAAATTTTTAGGGTATGAATTCGAATCGATTTCGAGTGATATCGATGAAATTATCAATCCAAAATTGGAGCACGACGAGCAAGTAATGGATTTATCATTTCAAAAAGCATATTCCATCTTTAAAGATCATAAAGATGCAGTTGTAATGGGGTTTGATACCTTAGTTGTAATTGATGATTTTATTTTAGGAAAACCGCAAGATGAAGATGAAGCAAAACTGTTCTTAAATCTATTGAGCGATCGCACCCATAAAGTCTATACTGGATGTACGATATTAACCAGCGGATATTCCAAATCTTTTTGTAGTGAAGCTATCGTATCCTTTGCGAAGTTGACGGAAGAAGAAATCTTAGACTATATCGCAACCAAAGAACCAATGGATAAAGCTGGTGCATATGGAATTCAAGGATTCGGATCCAAATTTGTTTCGGGCATTAATGGTGACTTTTACGCCATCATGGGATTCCCGGTTCAAAAAGTTTATAAAGAGCTCCAAAAGATCTTCTCAAAACAGGATTAATTGGCTCTTTAACACCTATCAATAAATATATTTCTATTATAACATTTGAAACAAGTCAAATCATAGATTTTTTTCTTGCATTTTAAAATATAGTTTGATATAATACTTTTGCTATATGATGGAAACTTACTATGATTATAGAACAATCATGGCGGAAGGAGACGGATCGAATATGAAAAAAGATATACATCCAGCTTATCATAAAATTACTGTAACTTGTTCAACATGCGGAAACACATTTGAAACAGGATCCACACAAAAAGGTATTCACGTGGATACTTGCTCAAATTGCCACCCATTCTACACCGGAAAACAAAAATTCACAACGGTTGCTGGTAGAATAGACAAGTTCAATAAGAAGTATGGTATTACCGAAGAAGAAAATAAATAAAAAGCCAAAATCCTTGGCTTTTTTTTGCGCCTTTTTGTTATAATAGTTTTTGAAAAGGGGAATGAATATGTATCTAACACAAAAAGACGGATGGATTGAAGTCATCACAGGGCCAATGTTTGCCGGAAAAACAGAAGAACTGATTCGTAGAATCAAACGTTTGGAATATGCTAACCGTAATATCGTTGTATTTAAACCAGCAATCGATAATCGATATGCAGAAAACGAAGTTGTATCTCACAACAATTCTCGCACCAGATCAATCGCGATTTCCAAAGCGAGCGAGATGATGCAATATATTCAAAAAGATACCGATGTCATCGCAATTGACGAAATTCAATTCTTAGATGAAGAAGCTGTTGATATTTGCGAAGCTCTGGCAGACCAAGGAAAACGCGTTATCGTATCTGGGTTGGATCGGGATTTTCGAGGAGAACCATTCTCTTTTATGCCAAAACTTCTTTCTTTGGCAGAATATGTAACAAAATTATCCGCAATCTGTGTTAAATGCCATACTCCGGCAACCAGAACACAACGAATCATCGATGGAAATCCAGCGAAATATAACGATCCAATTATTCTTGTTGGTGCTAAGGATTCTTATGAAGCGAGATGTCGAGATTGTCACGAAGTACCAGGAAAACCAATTCATTATGAAATACAAAAGAAATAGTCACGAGTACTTTATGTCTATTGCTTTGAAAGAAGCAAGAAAGGCATATGAGAAAGGGGAAGTACCTGTTGGTTGTGTGATTGTGAAAGATGACGAAGTCATCGCAAGGGCTCACAATTTAGTGGAAACCAAACAAACAGCTGCTGCCCATGCGGAAATGCTCGCGATTCAAAAAGCGACAAAAAAGCTAGGTAGTTGGAGATTGGAAGGTTGCAATTTATATGTTACACTAGAACCATGTATTATGTGTAGTGGAGCAATCATCAACTCTCGGATTCCAACTGTCATTTATGGAGCGAAAGAACCAAAATTTGGCGCCCACGAATCCAAAACAAATGTCTTTGACCTTCCCTTGAATCATAAAGTGGAAGTCATTGGCGGGGTTTTGAATCAAGAAGCCGGTCAAATGATGAAAGATTTCTTCCGTAATCTCCGAAGCGAAAAGAATTGAATTTGAACGATAATATGATATAATATCGATGGAATCTCAGACGAAGCATCTTCACTCAATAGATGCCCACGAACCAGGTCAGGTCTTGACGGAAGCAGCCTTAAGTAAGGTGTTTATGTGGGTGGGGATGCTTCGGTTGAGATTCTTTTGATAGGAGGAAGCAGATATGGCTTTAATTTGTATTGACCTTGACGGAACAGCGCTCCATCAAGGAAAACCGGCTGAAGGTGTAGCCGAGAGTATAAAGCAACTCAAAGAAAACGGACATGTAGCCGCAATTGCGACAGGACGCAGTCCTCATCTTATATATGATCTTGATAAAACATTAGGTGTAGATTATCTAATCCTTGCGAACGGAAGTTATGTTCAAATCAAAGGGAAAGTAATATACGAACATTACATCCCTGCAGATATTGTTCAACGCATGATGGAGTATTGTGACCGAGAGTCTTGCGATTTAGTAATCGAATATGAGGACAAATATTTAGCTTATCGAAAGGATACGGACGTTCCCGATCAATTTTGCGATATCTTTAAAATAGATAAACCGGATATCGATCGTAATTTTTATCCCAATCGAAATGTCTTTTCGATGTTGGTATTTGATCATACGAAAGTTGATGAAATGCGAAGAATTTTACCGGAATTACAATTCAATCAATCCAATGCAATGGGATTTGATGTCAATATGAATGGTGGATTAAAAGCCGATGGCGTCAAAGTCTTGGCGGATTATCTTGGATTTGATTTAAAAGATGTATATGCAATCGGAGATGGGTTCAACGACAAACAAATGTTGGAATTGGTTGGACACGGAATTGCCATGGGAAACTCTGGACCGGGATTGAAAGCAATAGCCGAATATGTAACGACAGAAGTAACAAATAATGGCGTGAAAAACGCATTGAAACATTATAAATTGATTTAAGACATCGCTTTGTTGGAACAGAAAATTCTGTTACAATAAAGGTGGAAAGCAAGTGATAACATGTATGATTGTATCGTAATTGGGGGCGGCCACGCCGGCACGGAAGCAGCACTCGCCTCTGCTAGATTACAAAAAAATACAATATTGATAACCGGAAACCTAAACATGGTTTCTTTTATGCCGTGCAATCCATCGATTGGTGGTCCTGCGAAAGGAACAGTCGTTCGTGAGATTGATGCATTGGGTGGAGAGATGGGAAAAAACACGGATAAAACCTGTCTTCAAATGAAGATGCTCAATAAATCCAAAGGACCAGCGGTAAGAGCTTTACGTGCCCAATCGGACAAAGTGGAATATCCTAAAGAGATGTTGCGAACATTACAGTCTCAAGACTATCTTGAATTACTTGAAGCATATGTAAAAGAACTGATCGTGGAAAATAAAACAGTACTTGGTGTTCGTTTAGAAGACGGTAGAGAGCTTTATTCGAAGACAATCATTATTACAACCGGTACGTTCATGGAAGCGAAAATATTGATTGGAGATACCTATAAAATCGAAGGGCCAAGCAAACAAAAAGCATCCATAGGATTATCTCAACATTTAAGAGATTTAGGTCACCAAACATTTCGATTAAAAACAGGTACACCTCCACGTGTAAAAAGAGATTCCATTGATTTCTCACAAATGGAACTTTCCCCTGGAGACGATTTCGCATACCAATTCAGTTATGAGAAAGAACACTTAAGAGTATTGGATCATGAGTGGCCGTGTTACTTAATTCATACAAGACCAATCACTCATGAGATTATTCAAAACAATATCACTAAATCTGCAATGTATAGCGGATTGGTTGAAGGTGTTGGGCCGAGATACTGCCCATCAATCGAAGATAAACTAGTTCGTTTCGCTGATAAAGAACGACATCAGCTATTTATTGAACCAGAGTCAGCGCATTTGGATGAAGTCTATTTACAGGGCTTTTCCACCTCTATGCCAATCGATATCCAAGAACAAATGGTTCATTCCTTACCAGGGCTTGAAAACGCAGTGATTACCAAATATGCTTACGCGATTGAATATGATGCAATCGATGCTAGAACCCTATGGCCGTCCTTGGAATCAAAACTGATTGAGAATCTGTTTTTCGCAGGACAAGTAAATGGAACAAGTGGTTACGAAGAAGCGGCTGCACAAGGATTGATGGCGGGGATTAATGCCAGTCGAAAGATGGATCATTTGGATCCTTTGGTTTTGCGAAGAGATGAAGCGTACATTGGAGTATTGATCGATGATTTAGTCACCAAAGGGACCAAAGAACCTTATCGCCTTCTTACCTCAAGAGCAGAATTTAGATTGTTGCTGAGACACGATAATGCTGATCTCCGTTTGACAGATTATGGATACCAAATCGGTTTGATTTCCGAAGATCGTTATCTTGCGTTCCAAGAGAAACGATCAAGCGTAGAAACTACTATAGAACGACTGAAAAAGGAATGGATTACACCAACCAAAGAAATCCAAGATTACTTTGAAGAGAATGATTTAACAAATCTCAAGGGTAAGATTTCACTCTATGATTTGTTGAAGCGTCCCAATATAACATTTGACCACATTGAAAAGATTTCAGGAATCCACTTTGAATTGGACTATGATGTTACAGAACAAGTGGAAATCAATATTAAGTATGCCGGATATATCGATAAGTCGATTAAAGAAGCGAATAAACTGAAAAAAGAAGAGAACATCAAGATACCAAAAGATATCGATTTTAATGATGTTCCGAATCTTGCTTTGGAAGCGAGAAGCAAGTTTAATCAGATTCGTCCTCTAACTATTTCACAAGCATCTAGAATCTCTGGGGTAAACCCATCCGATATTCAAATGCTGTTGATTTATTTGAAAAGAAGGTATGAAACATAAGTTTCATATTAAATGACACAAGCAAACGATAATGTGGTAAAATATACTCATATCATAGGAGAATGCCATGTTTCAAGTAAGAACACAACTGGATGAGCAATGCAACAGACATCTCGAAGACAAAAAATTCGAGATGTATTATCATCTACTGGTGAAAACCAATGAGACAACCAATTTAACGAGAATCACGGATATCGATGAAGTATACTATCGCCATTTCTATGATTCTATCATCCTTACCAAATATCTGGATTTAAAACATAAGACGATACTAGATGTTGGTGCCGGCGCTGGGTTTCCATCTTTGCCTTTAAAGATTGTTGAACCATCGCTTCAAGTGACTATTGTAGATTCACTAGGAAAACGGATTTCTTTTTTGCAAGATTTAGTAGAGGCATTGGAATTGACCAATGTAGAACTAATTCACGGAAGAGCCGAAGAGTTAAATACCAAAAACAGCTATGATTTTGTTGTCTCAAGGGCAGTCGCTAGATTCCAAATTCTCGCAGAACTTACTCTACCGTTTGTGAAACCAGGTGGATATCTCGTTGCTTACAAATCGATTCAATATGAAGAAGAGTTAGCTGAAGCCAAAAATGGAATTGCAGTATTAGGCGGAGAGATAGAACGAGTCGAATCATACTCTGTTTCAAACGAAGAAACTCATGTATTGATTTTCATAAAAAAAATTAAACCAACTTCCCCGAACTACCCGAGAAACTTTGGCAGAATGAAGAAACAACCGTTATAGGAGAAAAGCATTGGCGAAGAAAAAGACGTATGCATTTTCGGAAATCGAACAATACCGCGACCATTTAGAAATTAAGAATCTGCGCGGAAAAAATACCATTATCTCCGTGGTATTTTTGGTTTTGATGATTATGAGTTTGGTTTATATGATTATTGCCAGGTATTCTGCGGATACAATCATTTTGATAACAGCTGGGTTCTTGTTTGTTCTTGTGACCAGTTTTGTTATGACGGCGTTTGGAGATCAAGATTCCAATTATCTCAAATTTAACAAATATCTATTAACCTTGGGTATGTTTACGGTCGTAACTGCAATGATTCTCATGTTTCAATCTCCATCGTTAATTCCATTATTATTCGTCGTATATTGCTTGGCTGCGATTTATCAAGATGTCAAGGTATTGATCATCAGCAATGCATACTTTATTTTTACAATGATCTTTGCGGTAACGAGCAATCCTACTATGTTAAATACATTGAATACATCATCAGGTAGTCAATTTAACATTACCTTGTTTTCGATTTTATTTTTATTGATGTTGACGATATCTTCCTATATCATCATGAAAGAAAAATCGTTTTTCTACAATCAAATTTCTAAATCGAAAGAGGTTGAATACCGAAACATCGATTTATTACAAAAATTGAAATTTCAAACGCATAAAGAAGAAAAGGATTTGGATAATTTCTATGGCCAAGTCAATGATTTTTTGGAATCGTTTAGTCAAAAGCTGGAATTGCCTAACATTTTTTCAGAACGTCTAGAAATCATCAAAGAATTGGATATGGGAAAAAGTTATCGAGAAATTCTTGAAAACCATCCGGAATTTGGTCCGATTGATTTGGATCGCTTATCGAGGCTGAAGATTATCCAACAAAGTCCTTTAAGTAGAATCGCAGTTAAACTAGGAAAAACTTCTACCATTGATATAAAACGAAGAGAAATCTTCTCTGCGACTCACTTTAAAACCCTGAATAAACCATCCGACACAACAGAAACTAGAATCATCGCTTTTGTAATTTTTTACGTCGCGTTGAAAAAAGGATTGTTAGGATTAAACAACATATCGGATAAAGAAATCTATGATATGATTACAAACACAGATTATTACTATAACATCGATCCGAAAGTCATGAAAATTTATCAAGAAAATCCAGAAGTATTCGATGCCATCATCGCGGATGCCTTCCAAAGCGGAGGGACCTCCTTATGAAAGATTTCTTAAGAAAAGTATTTAATACAGAATTCTTACCGATGAGTGAAGTCCGAAAGATTAAAGTATGGTTAGTTATGGTGTTTTTGATGGTGCTCACCATCATCACCATCCCATACTCCACATTCTTTGATTATTCATTGGCAATGAAAATCATTACGATTTCTGTCTTGTTCCTTCTATTGATTGTGATGTATGTTTTAGTACGGTTTGGAAAAACTTGGCCTGCGTTACAGATCTCCATTCTCTATTCGATTGCTTTGATGTTGTATTATACGCAAGGTGTCAATTCTTTTTATGCCTATTTATTCTTCTACATTGCACTAAGTATTATTATCTTCTATCAAGAATTGTTTTCGTATTTATTATATGGAACTATCGTCGCTGCACTGGGATCTTACTACACCTTAGCGTTCAAAGAGGGTCTTGTTATCGCGAACGATATTATAGGGTCGGAATATATTTTTGTTGTGATGCTGGTTTTATTCTACCTCATCAATTTAGTTCATATTCTTCACAATGAAAAAATCTATACAGATTTAAACTATGAATGGGTCAAAATGAACCATATCATTGGAAAATATCAAGATGACATTCTCTATTATCTAGAAGACATTCGTCAAGACGCTCATCAATCACCAATCTATGAGAATTTAGAGTTTCAAAAAGCCGCGTTTGAACTAAGCGAGTTCATCGCAGAACAAATTCTTAGAGATGGAAAAGAGATTATAAACTTAATGGATCTTTATGTCTATATTCATGAGCGCGGTCTCGCTCAGATTATTGATAATCCAGAAATCTCCAATGCGATGAAGAAAACATCCAATATGCTCGGAAAGTATCTACTAAGTGAAAACACGGATATGTTTAGCATGTTGATTAATTTCTATATTCGTTTTGAAGAAACCAATACCTATCAAAAAGATCGTTATGCTTATATGGTCGAAGATATCACAGAAGTAAGAGAAGAACAAATCATTGCTTTTTGTCTTATTTATCGTACGCTCGCTCGTGAAATCGAGAAGAAACACCAATGGAATCAAATGGATCGCTCGGAAGACGAATTCATTGACATATTGCCAGTAACAGAATTAGAAGAATTCTTTTCTCCACAAGTCATCGCCTTTTATAACGACAACTATGAGATGATAAAAGAATACTTAAATCAAACAAAGTAAGGAAGACGCATATATGAGTTTAGTAATATCCATCGCCAATCAAAAAGGTGGAGTCGGTAAGACAACCACCGCTATTAATCTAGCTAGTTCTCTAGCCGATATGGGAAAGAAAATATTATTGATTGACCTGGACTATCAAGCAAATGCCACAACATGCATGGGAATCAACCGAGGGAGCTTTGAAAAGTCCGTTTTTGATTGTTTTACGAGAGAAGCACAATTCTCAGATGTTTTATTAAAAACAAAGAGTGAACAAATCGATGTTTTACCGGCAAAAACGCTTGTGGAAGGAATTGAAGAAAAAATCATCCTGGATTCCAACCGAGACTTTATTCTCCATTCCATGTTACAAGGAGAAAAAGAGAAGTACGATTATGTATTAATCGATTGTCCACCTTCTTTGGGATATATTACCACCAATGCCTTGATGGCATCGGATGGTGTTATCATTCCGGTTCAATGCGAGTTTCTCGCGATGGACGGATTAACTCAATTGCTCAATACAGTTCGTTTGATTCAAACCAAAAAGAAAGTCAATCGTGAAACATTGACGATCTATGGTGTTTTGATGACGATGCTGGATGTCCGCGTAACTTCCGGATACCAAGTTGTCAATGAAATCAAAACCTATTTTAACGAAAAAGTATTTCAAACCATTATTCCACGAAATATCACATGTTCCAACGCCACGTTCTATGGCGTTCCAGTCACAGTGTTTAGTCCAAAAAGCAAATCTTCCATAGGGTATAAAAAACTCGCAAAAGAGGTGATTGCACGAAATGAATAAGGACGAATTCATCAAGAGAGGGTTGGATGATCTTCTCAAAGAAAATGAAATTATTGATATCGAAAAAGAAGAAGTAATCGATATTGAACTGAAATCGATTCAACCGAATCCATTTCAGCCACGCCGCCACTTCGACGAACAAGCACTACGTGAATTAGCGGAATCGATTCGCATTAATGGTGTGCTGCAACCGGTAATCGTGAAGAAGGTATCGAGCGGTTATATGTTGGTTGCCGGAGAACGTCGTTGCAAGGCTTCTGAGCTTGCCGGATTTTCGACAGTACCTGCAATTGTCAGAGACTATAATAATCAATATTTGGCAGAATTAGCGTTGTTAGAAAACATTCAACGCGAAGATTTGACCATTGTTGAAGAAGCGGAAGCATATCAAAACGCAATCAAAACGATGAACTTAACCCATTTGGAACTTGCGACAAAAATCGGCAAGAGCCGTTCCTATGTATCCAATGCATTAGGAATCTTAAACTTACCTTCCGATGTACTTCAAGAAATCAACAAAGGTAATATCACGATGGGTCATGCGAGATCCCTGTCTAAATTAAAAGATATGGGTCGTATTAAGAAAATATCGCAAATGATCATTGATGAGAAACTAACGGTACGCGATATTGAAGCGTTGGTTAAAAAAGAAGAAAAACGAAATAAAATCAAACGCAAAACACTACCACACGAATTCCAAACGAATTTGAATCAAACCAAAGAATACTTGAATCAAAAAATGCAACTCAAATCTCCAATCAAAGTCTCAAGCAACAAAATCGTAATAACCTTCCAAAATGAAGTAGAATTAGCACAATTCAAACATTTATTGGAGAATCAAGATGAACATTGAACACGAGATTGAACAGGGAAGTGTCCTTATACTAAAAAAAGGTCATCCTTGTGGAGAGAACCTTTGGGAGATTGTGAATTTTGGAGTTATCTGTAAGATAAAGTGTTTGGGGTGCGGAAGAACCGTGATTATCGACCGTGTGGATTTAAAAAAGCGAATTAAGAAAGTTGTGAAGAAAGATGAAGAAATTACTACAGGAAATCATTGAGTTCCGTAACAAACGCGGTTGGGAGAAACATGACACTCCACAAGCGTTGGCGAAATCCATTATTATTGAAGCTGCGGAATTACTAGAGAACTATCAATGGGAAGACAGTCAACCCGATACTGAGAATGTGAAAGAAGAATTGGCAGATGTATTAATCTATGCTTTAGCCATGGTATCAGACCTTGGATTGGATCCGGAAACCATTATTCGTGAGAAACTCGAGAAAAACAAAGTAAAATATCCCGAATTGTAGCGCAATTAGTTCATGTCAACACACCGATATGAAAATATCGGTGGGATATGCGCGCTTTTTCCAATTTTTCGGAAAATAACAATTGACAAATAGGGGTATATTTAGTAAAATACTATTTGCATTGTGAAAGAATGCATCAAGGGGCCTATAGCTCAGGTGGTTAGAGCGCACGCCTGATAAGCGTGAGGTCGATGGTTCAAGTCCATTTAGGCCCACCATTGATGTGGGGTATTAGCTCAGCTGGGAGAGCGCCTGCCTTGCAAGCAGGAGGTCAGCGGTTCGATCCCGCTATACTCCACCATCTTTTTATCTACACACCGAAACATGGCGGGGTAGCTCAACTGGCTAGAGCGTACGGTTCATACCCGTGAGGTTGAGAGTTCGAGTCTCTCCCTCGCTACCATAATGAGGACCCATAGCTCAGTTGGTTAGAGCTATCGGCTCATAACCGATCGGTCGTAGGTTCGAGTCCTACTGGGTCCACCATGTTTTCATAAAAATAATACTGGAGAAATACCCAAGCCCGGCTGAAGGGATCGGTCTTGAAAACCGACAGGGCGTGAGAGCGCCGCGGGGGTTCGAATCCCTCTTTCTCCGCCATTTACGTCGAGATAGCTTAATTGGAAAAGCCATTGGATGTGGGTTCGAATCCCATAATTGACACCATGACAGACGATCATAGATTGCTGCTTTGACCCGCTAGCTCAGCCGGTAGAGCATTTGACTTTTGACTTTTAATCAAAGGGTCAGGCGTTCGAATCGCCTGCGGGTCACCACTTGCCCGAGTGGCGAAATAGGTAGACGCGTTGGACTTAAAATCCAATGACAGCAATGTCGTGCCGGTTCAAGTCCGGCCTCGGGTACCATTCTTTACCAAGGGGTATTAGCTCAGCTGGGAGAGCGCCTGCCTTGCAAGCAGGAGGTCAGCGGTTCGATCCCGCTATACTCCACCAATTGCAATATTATTTATTGACAATTCGTAGGGGTTTTGTTACAATATAAAAGCACATATATCGCGGGGTGGAGCAGTCTGGTAGCTCGTTGGGCTCATAACCCAGAGGTCGGAAGTTCAAATCTTCCCCCCGCAACCAAAAAAAAGGTCCGGTGGTGTAGTGGACTGGAGATCGCGGGTTCAATTCCCGTCCGGACCGCCATTCTATGGTTCGGTAGCTCAGTCGGTAGAGCAATGGACTGAAAATCCATGTGTCGCTGGTTCAATTCCTGCCCGAACCACCATGGAGATTGAAATAAAGCCATTTAATGGCTTTTTTTATTTAGGCGACCTTAGAGGTCGACTATTAAAACCACCTGCTGTGCGGGTGAGACTAGAAGAGCCGTGGCGTTGAAAAAGAAAATTCCTCCCAAATGATATAATGGTATTGTCGATTGCCATTACACAAAAAGGAGGAATTCAAGATATGTCACCGAAACGAAACGATGACACAAGTAGTTTATCACATACTAGGTGGAATTGTCAGTACCATATTGTGTTTGTTCCAAAGTACAGAAGAAAAGTAATTTTTGCTCAACTGAGAAGTGATATTGGGAAATACCTAAGAAGACTATGTCAGTACAAGGGAGTGGAAATAGTAGAAGCACATGCTGCGATAGATCACATTCACATGCTCGTGAAGATACCACCTAAGATCGCAGTCTCGTCATTTATGGGATATCTTAAAGGAAAAAGCAGTCTCATGATATTTGAAGAGCATGCGAACCTTAAATACAACTACGGCTCTCGGAACTTTTGGGCCGAGGGCTACTATGTTTCGACCGTAGGTCTAAACAAAAAGACGATACAAAATTATATAAGGAATCAAGATCTAGAAGATCAAATCAAGGACAAACGAAGTCTAAAAGAATATAAGGACCCGTTTACGGGTAAGTAAGAGTGTCAATGGCAATTGGCAAACAAAAAAGCACCGTGATCGGTGCTGCCAGTGACCGGCCTTATAGGCTTAGGCGAAAAACCGCGCCTTGAAGACGCGGATTTTTATTTCGAAAATAAGCCTTAAGTATTGAAAGAAATCGAACTTATCATTTAGAGCATGCTAATACTAATATTGTTTGTCTTTGCATAGAATTTTGTCTGATTTCATAAAAAAAACATATTTATTTTACTTGTTTATAAGTA
>QKCT01000117.1 GCA_003245625.1 Bacillota bacterium | reverse complement strand
GGGAGAATTATCATCTATCAATGATCCAAAGAGCTTATCAATTCTCAAGAAATAATGTTTATCAACGATCCTTTTTAATGTCGATCAATTCAATCGGGGTAGATGGAACAATTGATGCTTGGAATCAATATATCATCGATATTTTTCATTCCGAGTATGATATCACAGAATTAAATGCAGCTTTGGAAGAAACACTAAATGATGATTGATTCCTTTAGGAATTATCTGTCAGAAGTGGATAATTTTTTGGGATTTATTTCAGAATACTTTACCCAAACGATACAATATTATCATTAAAATCATTCGCTAAGCAGGAAACCTCATTAATGTGAGGTTTCTTTTGTTTCTACATACTTTTAATCAATAATTAGGAACCATTTCACATTTTCCACTCGATATTGTATAATATTGATAATTAGCGTTTTCACGGGAGACATACATGAAGTTGTCACGAAAGATATCACAAACAATACTTTATATCTTTATTCTTTTGTTTCTTTCGACCATCGTTGCTCTATACATGTTTTTATCTGGAGTAATGACCCAAAAACAAACAGAAATCCTAGTCCTTAATCGGGATTTAGCAGTCGAAGAGATTCAAGGAGAATTTACCGGTATCGGAAAAGTGGTCCATGCATTAGCCAGTACCATTCGCACCGATACCGATCAATCTGATTTACGAGATCTTTTGATCGATATTGAAGATAATGAAGAATTGATTACACAGCTATACGTTGGCCGTCCAGACGGTTCTTTTGTGTTAACGAGTGAGTTTACACCACCTCCAGGATTTGATATCACCACGAGACCGTGGTATATCAAAGCCTTGGAAAGCAGAGAAGTCTCTTATACAAATGCTTATTTGGATGCAGTAGAAGAACGAATCGTTATGACTGTGGTTTATCCTGTCTATGACGATTCCGATCAATTACTTGCAGTTATCGGTGCGGATGTCGAAGTGACTGCTATTACCTCCTTTATTCAAACTTTGATCCCAGAAGATTGGGGCTTTGCTTTTGTCTTGGATAGTGAGGGGAATGTTTTAGCTCATACGCATATGGAATCCACTGGAACAAGCCTTGAAACCTATGCGGAATATGATATTCCATATGCATCGATTAACATCGATCAAGGAGTGACCGATACCGTTGATTGTAATGACGAACCTGGAAAAATCGCTTATGATACACTTGAAGAATCCGGTTTTATTGTCGGCGTCTTTATGACAAGACAAGTATTAAATCAAAGCATGGGAATGTTCTATATCATCTCTATCGCTGCTATTTCCATGATCTTCTTTACCATCATTATGATTGTTGGTATTTATAACTTCTATATTTACAATCCTTTAAAAGTATTGATCAATGAAATCAACTCTATTAATATCACAGACAATCCGGATTACCGTCTGAATATGACCAATAAGACTGGCTTCAATGAGGCAAGAGCCGCCTTAAACAAACTATTAGAAATCTCAGAAGAGTATCAAAAACAGCTCAAGACTTCCATGGAAGACTTGACTTTAGAAATCCAGAAATTTGAATTGCTGCTAGCATCGTCTTCTGATATGGTATTCGTTTTAGATAAAGACAAACGTTATGTCGATGTCTATGGAGATAAGATCTATTTAGCTGGGATCTCCAAAGAAGATGCAATCGGTAAGACTCATCGAGAGGTTTTTGGAGAAAGAACAGCAGAAGAAAGAGAAGAACAGTACGACTTAGCTTTGAATGGAGAAACCGTCATTTATTCTTGGGAGAATGTGTATCGAGGAAAAACCTACTACTTTGAAACCGTCATCAATCCGATTCACAATCAAGCCAATGAAATCATCGGTGCTGTCGGTGTTGCCAGAGATATCACCGAACAAGAAAATCGTTTCTTGGAAATGCTCTATATCAGTACCCACGATTACTTAACAGATTTATACAATCGAAAAACTTACTATGAAAAGATGAAGAAACTTAATGATAAACGAGACTATCCGTTTGCGGTCGTTAATCTCGATGTCAATGGGTTAAAGATTATCAATGATGCTTTTGGTCATGAAGTTGGTGACGAGGCCTTGATCACCACCGCCAGTATCTTAACTAAGATTGCCAAAGAAGAATATACGGTTTGTCGAGTCAGTGGAGACGAATTTTCAGTGATTATGCCAAATTGCGATAAGGAACAAGCGGAACTCTTTAAAAAGGCATTGCTCGCGGAATTTAAAAACAACCATATCAAGAATATGAGCCTTTCCGTCGCCATCGGATATTACGTTCAAAGAGATCACGAAACCTCATTGGATGATGTACGAAAACGTGCGGAAAACGATATGTATCGTCAAAAAATCCTAGAACGTAAAAGCGTTAAAAATAAAGCGATATCCGCGATTCTAAAAACCTTAACGGATAAATATGAATTGGAAAAACAACATTCCAATCGCGTCTCCAATCTTTGTGCTTTAATGGGAAGTGCAATGAAACTTGATTCTGAATCCGTCAAAGCACTAGCGACCGCTGCGATGTTCCATGATATAGGAAAAATATCACTGCCGGATGAGGTCTTAAATAAACCTGGAAAATTAACCAAAGAAGAATTTGAAATCGTCAAAACGCATACGACAATCGGTTATGATATTCTCCATACAGCAGATCAATATTCCGAACTAGCAATTCATGCCTCCTCTCATCATGAAAGATGGGATGGAAAGGGCTATCCAAATGGACTAAAAGGAACCCAGATTCCATTGTATTCTAGAGTCATTTGTATTGTAGACGCCTATGAAGCGATGACGAGTGACAGACCGTATCGCAGTAAAATGCCAAAAGAGGAAGCAATCAAAGAAATTATTCGGAATGCGGGAACTCAGTTTGACCCGGATCTTGCCAAACTCTTCGTCGAAGAAGTATTACAAGGAAAATGGGAAACCGAATAAAATAAGAGCCATGATTTATCATGGCTTTTTTCTTTGTCTAAAAAAGATGTATCTCTTTGTTGACAGACAAAAATAACTATTGTATAATGTATAGTAGTAGACAGTAAATATTAATTTGGAGGTTAATCCTTTGAACATTCAATATAAAAAGGGAGTTATTGAACTTTGTATTCTATCCGCCTTGAACAAAGCAGATATGTATGGGTATGAACTATCCACCTATATTTCTAAAGAAATCGATATCTCTGATGGAACGGTTTATCCTATTTTGCGGAAACTAAAATCCGATGGATTTGTAACGACATTCTTATCTGAAGTCAGTGGCGGTCCACCAAGAAAATACTATTCCATTACTGAGAATGGAAAACAACGCTTCAAACAAGAAGCCAAAGAGTGGTTAGACTTTACAAAGACAGTCAGTAATATGATCGGTGGTAAATCAAATGAATAAACAAGAATTTATGCAAGTTCTGAAGAAAGAACTAGAACAAAATAATGTCGCAGATATCGATGAAATTCTATCCGATTTTGCAGAACATTTTGAATATAAACTAGAGGAAGGGAAAACTGAAGAAGACGTAGTTCGAAAGATAGGAAATCCAGTCGATATAGCCAAAGATTATAGCTTGCAGGCGAAATCCAACAAATCGGATAAAAATCCTGTCGCAATCATTGGTTTGATTTTCTTAGATCTATTTACCTTCCCTATTTTCCTCTCCATGTGGTTGTCTACCTTGGTACTTGGTGTATTTGGAGTAGCATTAATCTCACTAGGGATAATGATGATTCTAACATTAAATATCTATGAGATCATTCCTTCTATGCCATATATTACTTCTTTATTGCTAGGCATCTCGATGTTAGGATTATCGATTTCAACATTCATTGGGACATTCTATACCTTCCGCTATGTTGGTCAATGGCAAAAAGCATATGGAAGATGGCATAAGAATCTACTCCATAAAAACATTTACCCATCGTTATCGATGCATCCGAAGTTTTCCAAGCGGTTGTCGTCCACATTGAAACTTGCGAATATGCTTGGGATTGTCTCGTTTGTCGCTACGTTTACGATCGGATACATCGTCAGTGCTATTCTCGCAAACAGCTTTGAATTCTGGCATGTTTGGGAATGGTTTATCTAATTCAAATCACATTTTTGCATATTGTTCCTATACTTTATGCAAAAATTTTTACCCAACATTTATACATTATATAGTAGTGAACAATATTTAATTAAAGGAGAGAGTATGATGTGGTTCAATATTATCAGTATCTTAGGTTTCATCATTTCCATGGGAGTGATTAAAGTATCTTTACAATCCAAACATGGGTTGAGATTTATAAAAATATTATCTGTCTTCTTATTGACACTGAAGACAGTGGAGTATATCTATTTGAATTACTCAGGAGAGTTTTCTTATCCAGTCGAGATATCGACGATTAGTTATTTTCTGTTTTCCACTGTCGTTTTATTCCGTCAGAAGAAGTGGTATCATGTTGCTTCCTTCTTCGCAATCATTAGTGGTATAGGGTTCTTTGCCTATTATTCGATACTTGGATTTGTCTCTTCATTCTACTTTGGATTGTTTCGCCATATTATTGCGGTGATCTGTCATGGAATTTTATTGATCGGTGGAGTATATCTATATCGAACGAATCGATTCTCATCCAAGCAACGATTTCATTTGGTTATTGTGATGTTGTTGATAATTGCCCATGCTTCTATTTTCTATCTGGATAGTATTCAGGGTACAACGTTCATCTATTTCTTAATACGCCCAGATTTTTTAGAAATCACGGTATTTCCTTGGTTAAATCATTTGGTTCAGGTAATCTACTATTTTACGCTTATGTTTGTCTTTCAACTCCTAATCACTTCTTTCTACAAATATAATGAAGTATTCATCTACCAAACTAAGTCCGCTTTGCTTTACTCTGCAGAATGATTTGGGAATATTGCCTTCTCCTCTTTCAATTCCTCTCTGTTTTTGATATAATGAAGAATCATCGATATGGATTGACGAATGCAATAGGGAACCATTACAGGAGAAGAATATGAGTGTAGAAGAAGTCATAAACAAACTTGAGAATCTAAAAGCAAGAAAAGAAGCTTTAAACAAAGCGAAGCTTGCAGTACAACTAAACATGTTTGAATTCGTAGCTCCGACGGGGGAATGGGATTCCACAAAAGAAACAGAAAACCATTCTTTTGAATATAATGGGGAACCATACATGGAATTCTACGATCCTCAAAATAAACAGTTTCATATCTGTCGTGCAATCTGGATTGAGAAACCGGATTTGAATCGGACATATGAAATCAATGAAGTCATTCCCACCAAAGAATTCTTAGAAAATTATGACACATTGAAACAATACGAGTATCTCTTTGAACAGATGGTAGAACAAAAACCGAATGAGAGCGTATTTGTTGCATTTGCATGGATATTCGCATTCGCATTTATTTTGCTTGGAATCTATTTGATTTCAGTCAATGATGCGGATGGAATGGCACTTGCCATTGCAATTGGCTACTTTGGAATGTCGGTAATTCTTTTTGGATTGATTGCGCTCTTCAAACGAATCGATAAGAATTCCAAGAATAAAAAGTGAATGGATCCTAGACCAGGAGAAAACTCTTGGTCTTTTTTTATGATATAATAAAAGAAAAAGGAGTGTTACATGAAACAAGAGCCAGTCACTATACCAAATCATGGGTTTCCCCCCATCATAAATAAAGAGAGTCAGACCCTGATACTCGGGAGTTTTCCCTCGGTACAATCGAGAAAGTCGGAGTTTTTTTATATGTATCCACAAAACCGATTTTGGTCGGTTCTTTCCGAATTGTTTCAACTAGATTTTAACTCCGTTGATTCGTTTCAAAAAAGAGAGTATCTGTTGGAGCGTCATATTGCTTTGTATGATGTGATTGAGAGTTGTACTATCCTTGGTTCAAAAGATTCTTCAATTACAAATGTGAATCCAACGGATATCGTTGCATTAATCGAAAACACGAAAGTGAAACACATCTTTTTAAATGGAAAAACAGCGTATAACTTATTTCTGAAATACAATCCAAGTCTGTACCATATGGCTACTTATTTGCCTTCTACATCTTCTGCAAACGCATCCTTTTCGTTAGAACGATTGGTTCAAGAATGGCAAGTTCTTCGCCAATCAATCAAATTGGATTGATTTTCCCGGAATTGTTTTACAAATTGCTCTCTAAGTGGTACAATATCATGCGTATTCACACATTTGGGGAGTGATTTTTTTGCCAACAGAACATTTGGTCATGGGGATATTGATCTTTATCCTGACCTATATCGCAATCGTATCGGAAAAGATACATCGAACGGTAATTGCCGTCTTTGGAGCGGGTCTTATGATCTTGTTCCACGTCTTAACACAAGAAGAGGCTTTTAGTAAAATAGATTTTAATACGTTAGGTCTTTTGATTGGAATGATGGTTATTGTGAACATCATTCGACAAACAGGACTGTTTCAATATTTGGCGATTAAATCGGCGAAACTCGCAAAAGGAGAACCGACAAAGATTCTTTTGTACTTCTCGATTTTAACCGCTGTCGCATCCGCTTTATTGGATAACGTTACAACAATCCTATTGGTTGTTCCAGTTACCTTGGTTATCTGCGATACGTTGGAACTCAATCCAATTCCGTTCATCATCGCGGAAATTATGAGTTCTAACATTGGTGGAGCTGCAACATTAATCGGTGACCCACCAAACATTATGATTGGGGGAGAAACGGGACTCAACTTTGATGACTTCATTGTGAATTTGTTACCCTTGATGGTTGTTGTATTTATCATAACTGTTGTGATTCTACGTTTCCTTTTTCGAAAATCCTTGGTTTCCAATGAAGAAAGTAAGAAACTCATGCTTTCTTTTGATGAAAAGAAAGCCATTACCGATCATAAATTGTTACGCAAAAGTTTGTTTATCTTAGCGATAACAATTACCGGATTTGTCTTGAGTGAATTGATTGAAGTGCCATCTGCTAGTATTGCGATGTTTGGGGCTGCTTCGTTGTTGTTAATCTCTAAAATAGAGCCAGAAGAAGTTTTGGAAAAAATTGAATGGACGACGATTTTCTTCTTTGCCGGATTGTTTATTTTGGTTGGTTCTTTAGAGGTGTTAGGCGTAATCGAATTCTTTGCTGCGAAGATCCTAGATCTAACCGGCGGAAGTATTACAGCGATGACAATGATTATCTTATGGGCCTCCACTTTCTTATCCTCTTTCCTCGATAATATTCCGTATGTCGCAACCATGGTACCCTTGGTCACGACGATTTCTGAAGGAGCATTACAAACGTATGAACCGGTTTGGTGGGCATTATCGATTGGTGCTTGTTTAGGTGGAACCGGAACGATTATTGGCGCATCTGCCAATGTCGTTGCCAGAGGAATTACAGAGAAACATGGATATAAAATTAGTTTCTTCGGTTATATGAAAATCGCTTTTCCATTGATGTTATTGTCTATTGTAATTGCCAGCGTATATTTGTTGGTATTCTATCTATAAAGAAAAGAGGGAAATCCTATGAATAGATATATTGAATCAGAATCCAGTCAACATGTGATGAAACTTGTTCAAATGGGTGGAGATGTCAAAGTCGTTTCCGGGAAATTATTTTACGTAGAATTCCAAGTGTCCGAACAATTGGAAGTTGCTTATGTCTACCACTTGAACAAACATAACAAATTCTTTTTGGAACGGACGAAACCTTATCCGATTCCAGTTCGTGAATTCGACAGCGCAGATGCAATTTGCGATATCATTAAGATCGATGTGGAACAATTCAAAAACGCCGCTAACAGCCATCATTTGGAAAAATTCATCGATATCAACAGCGAATTTCACAATATGATCCTAACCTTTGAAGATCTCTTTTTGTATTATAATGTGGATCACGCAACATTTGAGAGAATCCAACAGGATATCGATGACATCCATAAACGCATCAACGATGCCAAGGAATCGGCGTCAAGAGTATACTTTGGAAAAGAACCGGATTATTTAGAAGACAAATAAACCAAAGCAACCATCTCGGTTGCTTTTTTTTGGATTTTCTCGTGAATGAAATCGAAACTATGTTATAATATTTGATAGACAAATTTCTCAATTTTTCCAATAAATTTTATGTCTTACTTGTTTAAAGATTGATGAATCATATCCCTGGAGGTACAAATGAAAAAACTGATCGCATTTTGCATTACACTCGCAATTGCCTTTTTATTGATTGGTTGCAACCAAACAATTACAACAGAACCTTATCAAAGGAATGACTATTCTGTAGATTCCACTGATATCACGGATATCATCAACATTGCAGAAACGTTGAACCAATCGATCAATCTCTACGATCTTGGAGATCGTCAAGCCGTATTGACCATTGGGATCTATCATTTGTACATACTAGACAAAACCAGTGGTGGAATCAGCGAGATTACTGATTTTACGGAAAATACATTTCAAATGGATTATTCAGAGGACCAACAACGCTTCCTGGCTTATACGAAATATGAATATGTCATCATCGATAATGACTCGTATTCCCTGGTCGATGAAGATTTGGAAGTTGATTTTTGGATTACGGAAGCATCCATTATCGATCGCGATTATATCGCCTTAACGATTACCAATTCAACCACCATGTATACATATGGTGGAAATATCGAATTTGAAACAAAGATTGTCAATCAAGAAGGCGAAGAAATCACCTCTGGACAATTCTATCATGTCCAAGATGATGTGTTCTATTATCGCTATTCACAAAACTCTTCTGGAACGACAACGATGGTCTCTAAATTCTATCAATTTACCGGAACAGAAATGACCTTAATTCGTCAAACCAGTTGGGTTAATATGGATGTCATCACTTATTTTGGTCAAAACATCATTATCAAGATGTATAGTACTTCTGATTCAAAAGTCTATTTTGATGTATATGAAATTGAAGAAGATGGAAGTTATACGTATCGTACGAGTTTATCGGGATATTCGAAATTGATTCAAAGCAACGAGGAATTCTTACAAGCCTATAAGACCAGCTCGGTCAGTTATTTTAATACGCACATGGAAGAAGAAGATACCTATACTCACGAATGGGATGCAGAATATGAGTTTTATCCATTGACCAGCAATTATTCGATGCGTTTTAATAAAGACACCTATCAAGTCGATATCTTGAATTCACGTCAACACTCTGTCGCTAGCATTACTTTGGAGAACATCTGTGCCTATATTTGGGGAGATCAAATCGAAGTTGCGGGAGGAATGTTGCTCGATGTTGGGTCCGTCTATCTATTGTTTGATGGAAATGACCTATCGATGTTTGAAACTCTCATCGATGTTACAGACGATGCGATTTATTATGAATCAGATGATACCTTATATGTCTTCCAAAATGGCGAATCCTCCGAATTTGAGTTCTCTGAATTGAGCGATGCGTTGTCCAGTGGAACAAGATATGAGTATCGCGTCTTTGATACCGACAATGTGTTATTGATCTTTTCCGGCTATGGATCCGCTCCAGACACAATTACATTCCTTAGTAACACGCTAGAAGATATCGAGGGTGAAATCATTGCCCAGAATGGAAATTCTTTCTTGATTGCACTTGACGACGGCAGTTATCAATACCTTAATTTTTAGTTGAATGAAGCACTTTGGTCTCTTCCAAAGTGCTTTTTTTGTTTTGCAAGAATGATTTACTATCGCTGCTCATTATTGTATAATGAGGATATAGAAAAGGGGAACGATTATGAATTTACAAATCTCTAGTACCATCACAAAAAAAGACTTTTATCGAGTTGGACCTTGGCTCACCGTCTATCAAAACAAATCCACGAGTTTCCTCTCTACCGTGATGGTTTTTGTGCTTTTGATTTTGATTGATTTGATTACTTTGTTTTCCGATGAACCCGATTTAACGCAAGTGATCATCTTCACGATTGCGATTGTTCTGTATCCTTTTGTGATTTTATTGTCGACTAGAGTGATGTTGAATTATACATACGACCTTGATATGAATTACCCCAAACAAATGCACTATACTTTTTTGGACGATGCGATTCAAGTTGATTATGAGGAAAAGACCTTTGATTATCCTTACGCTTTGGTTACAGTCGTGAAAGAGTTTAAAGGGGTATTATCCCTATATCTGGATAAGAAACTCCCAATCATTATTCATGAAGCAGACACAACCGTTCAAACATATCAGAGTTTGAAAGCATTCTTGGCTACGAAATTATCACCCGAATATTTGAAGTGGAGGAACAATCGCTAATGAAATTCATGCATTTCAATCGTTCTTGTTCCTACGCTTGTTTGGCTCATCTTATGGAAGAATTTGAAACGAAGATACAAGATATCGATATTGCCAACAAAATGAAATTACCCCATCTCTTTCACTATGACCAAGAACAAGATTGTTTCTATGCCGGAGCGATGTTGCAAGGAAAGAAGTGGTTTGATTTGTTTTTGCAAGACTATCAATTAGAGTATTTTGAGGAGAGAACTTCCAAAGAAACATTTCTTTCAATGCTGGAAGAAAACCCAAAACCACTCATGTTTGGAATCAAGACAGGGCATGGGAAACATGCCGTTGTGTTCCAGCGTTTTCAAGAGAATACCTTGTTTATCCATAATCCAAGACATGAACGAGAAGAAGCCCAAGACATCATGAAGTATTCGAAATCTGAATTATTCCAGGGATTGGATGATATGGTAGTATTCGGCTATATCGTTCCCAGTAAAAGCAGCAATGATAGAAAAAATCAAGTCTTGGATTCTTTACATGATTTTCGAACTTACCAAAGCAAATGGAGAGACTATTGTAGAACTCCCCATACGAAAGCGGAGATACTTAAAAAAAGAGATGATCTCATGGCTGCGCTATTATTGGATATTCCCGAGATGA
Source organism: Bacillota bacterium (assembly GCA_003245625.1). Classification (GTDB taxonomy): domain Bacteria; phylum Bacillota_I; class Bacilli_A; order Izemoplasmatales; family Hujiaoplasmataceae; genus 4572-104. The sequence continues at coordinate 5,092 of QKCT01000117.1, read as the reverse complement.
TGCGATTGATTGGTAAAAATGATTTAGCTGATAAAATCGAACAATTGAAACATCAATTTGTCCTTTCTCTTCAAACAAAAGAACCCATTATTTTGAAGAATCATATCGATCAAGAGACACTCCAAGAAGTCTTCCAAGAATATGAATCGCAGCTAGAATCCCAAATAGAGTAGTCTACGAATCATATACCTCGTTTTGGATGTAAACAGAGGTATAATACAGACATGAGGTGATACAAATGAAAATTGACGAATTGATAAAAACAAAAAGAACAGCTTTAAATCTAACGCAGAAGCAGTTGGCGGAAGCGTTGTTTTTAAGTCCGAAAACAATCTCAAGATGGGAAACCGGTCGAGGCTTCCCGGATTTATCTATGATTCCCAAATTAGCGGAAGTATTGGGAATAACCGGAGACGAAATATTAGCTTCTTTACACGATAACCCAGTGCCAAGTGATCAATGGATTGATCCTGGAATCAAAAGCGCTCGATTCATTTCTTTGGTGTTAACCGGATTTGGAAGTTTCTTGTTTATAATAGGCTATACCAGTATAGCGTTTTTAGTTATCCTCGGAATCATTATCTACTGTTCTTCAATAGTGACATATTTGATTTTGGAAAGTGTTCGAATTGCGAAGATTGGTCCACAAAAGAAAGAAATCATTCAACCATTTCGAATTCGTTTGCTTTGGACATGGTATGCGATTGGAGTGACTCCGATTAGTATCGTATTTTTAGGAACATTGTTGGATGATACCCGAATGTTTGTTCTTTTCCCATTTATAGTAATGATTTCATTTCTTACCATTTGTTTTCTAATCGGTTATTTTGTCATTTCCTTGAAGAAAAGATGAGGTTTCGAAATTGATGCTTGAAATGTAAGACGAACAAGAGTATAATACAAATTAAGTTAATACACAAAGAGAAACGGAGAACAATCATTGATGCAATGCCTTTAATTTGTGTTCTCTTTGTTTTTTTCTTGGAGGTATCCCATTTTGAACGAACAAAAAATCATACCTGCCATCAGCGACTATAAAAAACTCGAGAAATTTCTGAAGTCCGATTTGAAATACGGAATTCTAATGAATTTTCAGTTGGCACAACTAGAAGATCTGATTTCAAAGATGAAACATCATCAAAAGAAAGTATTGATCCATTCGGAATTGATTCGCGGTTTATCCAGCGATGAATATGGCGCAATCTATTTAATTCAATCCTTACATGTGGATGGAATCATATCTTCCAAACCTAAAGTCATCGAAATCTGTAAAAAACGCAATACGATCGGTATCTATCGATTTTTTATCAAGGACTCTATTTCATTGGAACAGAGCCTTGAAATTGGGAAGCGATTGAAACCGGATTTTGTAGAGATTCTTCCCGCAAGTTCCTATGAACTCGTCGAAGAAATCAAAGCCGAACTCCATTGCGAAGTATTACTCGGAGGGTTAATCCGAAACAGTAAAACCCTCGACCAATGCTTCCGTCATGGCGCGATTGCCGTTACGACAAGCGATACGAATCTTTGGGACTATCAATAACAAGTTAATCACTTCAAGAGACAAGAGGGACAAATATGCATTGATCATGCTTTTTTGTCCTTCTTTTCTAGAACAGGAGAATCTATGTACGATTTTGTTATCATCGGTGCCGGTGTTATCGGGACCAACATCGCCAGAGAACTATCACGTTATCAGACAAAAGCCATCGTTTTGGAAAAAGAAAACGATGTCGCTAACGTGCAATCTTTGGCAAACAGTGCAATTATTCATGCCGGTCATAATCCAGAACCGGGTAGTCTAAAAGCAAGATTGAATATTTGGGGAAATGAATTGTATGACGAGTTGGAAAAAGAACTCGATATACCGCTTTTACGGAGTGGAGCGTATGTGGTAGCTCACAATGAAAGCGAAGAAAAACAACTCGAACACTATTTGCAAATCTCTCTCCAAAACAAGGTTCCCGGAGCGAAAATTATCTCAGCGGAAGAAGCGAGAATAACCGAACCGAACCTCGCTTTGTCCATCACCAAAGTTTTAACCTTACCAACGACGAAAGTCACCTATCCTTGGGAGGTTGCTTTTGCATGCATGGAAAACGCCATGAAAAACGGAGTGGAGTTTCGCAAGAATGCTTTGGTCACCAAACTAGAACAAAAAGACGATCATTATCTTGTCACGATAAATAACAAAGACAGAATTGAGACCAAGAATATCATCAATGCGACAGGCGTCGCAACCGATGATATCGCTGCGTTATTGGATTCATCCGTAGAATTTAAAATCACCCCTCGAAAAGGGGAGTATTTTGTTTTGGATAAACACATGAAGGGCTTTGTCAATCATGTCCTTTACCCTCTTCCAACAGAAGCAGGAAAAGGAGTGTTGTTAACACCTCAAGTGCATGGAGAAATTCTAGTCGGGCCAAACTCTGTTTTTGTCGAAGATAAATATCGTACCGATGTCTCATTTGAAGGATTAGCATATGTCAAAGCGAATGCTGGATTGTTAGCGGAAGGTGTTCCATTCCATAAAATCATCCGTTCTTTTGCCGGAATTCGCTCTACATCGAACTATCATGACTTTTATATTCAAGAATCCAAAGAACACAAAGGATTCTTCCATTTAGGAGGAATTGAATCACCTGGATTGTCCGCTGCTCCTGCCATTGCGAAGTACTTACTTTCTGATGTAATCGGGATTGATTCACTTTATCCAAAAAACGAAACCTTCGATCCATTCCGGAAAAAACAACCGGAATTCCATTCTCTTTCCTTAGCAGAAAAACAACATCTGATCGAAGCTTACCCGACATACGGAAATATTATTTGTAAGTGCGAACAAATTACGGAAAAAGAAATTGTGGATGCTATTCATGCTCCACTCGGTTCTCATACGATTAAGGGAATCAAGAAACGCACACGCGCAGGAGCCGGACTTTGTCAAGGTGGGTACTGTGAAGAAAAGGTTATGAAACTAATTGCAAGAGAAACCGGAGTTTCTCCATTAAGCATCGCTTACGACAGCGATGATTCCAGTCTGTTCGAAGAAGAAACGAAGGTGGAAGAATGAAACGAGACATCATCGTCATCGGCGGCGGAGCCGGTGGATTAGCAGCCGCAATCGCAGCCAAAGAAGAAAACAAAGACGTTCTCTTGATCGAACGCGAAGATCGTTTAGGCGGAATTCTAAATCAGTGCATCCATAATGGCTTCGGTTTGGAAGTCTTCAAAGAAGAGTATACCGGACCAGAATATGCGGAAAAGTTCATTGAAAAAGCAAGACACTTAAAAATTGATTACTTATTAAATACAACCGTGATCTCATTAACCAAAGAAGAAGACGAGTTTATTTTGTATACCTCAAGTTTAGCAGAAGGCATTCAAAAATATACATCTAAAGCAGTCATTATGACGACTGGATGTTACGAAAGAACCCGAGGATCCATCGTTATTCCGGGAGATAGACCAAAAGGTGTCATTACAGCCGGAAGTGCGCAACGATATTTGAATATCGATGGCTATATGGTTGGAAAAAAAGTCTTCATTCTAGGTAGTGGAGATATCGGTTTAATCATGGCTAGAAGAATGCATTTAGAAGGTGCAAGCGTCCTTGGTGTTGCGGAATTAATGCCATATTCCAATGGACTGACTAGAAACATCGTTCAATGTCTCAATGATTTTGATATCCCTTTGTATCTATCCCATACAGTGACTGAAGTGGTTGCCGATGAGAAACATCGCTTAACGCAAATTACAATCCAACAAGTCAATGAACGGTTTGAACCAATTCAAGGAACGGAAAAGAAATTCGACGTCGATACTTTGCTATTATCGATAGGGTTGATACCGGATGTTACCTTACTTGACAACCTACCTGTTGAAACTGACCCGTTGACGAAGAGTGTGAAAATCAATCAAGCTTGTGAAACTTCAGTGCCAGGTTTATTCATCGCTGGAAATTCACTTCAAGTTCATGATTTAGCCGATAATGTATCCAAAGAAAGTGAACGCGCTGGACATCATGCAGCGGATTATATTGATATGAAGCGCACGAAAGAAAAAGGTATTCCAGTACAAGCTGGAGATCATATCTTGTATGTCACTCCACAATACATCGATTTCTCATGGGGAAATGCAGAAATCATCTGTAGTTTCCGCTCGCGTAAAAAGATTGAAAAAGCAGCTTTGAATGTCACTCAGAACGGAAAAACTTTGATTAGAAAAAGATTGAATTTCGTGGTTCCGGCAGAAATGGAAACCTTTGAACTGAATATAGAAGACATTGATGGTATCGGAGATATCCGCGTGGACTTGGAGGTGCTATCATGAAAAAAGAATTCATTTGCATCGTCTGTCCAAGAGGATGCCATATTACCGTACATGAAGATGGCTCGATTACAGGGAACATGTGTAAACGTGGAATCGAATATGTAAAAACAGAAATGACTGCACCAAAAAGAATTGTCACATCCACCGTTCGTACGGTGTTTTCAGAGATGCCTCGCGTCTCTGTAAAAACCGATCGACCAGTTCCAAAAGAATTGATTATGGATGTGATGAAAGAACTATCGAAGGTTATAATCACAACACCAATGTCACTTGGGGATGTGGTTATCGAGAATATACTAGATACAGGCGCAAATATTGTATTAACCAGATCTTGTATGAAATAGAAAGGAGGATTCATGAACGAATACGTGTTAGCTATCGATCAAGGGACGACTAGCACGCGAGTGATACTCTTCGACAAACATTCCAAAATCATATCGATCGCAAACGAAGAGATCACACAGTATTATCCAAAACCGGGATGGGTGGAGCAAGACGCAGAAGAAATATGGTATAGCGTTACTTCCACCATCAACGAATCCTTGGTAAAAAACAACATCCATCCAAAACAAATCAAGGCCATTGGTATCACCAATCAAAGAGAAACAACGGTAATTTGGGATAAGGAAACCGGAAAGCCGATTTATCATGCTATCGTATGGCAGTCTCGTCAGACCAGTGATATCTGCGATGCGCTTGAAGCGAAAGGGTACAATGATCTTTTTCATGAAAAGACCGGACTTTTGATTGATCCGTATTT
>QKCT01000082.1 GCA_003245625.1 Bacillota bacterium | reverse complement strand
CAGTATGACACGTGTGATGTCATATCTAAATTGGATGTCATTTTTCTGCATCTATTTCTCCAGATAAAAAAAACTTTGATTTAAAAGAATTATAACATGAATTCTATCATTATTAAAGAGGGTGATACTTTTTTGCATAAGAGAAAAGAATCCTCTTTCCACACTGGAAAAAGGATTCTATAAATCATTTCTTATTTTTTGGTTTTCGATAGGTGATGGAATATATATTTTCCGGAACAAAGATTGCTTTATAAGGATCCAAATCTTCAAATCGAAGATTTAGGATATGATCTAGATAATCGTCAATTTGCACACCTTCAGACATCGTATTACATAACAAATCATGAACTCTGCTTAAAGAATCAAATACCGTGATGTAGTTACCAATAATATTCTTTTTATTTACTTCAAAGAATTCTTTATCCAATGGTTTTCTAGCTACATCCAATAATATCTCATTCATCACTTTTTGATAACGGCCGAGTTTATTGGATTGAATAAACACACGTAGATGTCCATAATTTCTTTCTACCGTTAGTTTCGTGTAAAAGGAAACATTCATCAACTTGATCTTTTCTAAGTAGTCAAACGTCGAAGATCCCATTCCAAATACATTTGCGACAATGGATCCTAGCGTGATGTGCAAAGTTTCTTTTTCCACTTCCTCCATCATGAGATCAGGAATACGAACTGCAAATACCATCATCGGTTCGTCGACATCTTCTGAATAGCGAGTGGAACGATGAATCCGTCGCACTTGATGATGAATCAAAGGTTCAATCATAGGAAAATCTGGCCATTGATTTTGATTGTAGGGATGGTTCTCCAACATACTCATTATCGCTTCCAAATCGACTGATCCAGTGATAATTAACGTACAGTTTTTTGGGTGATAAAAAGTCTCAAATACCTGTTCTAATATCTCCCGTGTTATCTTAGAAACATCTTTAACTGTTCCTCCGACATCACTGTGTACCGCATAATCGGAATACATCATTTTCATTAGATTTTGGTACATTTCATAATGAACGGAATCATCGGACATCAAAAGCTCATATTCGATGATTTTACGTTCTTTTTCAATGACCTCATCTTCTATTCTAAAACTGATAAAGTTGCTTAGGAAATCGGATAAAAGACTTTGGATATGATTAATTGTCTTAAATTGATAAGCAGTGATACTTTTGGAAGTATAGGCATTGATTTCTGCACCGGATTGGGCAAAACGCTCCGGTAAATCAAATTCGTTGTTATGGAACATTAAGTGTTCTAGGAAATGGGCTACACCCGCAGGTATTTCAAATGTTTTGCCATTGACATTAAATGCAAGGCAAGTCCCTCCGAAATTGACTTGCAAAGTTACAAGCGTATTGTGAAATTCTGGTTTTGGATGAATGGCAACTTTTAATCCACTTTTCAGTGTTTCCAAATAGATGAATTCATCTTGCAAGGCTTGAATTTTATCCACTATTTCTCACCTGCCTTCGTCATCACATAGATGGTATCCAATACCAAAGTATTTGCGACTTTGATAATATCCTCTTTGGTTATATTTTCATAGATGTGAATTCGTTCTTCAAGGTTATACCTCTCATTTTTCAAATGATACGTTTTGATGTGCTGCATCAGATAAACGGGTTGAGAATCATAAATCGAATATAAACTGCTCAGAGCGTTATTTTTTGCTTGTTCAAAAAGGATATCAGAAAATTCTCCACGTTGAATCGCTGTTAAATTCTCTTTGATTTTTTCGATGACTTCTTCTTCGTGATCGAAATCGGTCAATACCGGTACGACAATGGTTTGTTCGTCAGGAATATAATGGGAATAAACGAAATATGCTAGGTTGCTGCGCTCTCGTATATCCATAAATAACAAGCTTTGGTCAAACCCACCAAAGATATCGTTGAATACAGACATTGCAGGGTGTAAATCGCTGTAATACCCCACATTGGTTTGATAACCGATGTAAATTCTGGATTGTTTGACATTGGAAGTTTCATGGATGATATTTGGCTCTTTGTTTGTTTGATATGGATAATTTCGATGTTCGACCGGGGTATAACAACTCTTTAATCGATCCGGGAGATTTCGTTCAATGATTTGATCGAATTTGTCTTCCGAGAAATTCCCGGTGACAAACAAAGAAATCCGATTTTTTGAAAACAGTTCAAAATAAGCTTGTGTTAAGGTATCCAAACTAGTTTCGCTCAAACGATCCATATCGGGGAAATTGTATTGCAAATCGGGTTTATCCTCGTAGTATGCCTTAGCAAATTGATAATAGGCAAACATATCCTTGTCGGACTTTAAAATCCGAAAAGATTGCTTAGCTTCATCGATACTATCTTTGTATACTTTCTTGGTTAATTTGCCTTCTCTCATTTTTGGGTTGGTTATGATTTCATTCAAAAAGATAAATGCCTTTTCTGAAAGATCCTCTTCCCCATCAATATATATCTCATTTGGATAGGTAACGACAAATTGATTGATAATATTAGCACCAATGGTCATAGCGCTAGAAAATGCATCCAAGCCATATAAACTGGAAAGATATCGATATTTTTTAACGAATGTCGGATATTTCTTCATATTATCGACAAGAATATTGCTTAAAAAATAGTATTCATTCGAATGGTAGGTGCCTTTCGGATGAACAAAAACAAACGACCAAGTGATCGTCTTGAATTTGTCGGATTGAATATAATAGACATCGATACCATTGATGTTCTTTTTGATAGGTTGGTCCATGTTCACCTCAGAAAAAAAGGGAATAGCTCCCTTTCTACTCTGCTAATTCCAATGCAATTTTCATCATATTGGTAAAAGCACTTTGACGTTCTTCCGCTGTCGTTTCTTCATGTGTCACCAACGAATCAGAAACAGTCAGCAAACAAGCTGCTTGTTTACCAAGAACCTTGGCATTGTTGAATAAAGCAAAGGATTCCATTTCGACTCCGATGCATCCGTGATCTTCGAAGATTGCTTTGAAATCCGGATTTTCACGATAGAAAACATCGCTGGAGTGGATGCGGCCACTGTGAAGTTTGATATCTAAATCCTCTGCGATAGCCTGAAGCTTTGTATTTAGTACAATAGAAGACTTTAGTACATTGCTTGGTTCAGAACTTTGAACTTTTGCATAAGTAGATTCGGAGAACGCTTCCTCTACTAAAACGGTATCATAAAGTTTCAAATCTGGTGAATAAGATCCGCAAGATCCAATTCGAACGATTGTTTCCACCCCAAAGAACTTGTAGAGTTCATAGGAATAAATTCCAATCGACGGCATTCCCATTCCACTTCCCATCACGGAGATTCGACGTCCATGGTATGTACCGGTAAAACCAAACATGTTGCGAACTTCATTGAATTGAATCACATCTTCCAAAAATGTATCCGCAATATATTTTGCGCGCAACGGATCTCCCGGCATTAAAACGATGCTGGCAATGGCTCCGTCAGGTGCGTTGATATGTGGTGTGTTCATATTAAACTCCTTTGCTTTTTTCAATTTTATCGATTAAATCTTTGATATTGACGATGCTAAAATCATAATCTGTATCCATTAATCTTGCTTTATAGGTTACATAACGATTTTGTTTATCGGTTTGAAAAACATCCAAGCCAAAATCCTTCCCTGCTTTGATGGTGATGCTCTCTTGTGGTTTGTTTCCTGTTTTATACTGATTGAAAGCTTCCATGTACAATTCTCCATTGTCATAATATAAGGCAGCTTTCTTTAAAATCATTCCTTGACTGGTTTTGGAAAACATTGGAATGTATAATTCGATGCGTGGTTTCTTTTCCATCATGTAAGCATGATAAGTGTGCATCACTTTCCGTGAATACTTGGATACAAAATAATCGCGAAATATGCTATAGAGGAATGAAATCACGATGACAGCTAGCCAATATTGCCATTCCACTGTTCCTAAAAATGCATACAAGAAAATAATAATGATGAGAGCGCTGATTAATGCGAGTGTAACAACACGCATTAAATTGAAACGACCGACTAATTTCTCGGTTTGCTCAAAGATTTGTTCTTGAAGTTTACTCATTAGTATCCGCTACCTTCTTCATTATTCAACAGTTTAACTCCATTGGAAGTACCGATTCTTGTGGCGCCGGCTTTTACCATCGCTGCTAAATCTTCTTTGGTTTTTACTCCACCGGCTGCTTTCACTTCTTTATCCCCAACGTTTTTCTTCATCAATTTGACTGCTTGAGGTGTCGCTCCCGACGTTCCGAATCCGGTAGATGTTTTAATGAAATGTGCTTCGGTTTTCGCAACAATCTCAGAAGCTTTCTTGATTTCGTCATCTGTTAAATAACAAATCTCGACAATCACTTTCACAGTATGACCCATCGCTGCTCTTGCAACTTCATTGATTTCGTTTTCAATATAGTCGTAATCGCCTTCTTTAAATTTTCCGATATTTATGACCATATCGATTTCATCTGCACCGTTGCTGATAGCATTCAATGTTTCGAATACTTTTGTTTCTACTGTATTTGCTCCCAAAGGAAAACCGATGACTGTGCATACCAGAACATCAGAATTTTCCAGTGCTTCGTTGCAATATTTCACATGAGTCGGATTAACACAAACCGACTTGAAGTTATATTGTTTTGCTTCCTTTATGAGTTGGTCGATCTCTGTCTTTGTACCAAATGCTTTCAGATAGGTATGATCGATCAATTTGTTTTGTTCCATAGTATCCTCCTACAGATATTATCTTTCTGGGTATCATGATACAATAATTATACCTTTTTTTGGGTTTATTTGCAAACATTATAAGCCATTTGTGTGTGTATTGTGTGTGATAAAAACTTGCCGTATAAAAAACAAGTTTTTTAGGCAACCAAAAGCAATTAATCTTCGAATGGTGGTATAATGAGGAATAACAAAGGAGTGATAGAATGAAGAAATGCTTAATCGTCGTTGATTTTCAAAACGATTTCATTGATGGAGCACTTGGGTTCCCTGGTGCCATTGATATAAAGAACAAAATATTACTTAAAATGGAACATTTTCGAATGGAAAGTCAAGACATAATCTTTACATTGGATACACACACATCCGATTATCTCACATCGGAGGAAGGGACCAATTTGCCAGTCATTCACTGTGTTAGAGGGACGAAAGGTCATGAATTACAACCAGATGTACTCAAACAATCGAATCCAACTGATCTTGTCTTTGAAAAGCCTTCCTTTCCTTCCTTGGAGCTCGGCAATTATTTGAAAGATAAAGATTATGATCAAATCGAATTATGCGGTTTAGTCTCCAATATTTGTGTCATTAGCAACGCCATCATCGCAAAAGCCGCTTTACCAAATGCACATATTATCGTTGACGCGACCGCAACCGCTTCATTTGATTCTATATTGCATCAAAAAGCGCTCGATGTTATGGAAGGTCTCCACATCGAAGTGACGAATCGATGAAGCGAATCAATTATGCGATGTTAACTGATTTTTATGAGTTAACAATGGCGAATGCATATTTCTTAGAAAACCGAATGAATGATGTCGCCTACTTCGATCTCTTCTTCCGAAACGTACCGGACAATGGTGGTTATGCTATATTTGCAGGCTTACAGACAATCATAGAATATATCGAAGAGCTTCATTTTGAGCAAGAAGATATCGAATTTCTTGCCAGCAAGAAGGTCTTAGACCCACGCTTCTTAGACTATTTAAAAACGTTTCATTTTCAAGGGGATTTAAACTCCTTTTTAGAAGGCAGTATTGTATTTCCTAACGAGCCTATTTTGACCGTTAAAGCAAATGTAATCGAGGCACAACTAATTGAAACTTTCTTGTTACAAGCAGTGAATCATGAAAGTTTGATTGCCACAAAAGCAACCAGAATGAAATTAGCCGCGAAAGGGAAAGTAATCTTAGAAATGGGAGCGAGACGCTCTCATGGTGCAAGTTCTTCTTACAAAGGCGCAAGAGCTGCTTATATCGGTGGCGTTGATGGCACCAGTAATGTTCTAGCAGACCAGCTCTATGGCGTACCTTCTGGTGGAACTATGGCTCATTCCTTCATTCAATTATTTGATACTGAATATGATGCGTTTGTCGCTTATGCTACGCATTATCCAAACAACTGTACATTTCTCGTAGACACCTATGATACATTACATAGCGGAGTTCCCAATGCAATCAAAGTTATCCAAGAAGTCCTGATACCTCAAAACGCTAAAAACTATGGAATCCGGATTGATTCTGGAGACTTAACGTATCTTGCCAAAAAGGCTAGATCCTTGTTAGACCAAGCCGGTCTTATAGACTGCCAAATCGTGATTTCCAATTCTTTGGATGAACGATTAATAGAAACCTTGTTATCACAAGGTGCACCCATTGATTACTTCGGCGTTGGAGAGCGATTAATCACGGCGAAGAGTGATCCTGTATTTGGCTGTGTATATAAACTTGTCGCTGTTGAGACAAATCAAGGCATAATACCCAAAATCAAAATTAGCGATAACTTAGAGAAAATCACAACTCCTCACTACAAAAACGTATATCGTATCTATGACTCTTCCAATCATGCAGAGGCAGATTTAGTTGCCGTCCATGATGAAATCTTTGATACCACAAAACCCTTGACTATTTTTGACCCACAGGCAACGTGGAAAACCAAAACGTTTACGGACTACCATTTAGTTCAAATGCATCAACCAATCTACCAAGGTGGAACACTCGTTTACGACTTGCCTCGCTTATCAGAAATCCGTGAATTTACAAAATCGCAACTGAAGACTCTTTGGGAAGAAGTTCGAAGATTTGATAATCCTCATCGTTATTATGTAGACCTAACAGATCGACTTTGGCGAATCAAGCAATCACTAATACAAAAATAAAGGAGCTACACAAGCTCCTTTTTTTATGATTCAATTTGTAAATTTTCTAATCTCAAAGCAATGATTTCAATTCCGATTTTATCCAGTTCCATCTGCATTTGTGTCACTAGTTTTTTCTGCACTTCTTGATTCAAAGGAGTAATGATAGAACGTTCTATTTGGGAGAAAACAACACGAATCTGACCGCAAGCAATATCTTTGACCAAATCATCGATATTTTTTTGTGATACACCTAATAATCTCTCTGCCGCACTGGAAACATGGGGTTGAACCTTCGAGATCCGATATCGCAACGAGTACCCAAGGTGAACCGCGACCTCATCTTGAGAAAATGCATTGAGATCGATGGCTATTGTATGGATCGTGACATCCAAAAACTGATAGGCTTGAATCAAAGGTTTTACAAAAACAAAACTACCTTCTAAATAGCATGCATGGGAACGATATGTTCCATCTGGTTTCTTCCCTAGATTTCCATATTTGACTAATACTTTGTTCTTTGGAACACGTCGGACCATCCATACGGTAGCCATTGCTATGACAACGAAAACACCGAAAAGAATGAGTAATTGATATGAAAACCAACTTCCTTCCGCGGCCATCAAAGCACTAAATTTCATCATTGATTGATTCATAGAATCCCCTTCATATTTGACATGTTATTTCATTTCCTTTTCTATGCCACTTGTTTACATCGAAAAAGGGAAAATCAGTATCGTATAAAGAAAGAACATGACTCCTAATAAAAACAAGCCCAACATGGTTTTTCCTGGTGTATATTGAATATTTCCCTTTACACCTCGAATCACATTCACAAAAAAGAATACAAAATATAGGAGTACACCTGAAAATAATACAACAAGGAAAATGGCATTAATGATAGTTGCATTCACAAAGAAAGGAAGGATCATGCACATTCTAGCATACAAAATCCCTATGGTTTGAAATAGAATTACGGAAAAAATTGATGTCCGAATCCAATTGTCTACCTGTTTATGCTTTTTTTCATAAAGGATACTATCATTCATAACGACTCTCCCTTCGATAGAGGAATCTTCCTTAGACCTCTTACTCTGTAGAATGGATGATTCCGTATTCTATCAAATTTTCGGCATAGAACAAGCCTAATTGATTTCCAGCTTGAAGGCTGTAATATTCCTCTTTATAGAGTACTCGGTACTGATATTCAGTCGACAAACCTATGGATGTTTCCGTCCCATCGCTATAAGTGATAACAAGTGCAATCATAGGAAAAATCAGCGAATCATCAATTTCTGCTCGTTTTAATATCAAATAATCTTCTTCCTCTATAAAGATATCAAACAACTCTGGATGTGGATTTTCTAGAGGTTCTACATTTGTACAAGAAAATAAAAATAATGTTGTACAAAAGATGGATATTAAGAACAATATTTTCTTCAAATCAAATCCCTCCTATCGCTCTATAATAAGAAACAATGAAAGAAGTGATTTTATTGGTGCAAATTCAATTTTCATGTATTTTATTACTTTTATTCCGATGATAAATGGATCAACGTATCATTTAGTAGGAACTGTTGTTCTCGATTCCCAGTAACAACAAAATATTACTTTTTCTTCTATTATATATCAAAATCGATTTCAAGTAAATTTATCCTATAGTATTTTACTAATACGTAAAGAAAAGACCAAATCAGAATGAGAGATTTGGTCTTTATAAGTGAAACTAGATTTATTTTAATACATCCGCGCAACGAGGGCACAGTCCATCTTCATTTAATTCAGGAACGACTTGCCAACAACGTTCACAAGTAACTCCAGGAGCTTCGTGTACATCGATGGAAACATCGGTTCCTTTGTACTTTCCAAACCCATCTTTGACGATATCTAATTTGGATACAATAAAGATTTGAGCGAGATTGACTTGAAGTTTCTCCAATAAATCCGCAACTTTTCCTTTTGGATATAGAATCAAATGAGCATTTAAACTCTTTCCGATGATTTTTTCATTTCTTGCATCTTCCAACGCTTTTAGTACATCTTCTCGAAGACTTTGGAACTCATCGTATAATGCTTCTAAAGAAGTATCTAAATCTTCTACCTTTGGCATATCTAATAAGTATGCATCCTGTAATGTAGCGGTTTTGATATGAGTATATGCCTCTGACATGGTATGTGGAATGATTGGTGTCATCAAGCGAATTACCGTATCCAATATCTTGTAGATTACGGTTTGAATTTGTCTTCTAGCAAGGGAGTCTGCTTTTTCGATATACAATACGTCTTTGGCAGGATCCAAATAGAAAGAGGAAACAAACGTAACAAAGTTCGTCACTTTACGATAAACGACGTCGAAACGGAAATCATCGTATGCTTCTAACACTTCTTTGATTAAGTTGTTTGTTTTGATTAACACATATCGATCGACTTCACCAAGTGATTCGAATGACACTTTATCTTTTGCATCGTCATAATCATAGATGTTTCCAAGTAAGAACTTGATCGTATTGCGAATTTTACGGTAGGATTCTGAAACTTGCTTGATAAGATTGTCAGACAATCGAACATCTGCTTGATAGTCTACGGAGGATACCCATAAACGCAATATATCCGCTCCTAATGTGTCCGATACTTTATTTGGATCGACAACATTTCCTAAGGATTTGGACATCTTTCGACCCTCTCCATCTAATACAAATCCATGTGAGACTAAAGTCTTGTATGGAGATTGTTTCTTGGTCGCTACTCCAGTGATCAAGCTTGAATTGAACCAACCGCGATATTGGTCAGAACCTTCCAAGTATAAATCCGCTGGATAAGGTTGTCCACGTTCGATTAATGAACCATGATGAGAGGAGCCTGAGTCAAACCAAACATCCATGATGTCTGTTTCTTTTCGGAAAATACCATTCGGTGAATCCGGATGAGTATATCCTTCTGGTAACAAGTCTTTCGCTTCTTTTCTAAACCAAGCATTCGACCCTTCTTTTGCGAAAATCTGTGCAACGTGTTCAATGACTTCAGGATCTAGAATTGCAGTATCTTTCTCCGTATAAAACGCTGGAATTGGAACACCCCAAACACGTTGACGAGAAATACACCAAGACCCACGATCTTTGATCATATTTCCCAAACGGATATCTCCCCAAGAAGGATACCATTTCACAGTCTGGATTGCTTGTAGGATATCGTTCTTTAAGTCATCAATATTCGCAAACCATTGTGCGGTAGCGCGGAAGATGACAGGTTTTCCTGTACGCCAATCATGAGGGTAACTATGACTAATATCGAAACGTCCAAGTAGAACACCGAGTTCATCCAACGCTTTAATGACTTCGCCATTACAGTCTTCAACAAACAATCCGGCAAAACGCTCACCGGCTTCCTTGGTCATACAACCTTGTTCATCTACTGGACAGAATACATCCAAACCGTATTTTTGTCCAACGATAAAGTCCTCTTCTCCATGTCCAGGAGCGGTATGAACCAAACCTGTACCGTCTTCAACCGTTACATGATCCCCCAAGATAATCGGTGAAACGCGATCATACAATGGATGTTTATACGTCATATTCTCGAGTTCCCAACCGAATACGTTTTGCAAGATTTTCGGTTCTTCCCAATGGAAGACTTCTGTAAGAGCGTCCAATCTTGATTTCCCTAAGAGGTATTTCTTGTCTTTGACTTCCACAACAACATATTCAATCTCTGGTCCAACAGCGATAGCTAAATTGGCTGGAATGGTCCAAGGAGTTGTGGTCCAAATTAAGAAATCAGTATTTTTTGGTAATTTCCCTAACAATTCGACTCCAGGCATCGCCACATAGATGGAAGGAGATACATGATCATGATATTCAATTTCAGCTTCTGCTAATGCAGTTTCGCTAGACGGAGACCAATAAACCGGCTTTAATCCTTTATAGATTAACCCTTTCTCGACCATTTTCCCAAACACTCGAATTTGAGCGGCTTCAAACGATTCCTGTAGTGTCAAATACGGTTGGAACCATTCACCAAGCACTCCCAATCGGCGAAATTGTTGACGCTGAATATCAACTTGCTCCAAGGCAAACTCACGACAAAGTTCACGAAAATCCGCAACGCTCATCGCTTTACGGTTGACTTTCTTGACCTTGGTCAAATTGTTTTCAATCGGTAGACCATGAGTATCCCAACCAGGGATATATGGCGCACGAAATCCTGACATATTTTTGTAACGAAGAACAAAGTCTTTCAAAATTTTGTTCATCGCTGTTCCTGCATGAATCGATCCGTTTGCATACGGTGGACCATCATGCAAAATATACGAAGGGCGACCTTCGTTCTTTTTCATTACCAGTTGATACAGATCCATCTCATCCCATTTTGCTTGGAGAGGGGGTTCGTTTTGTCCCAGATTCCCACGCATAGGGAAATCAGTTACTGGCATGTTCAATGTGTCTTTGTAGTTTCTCTTTTCCATAAATGCCTCCTAAAAAATAAAAAAATCGTCCCAAAAAAGGACGACAGAGCCGCGGTACCACCTTTGTTTCCGAAAATCCGTGTTTTCGGCACTTGGTTCCAGTTAACGCCTGGTGACGGGACCGCTTACTTGATTCAACAATCCACTCCAAGGTGATAACATCATCGCATTCCTGTCCGGTTCCACCATACCCGGTACTCTCTATCTTTCTCATTCGATGAAGTATTGTCCTCTTCTATGATTTATATTCTCTCAAATTATACACAATTTATGCTTTTTTTTCAAGATAAATAAACTGGAATTTGCTACATGATAAAACTGCGCATCAAAATCGTTACCAAGTACAGTAGTAAGATTCCCAATGTACCACCCAAATCAAACATTCCTACGATTAGTTTCCCGCGAAAAATATTCAGATAAGGATCAACCACAGTTCCGAGAATTCGAGAGAACTGAGAATTGATCAGAGGTGTCCAAGACAAAATGACATAAACGAATATTATAAACATGTAAACATTCAAAAAATTATATATGATGGTTAATATTAAATCTAAAATCATGGATTTCTTTCACTCATTTCTTTTTGTAATCGTTGACGAATTTGGTTAAAGTCGGTCCCAACAAATCGGATTTTTGAGCCATTAAATAGATCTTATCCTGAATTTTCATGATTTCTCCATCACAAGCATAAAGAACTCCGGATAAAAACATCAGGACTTCATTTGCCTCGGAGATTAAACAATCGGTAAAATTCAGAACAATTGGATAACGATGCATGATTTGTTCTGCATAATCATAGATGCCTTTCGAGTCCGTTACGCGATAAAACTTCAAATCATCGAAATCGACATTGGTTGGTTCAATCTTGGTACTTTTGGAAAATAATGCCATACTTATTCCTCGCTTCTAAATAGTATCGATCCCAAACGCAAATGGGTCGCTCCGACTTTCATCGCTACCTTATAATCATTAGACATGCCCATGGAAAGACTGTCCAATTCTAAATTCAGATTTTTATTGACTTCTGTCAACAAATTCTTTAACAGTGTAAACTGATGTTCAATGATTGATTCGTCCTCAGTCAAAGTGGCCATTCCCATCAGACCTACTATATGTATTGTATCATAATTTTGCATTTTTGCGCAAAATTCGACTACTTCATCCGGATTTAATCCATACTTGGAGGATTCATTTGAAATATTCACCTCGACAAAACATTTTAAAGGCAATTTCCGATGTTTTTGTATCTCTTCAGCAAGATTCAAACGATCCAAAGAATGCAGGTAGTCTATTTTATCGATTACTTGCTTCACCTTTTTGGATTGTAAATGCCCAATGAAATGCCAGGTAATATCTAAATCGTGCAAAACCTCGTATTTTTCTAAGAAAGGTTGAACACGATTTTCACCGATATCCGTGATCCCAAGTTCTACAAGTTCAACGATATCAGCTGCTTCCCCATATTTTGTAGCTGCGACGACCGTGCACGATCGAGCTTCCTCCAGTATTTGTTTGACAGTTTCTTTGTTGATCATATTAACAACTCCTTTAGTTCTTCTTGCGATTTGCAAAAAATATGAAAGATGAAATTAACATCAAATAGATGGCGAGTACGATGTTTAAAAATGGATTATCGGAAAAAAATCCAATCACGATGAAAACAATAATTAAATTGAGGATGTAAATGGAAAAGAGAATGATTTTCCGCTTATTCACTACGACTCACCTTATTTCGAAGTTCTCGCAGACCATATTCTGTTTGATTCCCATATTTGAGAGGTGTAATGGAAATATAGCCATTGCGAATTGCATAAATGTCCGTCCCTTCTTCCGGTTCAAACGGTAGATGGTTACGTTTTGAAATGAAATACTCCCCTTCTCGTTCGTAATAATATTCCGTTGGACGAATACCAAGATCGGTAATCATAATACCTTTTGTCTTTTTAATGGTTTTGCGTACAAAATTAACATTCAAAAGATACTTATCCGATAATAGATTTTTGTTCAAGATAAAATTCATAACATAGTCTAAATCCTTTTTGGCATGATCAAAATCATTCCAATCCGCAGAAAAAGCGATTGCTGGTATTCCTATTTTTGTAGCTTCCATAGCAGCACCGATCGTACCAGAATATGTGGTGTCTGTAGAAATATTATATCCATTGTTTATTCCAGATATGACAACATCCGGCCGAATATTAAGAGCATATAAAGCCATGACTACTGCGTCAGCTGGAGTACCACTCACGGAATAGACGTTTTTTTCATGTTCGATGACTTTCATCTTTCCCCAAAACGCTCTCGACATGGAGGATCCAGACATGTGCTCTTCTGGCGCAACCAAAATAACATCTCCATATTTTTGAAGTTTATCAAAGAGAAGGCGGATCCCCTCTGCATTATACCCATCGTCGTTTGTTAAAAGGATTTTCATGAGAAACGAATCCGGTTCTTCAATTCTTTGTTTTCTTTATAAAGCAGTAAAACACGACCTATGATGTAGACGACGATGATACCG
Organism: Bacillota bacterium; assembly: GCA_003245625.1. GTDB lineage: Bacteria > Bacillota_I > Bacilli_A > Izemoplasmatales > Hujiaoplasmataceae > 4572-104. Next base: position 2,186 of record QKCT01000082.1, on the reverse strand, counting down.
TGTTGTTCTAACTCCATAACGATTTGGTCAAAATCATCCGGACTAGATTTCAGTACCGTGACTCGACCGACTTCATATTTTCTTAAATTATCCAATATATTCTGAACGATATTGGGAGTTACGCCTCCTTGACCTATTTGAAACATAATTGGTCTCTCATTTGCCAAACGGCGTAACAGAGCTTTTTCTTTTCCTGTAAAATCCATAATTGTTCTCCTTTAAAATAGTGGTAATAGTATTAGCATACTGATGGAATAATAGATTGATAAAGTGATGATATCGGAAACAGTGGTGATAAATGGTCCGGATGCAACTGCAGGGTCGATCTTTCGTTTTGCCATCAACAAAGGAATTAATGCTCCTAAGGTTGTCGAAACCGACAATGCGATAAAGACAGATACCGCTGTAACACCTGCATAGGTTAAATCCAAGGATAGAATGGACCCAGAGGTAATCAATCGAGTAATGATGATCATACCGAATATCAAAGAACCGATGATAAAACCTTGAGAAATCCCAGTTCTTACTTCTCGAAAGAGATGATAACGGATCTGTTGGGAATCGATGTCTTCATTTTTGGTTAAATAACGAATCATAACCGCCAGACTTTGAGTTCCTGTATTTCCTGACATTCCTAGGATTAACGGAAGATACACAGCCAGCCTAGATCCAAGCAACGCTCCATCATTAATATCTAGATGATGTTCAAACAAAGATAAGATAATCGACGTTACCATCGATAAACCAAGAAGAATGGAAAGCCATGGCAACCGAGATTTAACGGATTTTTTTAAGTTCGCTTTTTCAATATCAATCTCCGTATCTATAACAGCTGCAAACTTGGTATAATCTTCCTCTTCCTGTAAGGCGATGATATCCATGAGGTCATCATGAGTGATGATTCCCAAGATTTGATCATTCTCATTGACAATCGGAATTGATGATTCATTTGTTTCTTGCATCATAAGTGCGACAGACTCTTTGTTTTCATGAGGCAAAGCCTTCGCAATTCTGGTTTCCATAATTTCTTCGATTTTCTCTTCTGCTCTTGCGACAATCAAATCTTTTAATTTAAGGTAACCAACCAAACGCTGATTGTCAGTCACATATAGAATCGAAATGTAATCTACTTCATGCGCGTTTTGAGTGACATGAACCATTGCTTGTTTTACGCTGAAGTGAACATCAACAGTAAGAAAACTGTCAGACATGAACGCACCGATTTCATTCTCGGTATAAGACATGATCTTCTTGATTTCTTTGCGCTTTGCTAAATTAATTTTATTTAAGAGACGCAATCCTTCCTTGTTCAGGTACTTCAGCAAGTCTACTGCGTCGTCTAAGTCCATGTTTTCTATGATTCGTACGATTCGATCTTCAGACAAGTACTGAATGATGTGTTCCGCTTCGGATTCTTCCAGATATTCAAAAATCGATGCAGACATATCAGAACTAATAGCCCGGAAAAAGCGTTGTAATTCCTCTGGTTCTAATTCAATCACAACTCGAGAGATGTCAAAGAGATGGTATTCTTCTAACTCGATTTCTAAATTGGGGTTATTCAAAAGAATCAATTCCTTGATTTCACTTTGAAAATCACGTTGTTCTTCATTGAAAAAATCCATGCTTCACACCTCCTTCTTTTAGACCAAATTCGTAATCATAATCGTTGCCAATGAGAAATAGATCAACAAACTCAAAATGTCGTTGACTGTGGTGATAAATGGCCCCGAGGCAACTGCGGGATCCAATTTCAAAAAACTAATAATCAAAGGAATTAAAGTACCGGAAATGGTTGATAGAATCAATGCAACATTAATGGAAACCGCTACAACTAGAGCAAAGCGAATTCCCTCCGAAAAATCTGTTCCTTTGATAGTATTAAACAATAAAACGATTCCAAACAGCAGTACAGCAATGATGAACCCATTGACAACTCCTGTTAGGAATTCATTCAATAAATGCTTCCAAACACTGCGTTTCTCATCCAATTGATTCTTTGCGAATAAACGGATGATGATACCCAAACTCTGAGTTCCGGAGTTTCCGGCCATGTTGCTAATTAGTGGCATAAATATCGAGAGTGTTGGCAACAAAATCAAGATTTGTTGATACCCAGTGATAATACTACTAGTCACCAAATTCAAGACCAATAGAATCAGTAACCAAGGCATCCGTTTGCGAAT
>QKCT01000046.1 GCA_003245625.1 Bacillota bacterium | reverse complement strand
TCCATAGTTTTGGCGGTTTCACCGTATTTAAAGACTTTCGGCGTACCAAATAGATGCCGCGTATATGAATTGCCAAAAACGATTGATATCATTTATCGAAAACCAAAGATGAATACCTATTTAGAATACTCTACTAAGATCGTTGAAATTTACCTTCGTTTTGTTTCGGAAGAGGATATTTATGTTTATTCTGTAGATGAGGTTTTTATTGATATGACAGAATACATGAATTATTATAAAAAAACCGATTACGAATTGGCCAAGGAAATTTTGAAGACGGTGTACGATGAAACAAAGATTTATGCTACATGTGGGATTGGTCCAAACATGCTTATGGCAAAGCTTGCACTTGATATTGAATCGAAACATTCACCAGATTTTATCGCAAAATGGGAGTATAAGGATTTAGAGACTAAATTATGGCCGGTGACACCATTATCTAAGATGTGGGGCATCGGCAGAAACACAGAGCGGAACCTCAATCGGATGGGGATTTACAAGATTGGGGACATCGCAAAATACGATGTGAAAAAACTGAAGAAAAAGTTTGGGATTATTGGTGAAGAATTATACTATCACACTCATGGAATCGACATGAGTTTAATACAACAAAAAATGAACATTAAACCGACAAATAAATCTTATGGAATAGGTCAAACTTTATTCCAAGATTATTATAAACCGGAGATTTATCAAATCATTCGAGAGATGGTAGATGATGTCTGTAGAAGGTTAAGGTTGGGACAAAAACTAGCAAACACAGTTCATTTTGGTTTGGCCTACAGTAAAGATGTCGGTGGTGGTTTCTCTAGGCAAATGAAACTTCCCGCTCCCACGCAGAATGAATCTCATGTTTATAAAGCTTGTTTGGATTTGATGGATAAGTTCTATGATAATTCACCGATACGGGTTGTAAGAATTGCCGTAACAAACTTCGTGGATAAAAAAGGATATCAAATCAATTTGTTTGAAGATATTCAAGAGGTTTTAAAAGAACAAGCTGTTTTTACCGCTATGGATGAAATAAAAGAGCGATATGGAAGAAACAGCGTGAACCGCGCCTCTAGCGAATTAGATTCTTCTACAATCAAAGCTCGAAACGATATGGTAGGTGGTCACCATGCTTAATACCTATCAAGATCGAGGAATCATTAAATGGGCCGCTTTTGATGCATTGAATGGTTTTAATTCGATGTTAAAAGAAATGAAATATCGAATGGGACAAACCCAAAAGCCGATTTTAAGTGAAGATGAACTAGAGTCTTTAGATCAAAATCTAAAACAAGCGATGATAGAGCAAACGGAAATGGCGGTTACTTATTTTGAAAATGGATATTCAAAAACAACGTTTGGAAAAATCAAGAAGATTGACTATGAAAACAGATTACTTGTTTTAACCACATACGAAAAAATCAATGCAAATGACATTCTGAACATTGATATCCTATAATTCACAAAACACACGTAAAACACAATTTGATATGTTAAAATATATCTATCACAACGGAATATAGGGGTGAAGATATATGAAAAAAAGCGGTAAAAAAATTGAACCACATCGCATTTTATACATCATTTTTATGTCAATTGCAGCATTAGAACTAATTGGAGCGGTCTTAAGTATTGTATTTGCGGCAGATTCGAACGTTCGAGATGCAGGGTACTCCAATCTTTTCTTAGCGATTCTAGCAATGCTTTTATTTTCCGCTCCCGGAATCATAGAAGCGAGATATAAGATTGATATTCCAAACTATTTAGAAGTTGTGTTATTAATCTTCCTCTTTGCGGCTTTGGTATTAGGAAATATTCACAATTTTCTAGTAACAGTACAAGGATATGACAAGATATTGCATACCGTCAGTGGTTTTATCATCGCAATCATAGGGTATGAAATTATCCATATGTGGAGCATAAACAAAAAGGAAATCTTATCTTTAAGTCCAGGGATCCTAAGTTTGTTTGCATTCACTTTTTCTATTACACTATTGGTACTATGGGAGTTTTATGAATTCGCTGTAGATACGATTGCATATAATATAAATTCAGAAACAGTAAGAAATATGCAGCGATATCAATGGATCAATGACTCGATTGTGTTTCCGCAATCATATGGATTGATGGATACAATGTTAGATTTGATAGTTGGTGCATTTGGAGCGGCAATTGTAAGCCTAATAGGATGGCGCATATTATTGAAACAAAATAAAAAAACAATTCTCAAGGATGTGAAACAATGATTACAGAAAAAGCATATGCAAAAGTAAACTTATTCATAAACGTAATTGGCCGTCGCGAAGATGGATATCACAATCTAGAAATGATCAATACGAAAGTGGATCTATATGATGAAATCACAATTGAAGAACTTGACTCACCAGGAATTGCGATCATTAAATCCAATGACTTATTCCTTTCTAACCAAAACAATTTAGTGATTGAATCAGCAAGATATATGATTCAAGAATACGCTCCAAACAAAGGGGTCACGGTTACCATCAAAAAGGTAATTCCCTTTGGAGCCGGTTTAGCTGGAAACTCTGTCGATGCTGCGGCTATTATTCGCGGTATTAATCGACTTTTTAATCTGGGATTATCTTTGGAACAACTGCAAAACATTGGCATCAAATTTGGTGCAGATATTCCTTACTGTCTGGTAGATTATCCAGCGTTTGTAGAAGGAATCGGAGAACGTATAACAAAATTTGATTTTGACTTCACCGATTGCAAAGTGCTTCTTGTAAATCCGCGAGAGTATATCTCAACAGAAGACATCTTTACATTAGGAGATCGTTTTGGTTTTGATAATGTAGATAGTAAAAAAATCCGCAAATCAATACAAAAAAATAGCACTGAAGATTTTATCAAAAACATTCATAACGCATTACAAAAAATCGCAGTTGATAACAATAAAAAGGTAAAATCAGCCTATGAACATATTAAGAATGAATTAGGCGAAGAGGGGTTAACAATGACGGGATCAGGCTCTACTTTAATCAAGATTATTAGAGGAGATGATTCCTTGGCAAAACAGTTCGTTCTGGAAAATAAAGGTAAATATTTCACAAACATTTACAATTTTTTATAGAAATTTCATACAACCCATTGCAAAGCCGAAAATATCCGTGATATAATTTGCTAAAGAGGTGGTAGTGTGGAAATTACAGAAGTACGCGCAAAACGAATTGACGGGGATAATCGCCTTGTAGGAATTGCTGCAATCACTATCGACAATTGCTTCGTCGTACATGAACTGCGTATCATTGAGGGGAAAAATGGTCTTTTTGTTGCGATGCCTAGCCGTAAGATGCCAAACGGCGACTATAAAGATGTCGCACATCCTATCAACAGTGAAACAAGAGCAATGATTGAAAAGGTCGTGCTCGATGCGTTTCAAAAACTTCCAGAGCTTAAAGCTGAAGAAGAATAGCACTGACGAAAGTTAGTGCTTTTTTATTTGTTTTACATGTTGTATAATATAATTGCAAAACATTCTAAGACTAAATGAATAGAGAAAGGATATGACGAACTGGTCTGTTCGTCGTATTAAAATGGTGATTTGATGGCAGTTTTTCATGGCTCTAAAGTTAAAATTTTCGCGTTAAGTTCCAATCCTCAATTGACTCAAGATATCGCTGACTTTGTTGGAATACCGGTATCTAAATGTGAAGTAATGAAATTTGCGGATGGGGAGATTAACGTAGATATTCCTGAAACCGTTCGAGGACATAAAGTATTTGTAATTCAATCTACAAATTCCCCTGTCAACGAAAAAGTGATGGAATTACTGATTATGATCGATGCTTTGAAAAGAGCCTCAGCAAGAGAAGTTAATATCGTAATGCCATATTATGGATATTCTCGTCAAGATCGCAAAGCAAGAGCGAGACAACCAATCTCTGCGAAATTGATTGCCGATTTATTACAAGTTGCAGGAGCGACGAGAGTAATTGCAATGGATTTACATGCAGCGCAGATTCAAGGATTCTTCGATATTCCAATCGATAACTTCCGAGCGCTTCCTTTAATCGCCAAATATTTATTATCATTAAACTTAGAAGATGTTTGTGTTGTATCCCCAGATCATGGTGGAGCAACTAGAGCGAGAGACTTGGCAAATGTATTACATTCACCAATTGCCATTATCGATAAAATGAGACCAAAACCGAATGTAGCTTCCGTTATGAATATCATCGGGGAAGTCAAAGATAAAAATTGTATTATTATCGACGATATGGTTGATACTGCTGGATCGATTACAGTAGCTTCAAAAGCGCTAAAGGAAGCTGGGGCGAAGAAAATCTATGTTTGCTGTACTCATCCGTTATTATCCGGAGATGCAACAAAGAAAATAGACGACTCACCAATTGAAGAATTGGTTTGTACTGACACCATT